>NZ_JBQHTP010000002.1:0-292842 GCF_052065655.1 Bittarella sp. HCP28S3_D9 | reverse complement strand
ACAGGAGCGCGGCGCCCCCCAAGGCGGGGGCCCGCCGCTCTTTACACAGTGGGGGGAGGATCCCCCTATTTGCCGATCATGATGTTGAGGATCTCCACGTCGGTGGATTTCATCCCCACCCGGCCCATCCGGCCGATGGCCTGCACCGTCTCCTCCGGGGTGTTCATCACCAACCCCTCCCCGGCGCCAAAGGTGCGGTTTTGCAGGGACATGCAGTGGCTGAGGATGGCCGCGTCCACCGCCGAGGCGATTTTGGCCGCGCAGGAGGGTTTGGCCCCGTCGCAGACCACCCCCGACACGTCGGCCAGGGTGTTGACCACCGTGCGGCAGATGGCCTCAAAGTCGCCGCCGCAGAGATAGGTGATGGCGGCCCCAGAGGCGGCCGCAGCGGACACAGCCCCGCAGTAGGCGCTGAGCTTGCCCAGCCCCTTTTTCTGGTAGATGGCGATCAGGTTGGAGAGGACCAGGGCCCGGTAGGCCTTTTCCTCGCTGACCCCCAGCTCCTGGGCGTAGGCCAGCACCGGCAGGCAGACAGTCATCCCCTGGTTGCCGCTGCCGGAGTTGGTGACCACCGGCAGGGCGCAGCCGCTCATCCGCGCGTCGCTGCCGGCGGCGGCCCAGGCGCGGGCCCGGATCTTGACGTCGTCGCCGTACTCGCTGAGCAGGGTGCGCCCCACCTGGGCGCCGTAGGGGTGGGAGAGCCCCTCTTTGGCGATGGCGTAGTTGTACTCGATCTGGCGGGAGATCACCTTGCGCACGTCGTCCAAGTTCACCGTCTCGGCAAAGGTGTAGATGTCGGCCAGGTCCAGCAGCTCGTAGGCCTCGCTCAGGTGGTCCTCCACCGGGGTGTCGGCGCCGCCCACCAGCACCTCGCCGTCGCGCTCGACCCGGACGATGTTGGTGTGGGAGTAGCAGATCTCCACCACTGAGGTGTGCGCCCCCGCCGAGGCCTCGACGATGATCTGCAGGTTGGAGACCCCCTCCAGCAGCTCGGTCTCACAGATGCCGGCGTCCAGCAGCTCCCTGGCCCGCTGCAGGTCGGCGGGGGTGACGGCGGTCAGCACCTCCAGCCCCCGCTCGGGGTCGCCCCCCACCGCGCCCAGCACGGCGCTGGTGTCGATCCCCTTGAGGCCGCCGGAGTTGGGGACCACCACCCCCTTGACGTTTTTGATGATGTTGCCGCTGCAGGAGACCACCATCTTCTGGGGTTCCTCCCCCAGCACCTGGCGGGCCTTGGCGGCGGCCAGGGCGATGGCAATGGGCTCGGTGCAGCCCAGGGCGGGTACCAGTTCCCCCTCTAAAATGGCAATGTACTGCTCGTAAATATTGCGGTTCACGATCGACGTCCCCCTCTATTCGCGCGCCGGCGTGGCCGGTGGCTTGTCTTTGCACCCATTATACTCCTTTTTCAAGCGGGCGACCATCCCCCTTTTGCACGGGGAAAACTGCCGGTTGAAAGGGGGGAGCGGTTGTATTACAATAAAACGGTACGACCGGTTTGCGCCGATTGCAAGAAAGTTGAAAGAAAGGCGGGCGGCAGGATGAATACCATATTACAGACGCTCAAACAGGAGATGATCGACCGCGGCTACAAGTGCGTGGCCGGGAAGGGGGAGGGGGTGCTCTTCTCCTCCCACAAAAACGGGATCGCCCCCCTGTTGGACCTGTACGAGGCCCAGCTGGGCGGCGAGGGCGGCCTCTGCATCTGTGACCGGGTCTTTGGCAAGGCGGCGGTCTTTGTGGCCTACCTCTGCGGCGCGAGGGACTGCTACGCCTTTGTGGCCAGCCGCCCCGCCCTGGACCTGGCCGCCGAGCTGGGGATGCGGCTGGACTGCGAGACCGAGGTCCCCTTCATCGAAAACCGGGACAAAACCGGCCAGTGCCCCATCGAAAATTCGGTGATGGACTGTAGCACCCCCGAAGAGGCGCTGGCGGCCATCCGCCGGCGGCTGGCCGCGCTGCGGGGCTGAGCGCAAGCACCCCTGAAAAAATGTGTGAAAAATCCCTTTTTCCCCTTGCCAGAGGGAGGCGGTTTCTGGTATTTTAGAGCAAGTTGCAATTTTAAGATGTATGAGAGGGATGCCCATGTCTGTCGATCTTGCCCCGGCTGTCGCCTATCCGGCCCGCCCGACCCTGCCGTCTGCCCAAGCGCCGGCGGGCAGGCGCTATATCTACCTGGTGTTCACCCACACCGGCACCCGCTTTTCCAAGGTGCTGAAGATGGTCACCCGGGGGGAATACACCCACGTCTCCATCGCCATGGACGCCAGCTTGAACCGCCTTTACTCCTTTGGCCGCAACAGCATCAAAGAGCGCCCCTGGGAGGCCGGCTTTGTCTGCGAGCAGAAGGACGGCGGCGTCTACCGGGAGCTGCCCGGCACCCGCTGCACCGTCTACCAGCTGGAGGTGAGCGAGGAGCAGTACCGCCGCGCGCAGGAGATCATCGACCTCTTTTTGCGCCACCAGTCGGTCTTTAAATACAACTACCCGGGGCTGTTTTTCATGTCCATCGGCTGGGCCAAGCGGTGCAAGCGCCGGTTTGTCTGCTCGCAGTTTGTGGCCTATGTCCTCGAAAACAGCGGCACCATGCGCTTTCAAAAGGACTTCAGCCTGATGCGCCCGGCCGATTTGAAGGGCCTTCTCTACGCCCCGGTCTACACCGGCATGCTGCGCAGCTATTCGGCGGCCCGCGCCATGTGATGACGCCTTCTCCCGACAGAACTACTCCAGACGGCCACAGGGCCGTTTTTTTGTCGCCCGCTCTGCCGCTGTCCGGGAGAGGTGATCCCTTGTGCTGCCGCGTTGGCGTGCTACTGTGCAAAAGTTAATTTGCACAACGTTTTTTCTGAGCAGATGGCGCTTTTTATGAGATGGTGACAGTATTTTTTTGATTTTTTTACCAATGTGTACAAACTTTTAACAGAGTGGCCGTGGGCGTTGGAAAAAGGCCACCGATATGATACACTACAAATGTCGGCCCGAAGGCGGGTTCTGCGCGCGCTTCCCAATGGGGTCCGGCGCCCTTTTTTTGCCCGTTCGCCGCGCGGCGGCGGGAAGGGCAGTTTTTGAAGAGATAGGAGAGGGAGAGAAATTTGAGTAGAAAAATTGCGATTGAACGAGACCAGGTCTTCTACGGCTCGGTGCTGTCCCTGGCCATTCCCCTGGCGCTGCAGTCGGCGCTGATGTACAGCGTGACCACCCTCAACAGCATCATGCTGGGCGCCCTGGGCGAGATCCCCATGTCCGCCTCGGCCATTGCCGACCAGCCCTTCAACATCGTCTCGGGCATCTTCCGCGGCCTGACGCTGGGCGGGGCCATCCTCATTGCCCAGTACTGGGGCAAGGGGGACACCAAGGCCATCCGCCGGGTCATCGCCATCGGCATTCGCTGCTCGGTGCTCATCTCCCTGCTGACGGCCATTCTGGTCATCGCCTTCCCGGCCCCCATCATGGGCATCTTCTCCACCGACAAGGCGGTCATTGACGCGGGCATCGACTACCTGCGCATCGTGGCGCTGACCTACCCCATGTTCGCCGTCAGCAACTGTTATATGCTCTCCATCCGGGCGACCGAGAACGCCCGCACCCCGCTGCTGATCAACCTGCTCTCCTACGGGGTGAACATCCTCCTCAACTACGGCTTCATCTTCGGCAAGTTCGGCCTGCCGGAGATGGGGATCACCGGTGTGGCCATCGGCACTCTGCTGGCCCGCGGGATCGAGTTTGTCTGTGTGCTGGTGCACATGCTCTGCCTCAACAAGAAGGTGCGGATGAAGCTGAGCGACTTTGTCAAGCGCGACAAGCTGCTCTTCAAGGACTTTATGACCTATGCCGCCCCCTCCCTCCTCAGCGAGATGATCTTCACCATCGGCATGTCCGCCTACTCGGTCATCTTCGGCCGCCTGGGCACCACCACCATCGCCGCCAACACGGTGGCCGAGGTGCTCCACCGCATCGGCTCGGTCTTCTTTGCCGGCCTCTCGGGCGCCTCTTCGGTCATCATCGGCAAGACCATCGGCTCGGGCGACATCCAGCGGGCCAAGCTGCAGAAAAAGACCTTCAACGTGCTGGCCATGGGGGTGGGCCTGTTCACCACCGCCCTGCTGCTGGCCATCAAAAACTTCGTCCTCTCCCTCTACAACATCGCCCCTGAGACCTACGCCATGGCCGACAAGATGATCGTCATCAACGCCATCTTCATGATCGCCTTTGCCTACGAGTCCCTCTATGTCACCGGGCTGCAGGTGGGCAGCGGCGACGCCACCAACATCCTCATCTACACCACCGTCATCATGTGGGGGATCACCATGCCCATCGCCTTTGCGGGGGCCTTCTGGTTCAAGCTCTCCCCCCTGGTGGTCTTTGTCATCCTCAAGTGTGACTATGCCGTCAAGGGCGTTTACGGCTACTTCCGCACCCGGGGCGACAAGTGGATCAAGCAGGTCACCCGGGATGAAAAGGACCTGCAGGCGCAGGAGTAGACCCACTTCCCGCACAAAAAAGAAAATGGACAAAGGGGGCGGGCAGCCACAGCTGCCCGCCCCCTTTTTGCCGCGCTGAAAAAAAGCGGATATTTTCAAACCGCCTCATTGCAGAGGGGGGAGGAATGCGCTATGCTGGGGGTGCAAGGGGGAAAATGAGATGGCAAATGAGGAGAAAAAGGACTTTAACGCAATGCTGCACAGGGACGCGGGGATGCCCAAGACCCAGATCGTCACCGACCCCAGGACGGTGGCCAAATACGGCGGGGAGAGGATGTACTTCGCCCCGCCTATCGACTACGACCGGGTGATGCGGCGGATCCCCTTCGGCAAGGTGATCACGGTGGGGGCCATACGCGAGCACTTTGCCGCCCAGAACGGGGCCGACTTCACCGACCCCATCACGGCGGGTATCTTTGTCTCCATCGCCGCCTGGGCCAGTTTTCAGCGGCAGGGGGACGAGACCCCCTACTGGCGCACCCTCAAGGCCGGGGGCGAACTCAACCCCAAGTACCCCGGCGGCGTCGAGGCGCAGCGCGCCCGCCTTGAAGAGGAGGGGCACGTTGTCTTGCAGCGGGGGCGAACCAACCTGCGCTATTTTGTAAAGGACTACGAGCAGGCCTTCTTCCCCCTGGACGAGAGGGGATAGAGGGGAAAAAAGAGAGCCGGTCGAACAACTCGACCGGTTCTCTTTTTCTCGTTACTGGTGGGCAATCAGGTAGCGGATGCCCTCGACGGTGGCCTTGATGGCCTTTTCGGTGTCGTGGTCATAGGGGTTCTCCATCCCCAGGGCGGCCCGCTCCTGGTTTTGGATGACGTGCATCACCGCGCCCGCCTTGCAGCCCAGGGACTGGCAGACGGTGAAGAGGGCGGCGGACTCCATCTCGCTGCCCAGGGTGCCGGCCCGCTTCCAGGCCTCCCAGCGGTTGAGCAGCTCATAGGAGATGGGCATCCTGTCGGGAGAGTGCTGGCCGTAGAACGAGTCCTTGCACTGCACCACCCCGGTGTGCACCCGGTAGCCCAGCTTTTTGGCGCCCTCCCGCAGGGCGTAGGCGATGTCCAGATCGGCCACGGCCGGGAACTCGATGGGCAGGTACTCCTTCGAGGTGCCCTCGGCGCGGATGGCGCCGGTGACCACCACCACGTCGCCGCCCATGACGTCGAGGTTGATGCCGCCGCAGGTGCCGATGCGGATGAAATTGTTTACCCCCAGCAGGTGCAGCTCCTCGATGCAGATGGCGGCGGAGGGGCCGCCGATGCCGGTGGAGCAGACAATGACCTTCACGCCGTCCAAGAAGCCCTCGTAGGAGACGTACTCCCGGTTTTCACCCAGCTTGCGCGGGTTGTCTAAAAAGGCGGCGATTTTGGGCACCCGGCCCGGGTCGCCGGGCAGGATGGCATACTGTGCGCCCTTGACGTCCTCCTCGTTGAGTTTGATGTGGTAGGTCCTCCCGTCGTCGCCGACGATCATCTTGCTGAGCATGTACAACACACCTTTCTATTTTAATCAAATTTAATCAAACACAGGTTTGTAAAAATACACCTTCATTATACACCCGTTGGAAGCGTTTACACAATTCGGAAAATGCGCCAAGAAGCGCGGCCCTTTTTAGATAAAAAGTCAAGGCAAAAGAAAGGGGGACAAGGGCAATCCGCTAAAAATACGGGCTGCGAGAGGACAAAATCGGGCAAAAATACAATATTTGTGCGAAAGAATTGACAAATCTTTGCGGTCAACAGTATATTATGAATAGGTGGAAAACGCTTGCGCTTGCAGCGGCGAAACGTTTTGATATCGCCTGCCAGGCGGCTTTTTGAGGGGTCGGCCACCGGCAGTAAATGAGGGGCTTTGACCCCGTAAAGGTGGAGTGAAGAGTGGAGACCAAGCAGATTACCATCAAGGACATCGCGCAGAAGGCGGGGGTGGCGGTGTCCACCGTCTCCCGGGTGCTCAACGGCAAGGACCGGGTGAGCCCCGAGACGCGGCGGCGGGTACAGCAGATCATCGACGAGTACGACTACGTGCAAAACGCCGCGGCGGTGTCGGTGGTCAAGCGCAAGACCAACATGATCGGCGTCATCATCCCCGAGATCCAAAATCCATTTAACGCCTCCATCGTCTACGGGGTCGACAAGGTCTGCAAGACCCGGGGATACAACATCTGCGTCTTCTCCACCGACGACAAGGTGGCCGACGAGGAGCGGCTCATCCGCTCGGTGGTCAGCCCCCTGGTGGACGGGATCATCGCCATCACCTGCACCGACGGGCGCATCTATCTGGGCGGCCGCAAGCCGGTGGTGCTGGTGGACAGGGGTCTGGGCGCCGACGACTTTGACGAGGTGGTCATCGACAACATGGGCGGGATGCACCGCGCCTGCGACTACCTGATCAAAAAGGGGCACCGCAAAATCGCCTACATCTCCGGACCGCTGGAGTTCACCACCGGCCTGGGGCGGCTGCAGGGCTTTCGCAGCTGCATGGAGGAGCACGGCATCCCCATCGACGAGGACAATGTCTACGTGGGCGACTGGTTCGTGGCCGACGGCCGCCGTGCCACCCAGAAGATACTGGAGAGAAATCGCGCCGGTGCGGGGGTCACCGCCATTCTCTGCAGCAACAACCTCATCTGCAAGGGCTGCATCGAGGTGCTGCACGAGGCCAAGGTGGCCATTGGCGAGGACATCTCCCTGCTGGGCTTTGACGAAAACGATCTGGTGCACTACACCACCCCCAAAATCACCTATGTGGCCCGCCCCACCTACGAGATGGGGGAGAAGGCGGCCGAGATGCTCTTGGAGAAGATCGCCTCGGAGAAGAGCTACCTGGGGCAGAAGATGGTGATGCGCACCCGGCTCATCGAGCAGGGCTCGGTCAAGGACCTAAACAAGAAATAGCGGCGGAGGATCTGCCGAAAGAGAAAGACGACTGCCTTTGGGTGGTCGCCTTTTTTGCACTTTGGGCTTGCTTCTGGCGGGGGATTGCGGCGGACCAGCAGTTGATTTGCGGTTGGGGCAGACCGTGGTGGAGAGGGGAAGGGCGGGGTTCCCGCCTGCGGCCGAATGAGCGCGCCCTGGGGGGGGCGCTTCTCCCCGACCAGGCGGAGGAACTGGCGCAAAGCCAGCGCTGCAGCCTGCGGGCTGCCAGGGCATGGAGGTGCGGGGAGAGACGGCGGCGCGCATTCGCGCCTTCTGTGGTCCCCTTACCTCTTACCCCGGGAGTATCTGCCCGCGCTGGAGGAGTTGTCGGCGGTTTTGCCACTTTAAGAGCCAGCTTGGCAAGAGGTTGAGCGACCGGAAATGGATGGGCTGGATGCCCCTCTGTTTTGGCGAGAGCTGTGGGGGATCGCTGGAACCACTGGAAACGGGAACAGTTGGCCCAGGTCCTGTGGGAGGGGGAAAACCGCCCCGCCACAGGACTACACCGGCAAAGGCCCATGGAGACATGAAAAGGAGGGGGAAAGGATAGCGGGCGAGCGAGTGAGCGGGCGGCGGCCCTCTCCCCAGTCGGCTGACAGCCACCCCCGGACGAGCTGCTGGCCCTTTGGACCGAGGAGGTGGCGTGACAGATGGACCGGGAGGACAGTTCCATCGAGCAGGGGGCGGCAAACACCCTGCTGCGCTCCGTCTGCTCCGTGATTTCCCCGTGTCAAGGGGAGGGGGACGTGTCCGGCATTCCGCCGCGGGACGAGTGGCTGTCCTCTTTTCCAGCTCTGCTCGGGGGGAGCGCCGCCGCCCCCGCTTTGCCGGCGCCCCATCTTGTCGGATGAAGGACTGCGGCGGCCAGCTGACTGGGGAACGGTGCGGCTATGTCCTCTCCGACAAGCTGGCGCTGGCAACGGGGGTAGCGGCCTGGGGCCCTGCTGGAGCACAGGCGTTTTGCCACCGGCGAGCGCGTCCCCCTCTTTGAGACTTTGGGGGAGACGGTGCAATCTCTCCTCTTATGAATAGCCAACTATTTTTTTAAGGGGGAGAGGGGGAGATGCCGGGCGAAAAAGAGCCACTTCTGCGCTGCCCTTCCCCAACCCCGACAGAAGTGGTCGCGGGAGCTGGCCGCCGGGGGGCAGAGGGATGGCAGGGCGCAAAAAAAGAGCTGTTTGAACCGGTCAAACAGCTCTTTTTCTCTTCGGGAAGGATCACCGCTCCCCGCTGCCCAGGGCCTGTTCGGCCAGGCGCAGGGTGTAGACGGCGGCGGCCAGTTGGTCGGGGTCGCGCATCCCCTGGGCGGACTGGCGGTCCAGGGGGAACTCCACCACGTCGGCCCGCATGGCGGCGGCCATCACCGGCACCACGTCGTAGCCGGTGCCGTCGTAGTAGCCGACCCCCTCTTGAAACCGGCCCTTGAGGACGATCATCGCCCGCAGGTTGGCCTCTTCCGGCGGGGCGGGGAAGGCGGGCGCGCCGTGCAGCAGGGTGACCGGGCCACTGCCGGCGCCGTGCAGGGCGACCAGGGCCTGGCGGAGCAGGTCGGTGGGGGCGTCCTCAGCGCAGAGGAGGACGGGGGCCCCGCTGGCGCCCGCCGCCTTCAGCAGCGGGGTGTCGTCCAGGGCGGTCCTCCCCAGCTGCCAGAGGGGCATGCCCAGCTCTGCCAGGCGCTGGGCGTGCTCGGCTTTTTCGGGGAGCACCAGCAGGAGGATGCCTAGGGCGTTTGCCTCCTCTTTTAGCTGGGTATAGTGGGGTTCGGCGACGGCAAAGGGGAGGAGCAGGCCGTTGACCCCCGCCTCGGCGGCGGCGCGGGTGAAGAAGTGGGCGTCCTCCTCGCTGCGGCAGCCGCGGGTGGCGTCGGCCAGCAGGATGCAGCGGCTCATTGGGCCTGCTGCTCCCCGCCGTCGATGACCAGCTCTTTTAAGGAGGCGGCCAGCCCGGCCATGGACTGGATCTCGGAGGGGATGATGATCTTGGTGGCCCGCCCGTCGGCCACCTTCTCAAAGGCCTCCAGGCTCTTGAGGGCAATGACCTTGTCGCCGGGATTGGCCTCGTTGAGCAGGCGCAGGCTGTCCGCATAGGCCCGCTGCACCATCAGGATGGCTTCGGCCTCGCCCTCGGCCTCGTGGATCTTCTGTTCCTTGACCGCCTCGGCCCGCAGGATGGCCGACTCCTTCTCGCCCTCGGCCACCAGGATCTGGCTGCGCTTCTCGCCCTCGGCCCGCAGGATGGACTCGCGGCGCTGGCGCTCGGCCTTCATCTGTTTCTCCATGGCGTCCTGGATCTCGGCCGGGGGCACGATGTTCTTGACCTCCACCCGGTTGACCTTGATGCCCCACTTGTCGGTGGCCTCGTCGAGGATGGTGGTGATGCGGGTGTTGATGACGTCGCGGGAGGTGAGGGTGTTGTCCAGTTCCAGGTCGCCGATGATGTTGCGCAGGGTGGTGGCGGTCAAAAACTCAATGGCGGCCATGGGGTTGTCGACGCCGTAGGTGAACAGCTTGGGGTCGGTGACCTGGAAGAAGACCACCGTGTCGATCTGCATGGTGACGTTGTCCTTGGTGATGACCGCCTGGGGGGCAAAGTCCACCACCTTCTCTTTCAGGGAGACCCTCTTGGCGACCCGGTCCACAAAGGGGATCTTGAAGTGCAGGCCGGTGGCCCAGGTCTCCCGATAGGCGCCGATGCGCTCGACGACATAGGCGTTGGCCTGGGGCACCACCCGGATGTTGGCGACCAGGATGATCAGGACCAGGGCGACAAGCGCCAGCAGGATGTATTGCATTGTGACTCCTCCTCGTTTTGGTTATTGGGGTTTCTCGTCGGCGGGGCGGACAAAGAGCCGGACCCCTTCAATGCGGCAGACTTGCACCACCGCGCCCTGGGGGATGGTCTCGCCCCCCTCGCTGCGGGCGGCCCAGCTCTGCCCGCAGACAAAGACCCGCCCGCTGGGGGCCAGGTTGTCCACGGCCTGGGTGATGGTCCCCTCTTTGCCGATGACCATGTCGGCATTGGTCCGCTGGGACCGGCCGCTCAAGAACTTTTTGCACAGGGGGCGGGTGGCGGCCAGCAGCAGCCCACTGACCACGAAAAAGACCAGCAACTGCACCCACAGGGACTCGGTGAACAGGGAGGTGATGAGGCCGGCCACCCCGCCGGCGGCAAACCAGATGGACACCAGGGCCACGGTCGCCGCCTCGGCAATGGCGAAGACGGCGATGGCGACCAGCCATCCCACAGCGTAGATCATGAGCAGAGAACCTCCTTTGCAAGGTGACGGGCGGCGCCGGCGCTGGATAGTGCCGGCGGAGCGGGTGAGATCGGCCGGCAGGGGCGGGGAGCGGGGCGGACAAAAGCTGCCCGCCGCCGCGGCGCTCCGGCCGTTTGCGGTCGTGCTTTCCCGGGCGCAAAGCGCGCGGGGGATTTGGCTGTGGGGCAGGGGGCAAACAGGGATTGCGCCCTCTGCCCGGCCCTCTCGGAACAATGACCGCGTTGCGGTTATTATACCACAGTTTGGCCGGAAAAACGATTTTGCCCCCACAAATTGGCCGAATCCCCCAAAAGGAGGGGGCAAGCAGCGCAGCTGGTGCATTTTGCGGGGGAAAACAGCCCCTCTTTTGGCAGTTTTCTCAAAAGGTCGCGATTTGTCCGGCAAGATGGAGAAACTGGCGATATGACCGGCCTTTTTTGCCCCTTTGCGCCCTCCAATTTCGGCAGAAAGCGGATTGCAAAGGCCGTTTGCCCGGTGGTACAATAGAGGCAACAAGCGAGAACCGCCATCCGTTCGAGAGTTGAAGGAGGAACGCCCCATGATCACCCAAATTTATTCCATGCAGACCCCTGAAGAGGCCCTGGCCTGTGTCGAGGCCGGCGCCGACCACATCGGTGTCAACCCCACCGCCAAGAATTCCGGCATGAGCAAAGACGAGGCCATGGCCAAGTGCAAGGCCATCTTTGACGCCGTGGGCGACCGGGCCGTCAAGGTGGCCCTGACCATCGACGACACCCCGGAGGAGCAGATCGAGATCATCGAGAAGCTGCACCCCGACGTGCTGCACGTCTCCGGCGCCGAGGACGACGCCACCCCCGAGCAGGTGGCTGCCTGGAAGGCCAAATACCCCTGGCTGAAGATCATGCAGGCCGTTCCCATGAGCGGGCCCGAGGCCATTGAGCGGGCGGTCGCCTTCAGCAAGTTCTGCGACATGCTGATCCTCGACTCGGTGGTGCCCGGGGTTATCGGCACCGGGGCCGCCGGCATCACCCACGACTGGGCTTGGGATAGAGCCATTGTCGAGCGGGCCTCCTGCCCGGTCATCATCGCCGGCGGCCTGGGGCCCGACAACGTGGCCGACGCCGTCCGCGCCGTCAAGCCCTGGGGGGTCGACTCCCTGACCAAGACCAACTGCGAGAAGAGCCACATCGGCAAGAAGGACATCGACAAGGTGCGCGCCTTCTGCGAGAATGCACAGGCTGCCGCCAAGGAGCTGGGCATCTAGTTTTCCCGATACAGCAAATAAAAACTCCCTGTGCCAGAGAGCACGGGGAGTTTTTTGTCTGTGTGCAGAAAAAAGACTAGTGGTGGCAACCGCCCTGGCAGCCGCCCATTTCGCCCTGGCAGCTGTCGTGGTGACCGTCTTTTTCGTGGTGGCCGCCGCAGCCGCAGGAGGGGAGGGGGGCGAACTGCAGTTGCCCGTCGAGGTAGCGCTGTACGACCGCCTCAACGGGGCCCTCGCAGCCGCCGATAAAGGCGATGCCCTCGGCCGTCAGCTTGTTCTGGGCACCCTGGCCCATGCCGCCGCAGAGGACCAGCTCAACTCCGTTTTCCTTGAGCAGGTCGCCCAGCAGGTCGTGGCTGTGAATGAGGTTTTGGATCTGCCGGGTGGAGACGACCTTCCCCTCTTCGACGGTGAAGAGGGTGAAGTCGCGGGTCTTGCCGAAGTGGTGGGAGACCTGTCCGTCCAGGGTGGGGATGGCGATGATCACTTCTCCTCGCCTCCCATCAGGGCCTCGACGGCGTCGCAGGCGATGTCCAGCGCCGGGAGCTGCACCTCTTCGATGCGGCCCTCGTCGCAGAGGGCGGCCACCGCCGGGTCGATGGGCAGCCGGCCCAGGAAGGGCAGGGAGAACTGGTTCGCCACCGCCTCGGCCTTGCTGTGGCCGAACAGCTCGATCTGCTTGCCGCAGTCGGGGCAGGCGAGGTAGCTCATGTTTTCCAGCAGGCCCAGCACCGGGATGTGCATGGCGGACGTCATGTTCACCGCCTTGGAGACGATCATCGACACCAGGTCCTGGGGGGTGGAGACCACCAGGCAGCCGTCCACCGGCAGGGACTGAAAGACCGTCAGGGGCACGTCGCCGGTGCCCGGAGGCATGTCCACAAAGAGAAAGTCCACGTCCCGCCAGATGACGTCGGTCCAGAACTGTTTGACCACCCCGGCGATGACCGGCCCCCGCCAGATGACCGGCGTGGTCTCGGTGTCCAGCATCATGTTGATGGAGATCACCTGGGTGCCCTGGCCGGTGAGGGCGGGATAGATGCCCAACCCGTCGGACTGGGCCTGCTCGTGGATGCCAAAGAGTTTGGGGATCGAGGGGCCGGTGATGTCGGCGTCCAGCACGGCGGTCTTGTAGCCGCGCCGGGCCAGGCCGACGGCCAGCATCGAGGTGACGAAGGACTTGCCCACGCCCCCCTTGCCGCTGGCCACCGCCACTACGTGTTTGACCGAGGACAGCTCGTGGGGCTTCTCCAAAAAGCTGGCGGGACCCGCCTGCTCTCTCGAGGAGCAGGACTGGGAACAGCTGCTGCAGTCGTGGGTGCATTGCTCTGCCATCAAATCATTCCTCTCCATCTTCTTTTGCCGTTTTGCCGCACAGCTGGCAACAGGGGTGGGGCTGGCCCTCCAGTGCCCGGCAGCGCAGCCGGTAGCTGCCGCCGCCGATGAGCAGGGCCTTTCCCCCCACCACCGCCTCGGCCACCTGCCGCCTGGCGGCGGTGAGGATGCGCTGATAGGTGCCGCGGGAGACGCCCATCTGTGCGGCGGCGAGCTGCTGGTCGAGCCCCTCCAGATCCGACAGGCGGAGCGCCTCCAACTCCTCGACGCTGAGGCGGACGCTCCCCTGGGGATGGGGCGGGGAGAACTGGCTGCACCGGGGGACGAAACAGACCTCTCTGCACTTCTTGATGCGCGCCACAGCAGCCCCCCCTTTCGGCAAAGTGATTGAAACATTTATTTTGTGCAAATGCACAATACGGCAGTATTATACCGCACCCCAAAGGGGGCGTCAAGGGCTATTTGTCCCGGTGGCGGCGCAGGACGGCAAAGACCCCCAGGGCGATGAGGAGGACGGCCGCCGCCCCCAGGGCGATGTAGAGCCCGGTGGGGGTGGAAGTGGTGTCCCCGGTGAGGGGGGAGAGGGTGAGCAGGGTCGGATACACGGCAAAGCACTCCTTTCACGGCGCGGCGGGCCGCAGGGGCCCGACGGCGGTTTGAATTCCCCCTCAGTATAGCACAATTGCCGCTGTTCGGCGCCCCTGCCGGGGAAAAAGGGCAAAAAACACCCCGGCGAGGGGGAGGGGCGCTCCGCCCTGTCGGGGTGCTTGGCTGCTAGCTGTCGGGAAAGGCGGGGACAGCTGGAATGGGGTGGGCGCCGCTCACCGCCCGTGGAGGGAAGTGGGGCAGAGCGCCGGAACAGAAGAGGCGGGAAGGGGCGCGCTACTCGGAGAAGAGCAGCTGCCCGTAGGAGGGGTAGGGCCAGCAGTCGGCGGCGGTGAGGGTCTCCATCTCATCGGTGACGGCCCGCAACTTCTGCATGGCGGGAAAGACCTTTTCCCGGCAGTGGCGGGCGCAGGCCTCCAAGTCGGCGCAGTTCTTGGTCTCCAGCAGCGCCTCCTCTAGGGTGTCGACGGCCTCTGCAAAGCAGCCGCTGAGGGCGGCCAGCCGGTCGATGATCTTCTCCTCGCAGCGGCAGGAGAGGGCGGGGGAGACGGCGCGCTTGGCGCTCACTGCGGCGCAGAGCTGGCCGGTGTAGCGGCTGACGGCGGGGAGGATGTCCCGCCGGGCCATCTCCAACATGGTCTGGGCCTCGATGGAGAGCACCTTGGCGTAGTTTTCCAGCAGGATATCCACCCGGGAGCGCAGCTCCACCTCGCTGTAAATTTTGTGTTTGGCCAGCAGGGAGATGTTTTTCTCCCGCAAAAAGCAGGGGATGGCGTCGGCCGCTGAGGGCAGGTTGGCCAGCCCCCGGCGCTGGGCCTCTTCCACCCAGTCGTCGCTGTAGCCGTTGCCCGAGAAGAGGATCCGCCGGTGCTCCTTGACGGTGCGCGCCAACAGCTCGGCCAAGGCCTGGTCAAAGTCTTCGGCCCCCTCCAGCTCGTCGGCGAACTGGGCGAGGCTCTCGGTGACGATGGCGTTTAAGATGGTGTTGGGCCCCGAGATGGAGAGGGCGCTGCCGGGCATGCGAAATTCAAACTTGTTGCCGGTGAAGGCAAAGGGGGAGGTGCGGTTGCGGTCGGTGTTGTCCAGGGGGATCCTGGGCAGCACGTGCACCCCCACCTTCAGTTCGCCCCGGCCGCCCCCGTCGTAGCGCTCCCCCCTTTCAATGGCCTGCAGCACGGCGGTGAGCTCGTCGCCCAGGAAGATGGAGAGGATGGACGGCGGCGCCTCGCTGGCGCCAAGCCGGTGGTCGTTGCCCGCCGTGGCCACCGAGGCCCGCAGCAGGTCCTGATAGTCGTCCACCCCCTTGATGACCGCGCAGAGAAAGAGGAGAAACTGGGCGTTTTCCCGCGGGGTGTCGCCGGGGTCCAACAGGTTTTGCCCGCCGTCGGTGCGGAGGGACCAGTTGTTGTGCTTGCCCGAGCCGTTGACCCCGGCATAGGGCTTTTCGTGCAGCAGGCAGACAAAGCCGTGGCGGCGGGCCACCTTCTTCATGGTCTCCATGGTCAGCTGGTTGTGGTCGGCGGCAATGTTGGCGGTGGTGTAGATCGGCGCCAGCTCGTGCTGGGAGGGGGCCACCTCGTTGTGCTCGGTCTTGGCGTAGACCCCCAGCTTCCAGAGCTCGGTGTTCAGCTCCTCCATAAAGCCCTTGACCCGGGCCTTGAGGGCGCCGAAGTAGTGGTCGTCCAGCTCCTGCCCCTTGGGGGCCTTGGCGCCAAAGAGGGTGCGGCCGGTGTACTTGAGGTCGGGCCGCCGGTCGTAGAGCCGCTCGTCCACCAGAAAGTACTCCTGCTCCACCCCGACCGAGGTGCTCACCCGCTGGGTGGTCTGGTCGCCGAAGAGCCGCAACACCCGCACCGCCTGGCGGCTGAGGGCCTCCATCGAGCGCAGCAGGGGGGTCTTTTTGTCCAGCGCCTCCCCCCCGTAGGAGCAGAAGGCCGTGGGGATGCAGAGGGTGTCGTCCTTGATAAAGGCGTAGGAGGTGGGGTCCCAAGCGGTGTAGCCGCGGGCCTCAAAGGTGGCCCGCAGCCCCCCAGAGGGGAAGCTGGAGGCGTCGGGCTCTCCCCGGATCAGCTCCTTGCCTGAAAACTCCAGGATGGCCGCCCCCTCCCCGGTGGGGGCGAGAAAGCTCTCGTGCTTTTCGGCGGTGATGCCGGTCATGGGCTGAAACCAGTGGGTGTAGTGGGTGGCCCCCTTCTCGACGGCCCAGTCCTTCATGGCGCTGGCCACCACGTCGGCCAGCGCCTGGTTTTCCCGCCCCAGGCTGCGCCCCTCCCGAATGGTGCGCCGCAGGGCCAGATAGGTCTCCCGGGGGAGCCGCTCTCGCATCACCTCGTCGCCAAAGACCATGCTGCCAAAAACCTCTCTCACAGTGTTCACAGTCGATCCCTCCTCGTCTGGGCGGTGCTTTCCGCCCTGCTTTCTCTTTTTGCCTGCCACCGCGCACCTCGAGCGGGGGCAGCGGCGGGCAGTGGGGTGCTGTCTCAGGTCGGCCGGGCAGGGCGAGAGGCCCCGCCCTGGCGCCTGCTTTTTCGAGACCCAGACAAAAAAAGCGCTGCCGGCCCGTCGGGGCCTGCAGCGCCTTTGCTGTTTCTCTATGCCGGCCAGTATACCCCTGGCCGGGGCGGTTGTCAACACCCCGCCCGCCCTTTTTTCGGCGGGAGGGCGGGGCAAACGGAGGGGCCCGACCGATATAGGGGCTTTGGTGGGGGCGCAAAAAAAAATTTATCCAGTGGGCAGATCGGCCCAAAAAATGGGTTGACAACCGGCTTTTTCATCGGCTATACTTGCACCAGTAAGTGAACAAAGGCGTTCACCGTGGAAGGGACGAGGGCCCTTCTCCGGTGGACGCTTTTTTTGGTTGTGGCCGAGGAGAGGGCGGACACAGGGCAAGATGGGCGGGACAGGGCCCGCCAAACAGGGAAAGGACGGAGTAGCAGTGGATTACACCGTGGGAGAGATCCTCCAATTTGTGGAGGAAAACGACGTCAAGTTCATTCGGCTGGCGTTTTGCGACGTCTTTGGGCGGCCGAAAAACATCGCCATCATGGCCGACCAATTGGAGAGGGCCTTTTCCTCCGGCATCTCCTTTGACGCCTCGGCGGTGCGGGGCTTTTTGCAGGTGGAGGAGTCGGATCTCTTCCTCTTCCCCGACCCGGGGACGATGGCCATTCTGCCATGGCGGCCGCAGCAGGGGCGGGTGGTGCGGTTTTTCTGCCATATCCGCCATCCGGACGGGCGGCCCTTTGCCGGGGATGGGCGCTACCTCCTCCGCCAAGCTGAAGGGGCGCTGGCCGAGATGGGCTACACTGCCAAGGTGGGAGCCGAGTGCGAGTTCTACCTCTTTTTGCAGGGGGAGGACGGCGCGCCCACCAAGATCCCCTTTGACCGGGCGGGCTACCTGGATATGGCGCCCCTCGACCGGGGGGAAAATATTCGCCGGGAGATCTGTCTGACGCTGGAGGAAATGGGCATCCTCCCCGAGAGCTCCCACCACGAGCAGGGGCCGGGGCAAAATGAGGTGGACTTTAAGTACGCCGATCCCCTGCGGGCGGCCGATGACCTCACCACCTTTCGCTCGGTGGTGCGGGTGGTGGCGGCGCAAAATGGCCTCTGCGCCAGCTTTGACCCCAAACCCCTGCCCGACGCCAGCGGCAGCGGGCTGCACGTCAACCTCTCGCTGCACCGGGACGGGGTCAATCTCTTTCGGGCCCAGGGCCAGGGGCACAGCCGAGAGGCGGAGGCCTTTCTCGCCGGGATCCTCAACCGGGTGGAGGAGATCACCGCCTTTTTAAACCCTCTGTCCCAGTCCTACGAGCGGCTGGGCCGCTGCGAGGCGCCGGGATACCTCTCCTGGTCCCACCAGAATCGCTCCCAGCTCATCCGCATTCCGGCGGCGGCCGGCCCCTATGCCCGCATGGAGCTGCGCTCCCCCGACCCGGCCTGCAACCCCTACCTGGCCTTTGCCCTGTTGCTGCGCGCCGGGGCCGAGGGGGTGCGGGAGAAAAAGGCCCTCTGCCCCCCCTGCGATCACAACCTCTACACCGCCCCGAAAGAAATTTTGCGGGGGGTGCGCCCCCTGCCCAAGGACTTTGCCGCCGCTGCGCAGCTGGCCAGGGAGAGCGCCTTTGTGCGGGCAGCGCTCCCCCAGGGGGTCGTGGACAGTCTGCTTGGCGGCCAGCAGCCCCGCTAAAGGGGCGGCCGTGTGCGGGAAAGGGGGAGTGAGCGATGATGACGGCCCTGTTGGTGCAGCGCGCCAGCGACGGCGGACCGCTGCCGGACCTGCTGAAACAGGCGGGCTATGGCCAGGTGGTGAGCGCCTGTTCAGGGGCGCGGGCCCGGCAGCTCGTCGCCCGGCAGACCTTTGACTTGATCCTCTGCAACGCCCCCCTGCAGGACGAGACGGGGGAGCCATTTTGCTGCGACTGCGCCGCCAGGACCGACGCCGGGGTGGTGCTGATTGTGGGGAGGGAGCGCGCCGGCGAGGTGGGGGAGCGGGTGGGCCACTGCGGGGTGTTCACCGTGTCAAAACCCATGAGCCAGCCGCTGTTTTTCCAGGCGGTGCGGATGGCCCAGATCGCCCGGCAGCGGCTCTACACCCTGCGGCGGGAGAATGTCGAGCTGCAGAAGAAAATCGACGAGATCCGGCTGGTGGACCGGGCCAAGTGCGCCCTGATCCAGTATTTGCAGATGAGCGAGCCCCAGGCCCACCGCTACCTCGAAAAGCAGGCCATGGACATGCGCCTCACCCGGGCTGAGGTGGCCCGCAGTGTGTTGCAGACTTACGAGAAAGAGTGAGGGATTGGGGGGACCGACGGTGACATACCGCTTTACCAAGATGCAGGGGTGCGGCAACGACTACCTCTACTTTGACTGTTTTGCCCAGCCGGTCACCGACCCGGCGGGACTTGCCCGACGCTTTTCCGACCGGCATTTTGGGGTGGGGAGCGACGGGGTCATCCTCATCCTCCCCAGCGAGGTGGCCGACGCGCGGATGCGCATCTTCAACGCTGACGGCAGCGAGGGGAAGATGTGCGGCAACGGGGTGCGCTGTGTGGGAAAATACCTCTACGACAGCGGGCGCTGCAAAAAGACCGCGCTGCGCGTCGAGACCGGCAGCGGCATCAAGGCGTTGCAGCTGGAGGTGGCGGGGGGCGTTGCGCGCCGGGCCACCGTGGGGATGGGCCCGCCCGATCTGCGCCCGGCGGCGGTGCCGGTGCTGCTGCAGGGGGAGCGGGTGGTAAATGCGCCGGTCAAGATCGGGGGACAGCGCTGGCAGATCACCTGTGTGAGCATGGGCAACCCCCACTGTGTGGTCTTTGTCGACTGTGTGGACGAACTGGACCTGACGGTCCTGGGGCCCCTGTTTGCGGGGAGCGGCCTCTTCCCCGAGGGGATAAACGCGGAGTTTGTACAGCCGCTGGGGGAGCGGGCCATCAAGATGCGGGTCTACGAGCGGGGCAGCGGCGAGACCTTGGCCTGCGGCACCGGGGCCTGCGCGGCGGCGGTGGCCGCCATCGCCGCCGGCCGTTGCCGCCGGGAAGAGGAGATCGCCGTCTCGCTGCCCGGGGGACAGCTGCAAGTCCGCTGGGGAGAGAGGGAGTGCTATTTGAGCGGCCCGGCGGAGACGGTTTTCTGCGGCCAGCTGGAGTGGTAAACAGAGGACTCGGAGAGCGAGTGGGGAGGAAGAGAGATGCAACAGAAGAAGAGAAAGTACGTATTTGTCACCGGCGGGGTGGTGTCCGGGCTGGGCAAGGGGATCACGGCCGCCTCTCTGGGTAGGTTGCTCAAGAGCCGGGGGCTCAAGGTCATGGCCCAGAAGTTGGACCCCTACATCAACGTGGACCCCGGCACCATGAGCCCCTACCAACACGGCGAGGTCTTTGTCACCGAGGACGGGGCCGAGACCGACCTGGACCTGGGCCACTACGAGCGCTTTATCGACGAGAATCTCAACCGATTTTCCAACCTCACCACCGGCAAGGTCTACTGGAACGTGCTGCAAAAGGAGCGGCGGGGGGAGTATCTGGGCGAGACGGTGCAGGTCATCCCCCACATCACCGGCGAGATTAAGGACTTTATCTACTCGGTGGGGGAGCGCGACGACGCCGACGTGGTGATCACCGAGATCGGCGGCACCACCGGCGACATCGAGAGCCTGCCCTTTTTGGAGGCCATCCGCCAGGTGGACCAGGAACAGGGGCCGGGGAACTGCCTCTTCATCCACGTGACCTTGGTGCCCTATATCCCCGGGTCGGAGGAGTACAAGTCAAAGCCCACCCAGCACTCGGTAAAGGAGCTGATGAGCCTGGGCATCCGCCCCGACATCATCGTCACCCGCTCCGACGGGCCCATCGGCGAAGAGGTGCGGGAGAAGATCGCCCTCTTTTGCAATGTGGAGCCCGACTGCATCATTGAAAACATCACCCTGCCGGTGCTCTATCAGGCCCCCAAGATGCTGGAGGAACAGCACTTCTCCGACATCGTGCTGCGGGGGCTGGGGCTGGAGGAACTGCCCCCTTGCGACCTGGCGGAGTGGGACGAGATGCTGCGCCGGATCGGCGCCTGCCGGGGCGAGGTGGAGATCGCCCTGGTGGGCAAATACGTCCGGCTGCACGACGCCTACCTCTCGGTGGCGGAGGCGCTGCGCCACGCGGGCTGCGCCCACGGGGTGGAGGTGACCATTCGCTGGGTGGAGGCCGAAGAGGTGACCGACGACACTGCCGAGGCCCTGTTGGGCGGTTGCAGCGGGGTGCTGGTGCCCGGCGGATTTGGCGACCGGGGGGTGGAGGGCAAGATCGCCGCCTGCCGCTACGCCCGGGAGAACGACATCCCCTACCTGGGCATCTGCCTGGGGATGCAGGTGGCGGTCATCGAGTTTGCCCGCCACGCCCTGGGCTGGGCGGGGGCTAATTCCAGCGAGTTTGCCCCCGATACCCCCTACCCGGTCATCGACCTGATGCCCGATCAACAGGGGGTCGTCTCCAAGGGGGGGACCATGCGGCTGGGGGCCTATCCCTGCGCCCTGGCCGAGGGGTCGCTCCTGCGGGAGGCTTACGGCGAAGCCGCTGTTTCGGAGCGCCACCGCCACCGTTACGAGTTCAATTCCCGCTTCCGCGCCGCCTTTGAAGAGGGGGGGATGCGGGTCGTCGGCACCTCGCCCGACGGCCGCCTGGTGGAGGCGGTGGAGATCCCCCACAACCGCTTCTTTGTGGGGGTGCAGTATCACCCCGAGTTCAAGAGCCGGCCCAACCGCCCCCACCCCGCCTTCTGCGCCTTTGTGGGGGCCGCCATGGAGCGGGGGAGAGGGGACAAATAGGCCAACAGGAGAGAGAAAGCGACCGGAGGGCGGTTTGAATGCCGCGCTGTACCGACAGGGGGGAACACCATTGCAAATCAACGGAAACTACCGCAACTTACAGCCAAACTACCTCTTTTCCACCGTCACCAAAAGGGTGGCGGAAGAGAGGAGGCGCCACCCGGGCAAACCCATCTACCGCCTGGGGGTGGGGGATGTGACCCTGCCTCTCTGCCCGGCGGTCATCGGCGCCCTCGGCAAAGCGGTGGAGGAGATGTCGGCGGCCGAGACCTTTCGCGGGTATGGGCCCGAGCAGGGGTATGACTTTTTGCGGGAGAGGATTCAGCAGTACTACGCCGCGTTCGGGGTCTCCCTGGACCTGGAGGAGATTTTTGTCAGCGATGGGGCCAACAGCGATTTGGGGAACATCCTCGACCTCTTCTCTAAAGAGAACACCGCCCTCATCCCCGACCCGGTCTACCCAGTCTACTTGGACACCAACACCATGGATGGCCGCAAAGTCCTCTTTATGGATGGGGGGGAGGAAAACGACTTCCTCCCCCTGCCCGACCCCTCGGTGAAGGCCGACCTCATCTACCTCTGCTCCCCGGGCAACCCCACCGGCGCGGTCTACACCCGCGCGATGCTGCAGAGCTGGGTGGACTACGCCCGGGCGCGGGGGGCCGTCATTCTTTTCGACGCGGCCTATGAGAGCTTTGTGATGGGGGACCTGCCCCACAGCATCTACGAGGTGGAGGGGGCCAAGGAGTGCGCCATCGAAATCAGCTCCCTCTCCAAGACCGCCGGTTTTACCGGGATGCGCTGCGGCTACACCGTGGTGCCCCGGACCCTGGAGCGGGAGGGGATGTCCCTCAACCGGATGTGGCTGCGCCGCCAGACCACCAAATTTAACGGCGTCTCCTATGTGGTGCAGCGGGGGGCGGCCGCGGTCTTCACCCCCGAGGGGCGGCGGCAGACCGGCGAGGCCACCGCCTTTTACCGGGAGAACGCCGCCCTGATCGCCGCCGCCCTGCGGGAGTTGGGGGTCTGGTTTACCGGCGGGGTCTGCTCCCCCTACATCTGGATGGCCTGCCCGGAGGGGATGGGCTCCTGGGAGTTTTTTGACCTGCTCCTGCGCGAGGCCGGGGTGGCCGGGGTGCCCGGCGCCGGGTTTGGCAGAAACGGCGAGGGGTATTTTCGCCTCACCGGCTTTGGCAGCCGCGAGGAGACCTGTCAGGCCATTGCGGCCCTGCAGGAGCTCTACCGGGCCAGGGGACTGGCCGGGTAAGACCCGGCGGAAAAAAAGATAGGGGGCCCTTTCCCGCCGGGAAAGGGCCCCCTATCTGTGGGTGTAGAGGAAGTCAACGCCCCTCGCCGTCCTCCCGGGCGACGAAGGCCTTGATTTGGTCGAAGGACTCCTGGCTGATGATGTGCTCGATGCGACAGGCGTCGGCGTCGGCGATCTCCGCCGGGACGCCGAGGGTGAGGACCAGGTAGCGGGAGATCAGCCGGTGGCGCTCATAGACCGCCTCGGCCTTTTGCTGCCCCGCCTCGGTGAGGAGGATGTTGCCCCCTTCCCCCACCTGCACGTAGCCGGCGGATTTGAGGATGCCGATGGCCCGGCTGATGCTGGGCTTGGAGAAGCCCAGTTCGGTGGCCACGTCGATGGAGCGGACGTGCCCCTGCCGCTGGCGGAGGAGAAGGATGGTCTCCAGATAGTTTTCACCCGACTCTTGCAGTTTCACGGTGCACCTCCCAAAGGTCCGCCCGCAGGGCGGAGAGATGGCCCCGGGCAGAAGGCGGCCGGGGGCGGCGCGAGGCCGCTTATAAAGGTATTTTAACACATTCTCCCCCGCGCCGCAATCGCCGGCCGGGGGAGTTTGGGTTTCCCCCTCTCGCCGGGGGAGACGGCAAGCGGCGGCGCCCGGCCTTGAGGAAGCCGAGCGCCGCCGCCCTCTATGGATTTTTGGGGAAAGCAGTTGAAAGGGGGATTTACGGCTTGACGCTGTCGCGGAAGGTGACGTACTCGTCCTGGTCCATTCCGTAGACCATCTTCACCTCGATCTCGCCCGAGGCGATCTTGGCGGAGAGGCCGCCGATGTAGTCCTGGGTCTCCTGGGGGACCTGGGCCTTGTAGTAGTCGTTCTCGGCGAGGACGGTGATCCCCTCTTTGAGGCCCCACTTGTAGAGCTTGCCGTACTCGGCGGTGCCCTCGACGGTGTCTTTGATGGCCTTGGCCATGGTGATGTCGTTGCGCTTGGTCATAGAGGTGAGGATGACGTCGGCGATTTCCGGCTTGGTGTCGATGAAGAACTCGCGCTGGTCGGCGTCCACGCCGATGCCCCAGAGGCCCTTGTCCTTGCAGGCCTCAAAGACGCCCAGCCCGGCGCCGCCGGCCACCTGGTGGATGACGTCGGCCCTCATCTGGTTGGCCTGCACCAGGGCCAGCTCTTTGGCCTTGGCGGTGTCGGTGAAGCCGCCGATGAAGGAGTTGGCCACCTTGCCGCTGGGGTTGGCCTCCAGCGAGCCCTGGATGTAGCCGATGATGAAGTTGTTGATGGGCACGGTGTCGGCGCCGGCCACCAGGCCGATGGTGCCGGTCTTGGACATCTTCTGGGCCAGGGCGCCGGCCAGGTATTCGCCCTCGTGCTGCTTGCTCATGACGGCGAAGACGTTGGGGATGTTCACCTCGGTGGTGGGGGTCAGATCGGTGACGATGAACTTGGTGTCGGGGTACTCGGTGTAGATGCGGTCGAGGATCTCATAGAACTCGTTGCCGTTCATCACCACAATGTCGTAGCCCTCGGCCGCGTCGCGGACGGACGGCTCCATCTTGGACTTGTCGGTGCCGTACTCGATGCACTTGGCGTTCAGGTCGATTTCCTGAGCGGCCTTCTGCACCCCCGACCAGGAGAGGTCGTTGAAGGATTTGTCGCCCAGCTGGGCGCAGATGTAGCCCACGCTTTTGTACTCGCTGCCGCTGGCGGAAGAGGCGTCTCCGCCCTCGCCGGACTGGCCGCAGCCGGTGAGCAGGGCAGAGGCGGTCAATAGGCACGCCAGGGCGATGGCTCCAGTCTTTTTCATTGCGATGTCGCTCCTTTTTCTCATGTCTCAAAGTATTCGATTGGCGGAGGGGGCGAGCGCTCGCCAGACGGGCCCTGTCGGCGAATCCTGTGTCCCCAGTTGCTGCAAACAGTGTAGCATGGCCGCAAAAGGGGGGAAACGACAATTGTCGCTTCCCCCAAAAAAACAAACGGGTTTTCGATTTTTCGGTGAAATCGCCCAGGCAAAACGCTGCCATCTGTCCCTCTTTTGCCCGATTTGGAAAAATGAGCCCCTCCACCGCCCCTGTCTTGCCGGTGGAGGAGAATGCGACAGCTGTCGTTTTCCCCCCTTCTGGAGGCGGCTATAATGGGGGTGTCCCATCAGAGGGTCAGCTCCTCCACCAGATCGAGAAGCCGCTGGTGCTGCTCCTCGGTGACGGTGATCTTGCGGTGGGAGCCCCCCACATACCCCTTTTCCCGCAGCTTTTGGATGATGCGGTCCACCGAGCGGGGGTCGCGGCCGATGTAGCGGCCGATCTCCGAGCGGGTCTCGAGGATGCGGATGGCCCCCTCCTCGTCGGGCTCGCAGCAGTCGCGGTAGATGGAGTAGAGGAAGCTGAGATAGCGGGCCCCCGCCAGCAGGGAGTTGTTGACGTTGCACTCCCGGTAGAGGCGCTGGTCGTCGTGCTTTTGCTCGATGATGTAGAGGAGGATGGCGTTGTAGACCGGCAGGCAGATCTGGCTCCAGCGCAGAAAGTCCTCCCCCCGGATGCGCAGGGCCGAGACCTGGGTCTTGGCCCGCACCTGGTTGCGCCGCTTCATGGGCTGGGGGGAGAGGATCTCCGCCACCCCGATGAACTGTCCGGCAAAGAGGCGGATGCCCGTCAGGTCGTTGTCGCCGCTCTCGGCGAAGGCGCGAAAGTGCTCGCACACCCCCCGGACCAGAAAGAACAGGTCGGGCGGGGCAAAGCTGTCCTTCTCGATGAGGAGCTCCCCCGGGCCGATCTGGCACAGCTCGATCTTCTCCTGCTCCTCCTGGGGCAGCCCCTCAAAAAAGGGGGCCGCCTGGGGCCACTGCTCCAGCAAATGTGTCACCGATCACCGCCTCCGTTCTCCTGTATCCCTGTCTTTTAGGATAGCACAGGCGGCGGGTCAATACAATGGAAAGGATGAACCTTCATGCGCTTTCGCGTCAACCGGGAGGACCGGCGCCCCAATATCCTCCTCATCACCTGCGACCAGCTGCGCAGCGACTACCTGGGCTGCTACGGGGCCGACTTCATGCAGACGCCCCATATCGACGCCCTGGCCGCCGAGGGAAGGGTGTATGAAAACGCCTACTCCCCCAACCCGGTCTGCATCCCCGCCCGCATGGGGCTGCTCACCGGGCTGGGCTGCCGGCACCACCAGTTTTACGACAACCGCTGGGCCCCCGACGCCCCGCCCCTCTCCTACAAGCTGCCCACCTTCCCCCAGATCCTCTCGGACAGCGGCTACGACACCTGCGCCGTGGGGAAGATGCACTTTCAGCCCGAGCGGCGGGCCAGCGGGTTCGACCACTTCTTCGCCATGGAGGAGGGCCCCTCCTCCCGAGAGGCGGACAGCTATCTGCAATTTCTCAAAGAGCAGGGCTACGGCCGGGTGCAGAGTGTTCACGGGGTGCGCCACTGCCTCTACATGCAGCCCCAGCGCAGCCTGCTGCCCGAGGCGCTGCACGGCTCCCGCTGGGTGGCCGACCGCTCGATCCAGTACCTGGACGAGCAGCGGGGCCGGCGGCCCTTCCTCCTCTGGACCAGCTTTATCCACCCCCACCCGCCCTTTGACGCGCCCGACGAGTGGGCCGAGATGTACGCCGGCAAGCTGCCCGCCCCGGCGGTCCCCAAGACCCCCCTGGGCCTGCTGGCCGAGGAGAACAAGACCCTGGGCGACCTGGCCGACGACGCCTCCCTCCAGCGGATGCGGGAGCTCTACGCGGCCTGCGTCTCCTACTGCGACCACCAGGTGGGGCGGATCGTGGAGAAACTGAAAGAGCTAGACCTCTACGACGACACCCTGATCCTCTTCACCAGCGACCACGGCGAGATGCTGGGGGACCTGGGCACCTACCAGAAATTCCTCCCCTACGACGCCTCCTGCAAGGTCCCGTTTGTCCTGCGCTGGCCGCAGCGGGTGGGGGCCGGGGAGAGGGATCCCCGCTTTGTCGACCTCTACGACATCCTCCCCACCTTTTTGGACGCCGCCGGGGCCGAGTACCCCGACGTCTACGACCTGCCGGGGGAGAGCGTCTTTGGCGAGGGGGTCAAGGATCGGCGCTACCAGTACGCCGAACACCAGCAGGGGAGCAAGCGCTGGTGCATGCTGCGGGACGAGCGGTACAAGTACGTCTACTCCTACGGAGACGACGAGCAGCTCTTTGACATGGCGGCCGACCCGCAGGAGACCGAGAACCTCCTGTATGGCGACGGCACCCCTGAGATGCGGGCGGTGGCTGACAAGCTGCGCCGGCGGCTGATCCGCTACGAGGCGCGCTACGGGCTGAAGGGCGGCATTGTGAACGGCGACTTTGAGAAGCGCCCCCGCTACCAGCCGTCCCTCTACTGGGAGGAGAACTTTCCCCCCTTTGTCCGCTCCCTGGTCAGGGAGGGGGAGAGAGAGGAGCTGGACGACATGCTCGACGAGGTGCTCTGGGCCATCCAAAAGGAGCCCACCTCCAAACCGGCACAGACCCACGCCCGGGACATCCTGCTGCGGGCGGGCTACGCCGAAGAGCGGGTCGACGCGCTGATGGAGCGGGCCAAGGCGCAGGGCAACGGCTGACATTGCACAGAGAAAAAGGACTTCGGAAAAAATCCGAAGTCCTTTTTTTATGGGTGAAGGGGAGGTTTCAGAGGGGGTTTACGGCTTGACGCTGTCGCGGATGGAGACGAACTCGTCCTGCTCCATGCCGTAGACGGTCTTGACCACCAGCTCGCCCGAGGCGATCTTCTTTTCCAGATCGTCGATGTAGTCCTGGGTCTCCTGGGGGACATTGGCCTTGTAGAAGTCGTTCTTGGCCAGGACGGTGACGCCCTCGGCCACGCCCCACATGTTCAGCTTGCCGTACTCGGCGGTGCCGGCCACGGTGTCGCGGATGGCCTTTTCCATGGACATGTCGTTGCGCTTCATCATCGAGGTGAGGATGACGTCGGCCAGATCGGCCTTGCTGTCGATGAAGAACTCGCGCTGGTCGGCGTCCACGCCGATGCCCCAGATGCCGTTGTCCTTGCAGGCCTCAAAGACGCCCAGCCCGGCGCCGCCGGCCACCTGGTGGATGATGTCGGCCTTGGACTGGTTGATCTGCACCAGGGCCAGCTCTTTGGCTTTGGCGGTGTCGGTGTAGCTGCCGATGAAGGAGTGGGCCACCTTGCCGCTGGGGTTGGCCTGCAGGGACCCCTGCACGTAGCCGATGATAAAGTCGTTGATCGAGACGGTGTCGGTGCCCGCAACCAGGCCGATGGTGCCGGTCTTGGACATCTTCTGGGCCAGGGCCCCGGCCAGGAAGTCGCCCTGGTGCTGTTTGGAGTTGACGCCGAAGAGGTTGGGGATGTCCCACTCCAGGGTCGGGGTCATGTCGGTGGCGATAAACTTCACGTCGGGGTAGTCGGTGTGGATGCGCTGCAGGATCTCCACGTACTCGTTGCCGTTGAAGAGGACGATGTCATAGCTCTCGGCGGCGTCGCGGATGCAGGGCTCCATCTTGGACTTGTCGGTCCCCCACTCGATGGCCTTGGCGGTCATCCCCAGGTCGCTGGCGGTCCGCTGAATGCCCGACCAGGACAGGTCGGTGAAGGACTTGTCGCCCAGGGCGCTGCAGACGTAACCGATGCTCTTGTACTCGCTGCCGCCACTGGAGGTGGCGTCCCCCTTGTCGTCGGACTTGCCGCAACCGGAGAGGAGGGCGGAGGCCGCCAACAGGCAGGCCAGCGAAACGGCTCCAATCTTTTTCATCATACACACTCCTTTTAAAAGTCGTATCCAAAGCCGGCGTCCCCTCTGGCGAGCGGGTCTATCCGGCTGCTACTGGATTTAGTATAGCACGGCGATTTTGAGGGGAAATATGACAAATGTCTATTTTGCAAAAGAAAAGGGGAGGGGCGAAGCGCCTACATTGGCGGTTTTCCGGTTTCTGGGAGAGTTGGCCTGCCCTCTCTGTTAAGAAAGCGGGCCCACCGACAATGGGGCCCGCTTTCTTTATCTGTCTGCCTGCGCTTCCAGCTGCCGGCAGAGGGGGAGCATCTCCTCCGGGTGGTCCGATTCAATTAGGTCGACCCCCAGGGCCAGGGCCTGGCGCAGCCGCCCCTCGCTGTTGATGACCGAGCCGTCCACCAGGTAGCCCGCCCGGTGCAGCTGCGCCACCAGCGCGGGGCAGAGGTTGTCGATGTAGCAGAGGTAGATCTCGGCCTCCATCTCCGCCATCAGCCGCACCGGGTCGGCGGGGACAAAGGGGACGATCAGCCCCAGATGGGCCTTTGGCAGCAGCTGCTTGATTTGGCGCAGGGTGCGGTAGTCGGTGCCAAAGACGAAGCTGTACTCGGCAAAGTCGTGCGCCTCGACCGAGCGGGCGATCTCCTCGGCCAGGCGGGGCATGGTGGGGGCCATCTGCAGCAGCTCGCACTTGATTTCCAGGGCGGCGGGCAGCTCCCGCGCCCGGCACCAGGCCAGGCACTCGTCCAAGGTGTTGATGGAGAAGGCCGCCTTCAGCTCGGCTGCGGTGTAGTCGGCCACCCGCCCCGGCAGGGGGGAGCGCTCGCTCAGGTCCAGGTCGTGGTAGACCATGGCCACCTGGTCCTTGGAGAGCTGGACGTCGATCTCGATGTGGGAGAGGCCCAGCCCTGCCACCTCCGCAAAGTTTTCGAGGGTGTTTTCCCGCACCTGGGAGAGGTGTCCCCGGTGGCCCCCCACCAACAGCCGTTTGCCCCGGCTCTGGGCGATCTCTTCAAAGAGGGTCATGTTGCCGTCGCACTCCTTTCGCTGGTCTGCCCGCGGGCATTTTTTTCAGTGTAGCAGAGCTGCCCTTTAAAAAATAGGACAGCTGTCGGCTTTTTTGCAAAAAGGGGCGCTCCCCCGGTTTTAGAGGGAGCGCTCCTCGATAAAGCGGCGCAGGGTCTTTCGCTGGGCGGGGGTGATGACCACCTTTCCCCGCTCCACCCCCACGCAGCCGGCTTCCCGCAACTTTTGGATGATGCGGGCCACCGAGCGGGGGTCCCGGCGGATGGACTGGGCGATCTCGGACTGGGTCTCCCACAGCCGCACCGGGCCCTGGTAGCCCTCGGGATAGCAGCCCAGGTAGACCCCGTAGAGGTAGTCTAGGTAATAGGCCCCGGCCAGCACCGAGTCGGTGACCGAGCAGTTGCGGTAGAGCGTCTGCAGGCGGTGCTTTTGCTCCAAGCTCTCAAAAATCACGGCGTTGTAGACCGGCAGGCAGGCCTGGCTCCAGCGCAGAAAGTCCTCCCCCCGGATGCGCAGGGCGCAGAGGGGGGTCTTGGCCACCACCGCCGCCGTCCGCTTCATGGGGACGGGGCTGACGATTTCCGACAGGCCGATGAACTGGTTGGCGCAGATGCGGTAGCCCAGGTCGTTGTCCCCCGCCAGGGAGAAGGCGCTGTACAGTTCGCACACCCCTTTGACCACCAAAAACAGGTCGGGCGGGGCAAAGCTGTCCTTTTCGATCAGGGTCTGGCGGGCGGCCTGCTCCACCAGGGTGATCTTCTCTTTCTCCTCGGGGGGGAGGAGGGAGAAGAGGTTGGCCGCCCAGGGCCAGCGCTCCAGTGGTTCGCCCATCTCTATCACCGCCTTTTATTAAGGTGTTTCTCTCCCCACCAGATTAGCACAGGCGGCCGATTTATACAAGAAATACCGGGCAAATTCCCCGCTTTTGACAGGCGATCTGCCCCGGGCGTCGGGCAAATTTTTGCGGCAAAGATGACAGGTGTCGTTTTCCGACCGGGGGCTGGAAGCTATAATGGAGGCAAAGCTGGGGCGGTATGCCGCCCCGCCCACTTCCCGCGAAGACCGCCTCTCCGCGCCCACCCGGCCCGGCCAGCGGATCTGAATCAATGGAAAGGATGGTTACCATGCGTTACCGAGTCAACCAGGAGGACCGGCGTCCCAACATCCTCCTCATCACCTGCGATCAGCTGCGCAGCGACTACCTGGGCTGCTACGGGGCCGACTTCATGCAGACGCCCAACATCGACGCCCTGGCCGCCGAGGGAAGGGTGTATGAAAACGCCTACTCCCCCAACCCGGTCTGTATCCCCGCCCGGCACAACCTGCTCACCGGGCTCACCGACCGCCACCATGGCTTTGACGACAACTACTTCGGGGACGAGGCCAAGCCCCTGCCCTACTACCTGCCCACCTTCCCCCAGATCCTCTCGGACAACGGCTACGACACCTGCGCCGTGGGGAAGATGCACTTTCAGCCCGAGCGGCGGATGAACGGCTTTGACCACTTCTTCAACATGGACGAGGTCCCCCCCGACAGGGAGGCCGACGACTACATGCTCTTTTTGAAGGAGAAGGGCTACGGCAACCTGCAGAGCATCAACGGGGTGCGCCACTGCCTCTACATGCAGCCCCAGCGGGCCCTGATGCCCGAAGAGCTGCACGGCTCCCACTGGGTGGCCGACCGCTCGATCCAGTATCTGGACGAGCAGCGGGGCCGGCGGCCCTTCCTCCTCTGGACCGGGTTCATCCACCCCCATCCCCCCCTGCACATCCCCGACGAGTGGGCCGAGATGTACAAGGGCAAGCTGCCGGCTCCCTCTGTCCCCAAGACCCCCCTGGGCCTGCTGGCCGAGGAGAACAAGACCCTGGGCGACCTGCCCACCCCCGAGGCGGTGCAGCGGATGCGGGAGATGTACGCGGCGGCCATCTCCTACGTGGACTTCCAGGTGGGGCGGATCGTGGAGAAACTCAAGGAGTTGGACCTCTACGACGACACCCTGATCCTCTTCACCAGCGACCACGGCGAGATGCTGGGGGACCTGGGCACCTACCAGAAATTCCTCCCCTACGACCCCTCCTGCAAGATCCCCTTCATCGTCCACTGGCCCAAACAGGTGGGGGCGGGAGAGAGGGATCCCCGCTTTGTCGACCTCAACGACGTGCTGCCCACCTTCCTGGACGCCGCCGGGGCCGAGTACCCCGACGTCTACGACCTGCCGGGGGAGAGCGTCCTTGGCGAGGGGGTCAAGGACCGGCGCTACCAGTATGTGGAGCACCAGAGGGACAGCAAGCGCTGGTGCATGCTGCGGGACGAGCGGTACAAGTACGTCTATTCCTACGGCGACGACGAGCAGCTCTTTGACATGGTGGCCGACCCGCAGGAGACCGAGAACCTCCTATATGGCGGCGGCACCCCCGAGATGCGGGCGGTGGCTGACCGGCTGCGCCAGCGGCTGATCCGCTACGAGGCGCGCTACGGGCTGAAGGGCGGCATTGTGAACGGCGACTTTGAGAAGCGCCCCCGCTACCAGCCGATCCTCTACTGGGAGGAGAACTTCCCCAACTTTGTGAAGATGCTGGTCAAAGAGGGGGAGAAAGAGGCCCTCAACGACATGCTCGACGAGGTGCTCTGGGCCATTGAGAAGGAGCCCACCGTCAAGTTGAGCCTCAACCACACCCGCGACATCCTGCAGCGGGCGGGCTACTCCGAAGAGCGCATCGACGCGCTGATGGAGCGGGCCAAAGAGCAGGGCAACTACTAGAGCCGACCTTTTGAGATGGGAAAACGGCGAGAGGGGACCGGGGCTGTCAGCCCCGATCCCCTCTTTTTTTGTTTGTTTTGTGCGGCGGCCGAGGATCAGTCGGTCCCGCCGGTCTGCCGGTTGAAGTGAAAGCGCAGGATGCCGGTGAGCAGGGCCTCGGCCAGGGCGGCACAGACCAGGGCCACAAAGGCCCCGATGCTGAAATAGCCCGCCACCACCGCTGCCGCCAGCAGCAGGATGGTCATCCACCGCCAGCTGTACCGGCCGGCCATCTGCTCCACGTACTGGGTGCGCTCGTCCTGCTCTTCCAGCAGGAGGGCGGTGAGCCGGGCGTCGTCGCGCAGGGCGAGGAGGTAACGCACCACAAAGAAGATGGCCACCGCCTCCAGCCCAAAGATCATGCCCGTCTGAAAGCCGGCAAAGAAGTCGGCGTAGTGGGTGTCGCCGACGAGGGGCGACAGGGTCCGGGTCGCCGCCAGCACGGCCAGCAGCAGGATGCAGCCGCTGCCCATGGCAAAAAAGGCCAGCCGGCGGCGCAGAGTGGCGCGCATCCGTTCGAGTTTCTTTTCCATTTCAATTCTCCTCCCAATCTGAAAAGTCGAAAACTTCTTCGATGGTCAGCCCAAAGTAGTGGGCAATTTTATAGGCCAGCGGCAGAGAGGCGGTGTACTTCCCCACCTCGATGGAGGTGATGGTCTGCCGGGTGGTGCCCACGGCGGCGGCCAACTCCTCCTGCGAGAGTTTGCGCTCCCGGCGCAGCTGGCGGATGATGCTCTTCACAGGCATCCCTCCCTTTTTGTTAGCAAAGTTTGCTTTGCATTTTTAGTATAGTATGCTTTGCAAAATATGTCAAGCATACTTTGCAAAAATAATTTGAAAGAGAAAAAATAGACAGCTGTCGTTTTCAGCGGAGGGAGAATCCGCTATAATAAAGGGCAAAAGCCGTGGCCGCCTCTCGGCCGCCTGTGCCCCGGATGTCCGGGCAGACGGCGGCGGGGCGAGGGGGCCCGGCGGCAAGACAGAAAACCCGTTCCCGCCCGGCGGGAGCGACGTGGCCCCTTGGCGGGGCGTTCTTTAGAGAGAGGGGGAAGCGCGCCGTGCCCGCTGTGAGTATGCTCATCAAGCCCGCCTCCGACACCTGCGACCTGCGCTGCAGCTACTGCTTTTACGCCGATTTGGCCGAAAAGGGGGGCTGCCCCAGCGGCAAGCGGATGTCGGAAGAGACCCTGGCGGCAATCATCCAAAAGGGGATGGCCGCCGCCGAGGGGGCCTGCCGCTTTGCCTTTCAGGGGGGGGAGCCCACCCTGGCCGGGCTGGACTTCTTCCGCCGGGCGGTGGCCCTGCAGAGGGAGTTTTCGCGAGAGGGGCTGCGGGTGGAGAACGCCATTCAGACCAACGGCTGCTCCATCGACGCCGAGTGGGCCGCCTTTTTGGCCCGGGAGCGGTTTTTGGTGGGCCTCTCCCTCGACGGCACCCGCGCCAGCCACGACGCCTTTCGCCGGGACAGCCGGGGAGAGGGCACCTTTCGCCGGGTGCTGGCCGCCCACAAGCTGCTGTGCGAGGCGGGGGCCGAGGTGAATATCCTGACGGTGGTGACCCCGGCGGTGGCCCGCCAGGCCGACAGGGTCTGGGACTTTTACCGGGAACAGGGGTTTGACTACCTGCAGTTCATCCCCTGTATGGCCCCCCTGGGACAGCCGGCCGCCGGCCCCCAGGCCCTGACCCAAAAGCAGTACGGCGACTTTCTCTGCCGCATCTTCGACCGCTGGCACAGCGACCTGCGGCGGGGGCGGTACGTCAATGTGCGCTACTTTGAAAACCTGCTGGGACTGGCCGCCGGCCGCCCGCCAGAGGAGTGCGGCCTCTGCGGGCGCTGCGCCAACCAGCTGGTGGTGGAGTCCGACGGGTCGGTCTACCCCTGCGACTTCTACGTTCTCCCCCAGTGGAAGTTGGGGGAGATCGGCGAAGACGACCTCTCCGACCTGCTGCAGTCTCCCCGCTCGGGCGAGTTCACCGCCCCGCTGCCCCTGTCGCCCCGCTGCGGCGGCTGCCGCTGGCGGCCCCTCTGCGGGGGCGGTTGCCGCCGGGAGCGGGAGACCCCGGGCGGCTTGGGGGAATACCGCTGGTGCGCCGCCACCCGCCGGTTTTTGGAGTACGCCTGGCCCCGACTGCAGAAGTTGGTGCCCTACGTGCGGCGAGACGGGCGGTAGAGAGCGCAAAAAAGAGCGCCTGTCCTTTTCCCAGAGAGGGGGAAAAGGACAGGCGCTCTCTCTTTTTTTGCAGAAGGGGAAAATCAGAGCTTCCCCACCACCTGGCCGCTGCAGGAGACCTGCTCGAACCGGGCCAGGGGGATGTCCGGGTAGGCGGGGTTGAGGGAGATCAGCCGGTCGCCCCCAAAGCGCTTGAAGTAGCCCTCGCCGTCCAGGGTGAAGACCCCCAGCTCCCCCACCGGCACCGCCTCCTGCTGGCGCACCAGCAGGATGTCGCCGTCCAGGTAGTCGGGCATCATGCTGTCGCCGCAGACCCGCAGGGCAAAGTCGGCCCGGGCCGAGGCGGGGGTCAGGGGGACCTCCAGGTCCTCGGTATCGCTGGAGTCCAGGTAGACGCCGGTGCCGGCCGAGACCGGCAGGGCGTAAAAGGGGATGATCTTGGTGCTGGCCCGGCGGGCGGCGGTTTTGGCCCGGCGGCAGCGCTCCACCTCCTTTTGCAGGATGGTCTCCACCAGTTCGCGGCTGTAGTCGTCCAGCTGGCGGTAGCCGCTGAGCAGGGCCTCCTCCTCCGCGGTGAGGGCTGCCTGCACCCCTGCGGGACCGGCGGGGTAGTGCCCGGCAAAGAGGTAGTTGGCGTCGCACCCCAGGACCTGAAACAGCTTGTAGAGTACAGGTTCCTTGGGGTGGCTGACTTCATTTTCGTAGTTCCCCACGGCAGATTTGGTGATGCCAAGCTGTTTGGCCAGTTCGCCCTGGGTGAGGCCGAGGCGCTCCCGCCCGGCCCGTATCTGTTTGCCAATGCCCACTGTTAAGCCCTCCTTTTGTTCATATTCTAACATGCGCTCCAGCCGCGGTCAAGGAAAAAGTACAAGAAATTTGATTTTTCTATTGACAACACAAGTTTCTTGCGGTACACTGAGGTCACACAAGAAACTTGTACATGCCCTTTGCTTACAAGAAGGAGAGAGACGTATGAAAACATATAGATCCATCTTCACCGGGCTGGCCATCGCCGCCCTCTTCTTTGCCGCCGGCGCCCTTGACGCCGGGTTCTTCTCGGTGGGACAGGCCTTCATCACCTGCCTGGCCTCGGTCGCCGTCCTCTGCTGGAGCAGCCTGCTGCGCCCGGCTCGCCGCTGCCGTCCTGCCCGCCGTCCCCAGCCCGCCGCCCGGTCGGCAGGGGGCGCGTTTCGGCCCCAGCTGGCCCCCCGCAGCAGGGGCAGCGCTGCGTAAAAGCTGGCAAAGAGGAAGCGCTCCCCCTTCTCGGGAGGGGGGAGATGGGGGTGTGGCTTGGCGGCTGCACCCCTTTTTGAATGAGAGAGGGGAAGAGGGATGGAGAGAGAAAAGTCGTTTGCCTGCTGTGGGCTGGCCTGCTGCCTCTGCGAGGTGGGGGACTGCCGCGGCTGCCGGGGAGAGGGCTGCCCACAGGAGACGGACTGCACCCTTCGCCGGTGCTGTCTGGACAGGGGGCTGGCCGGCTGCTGGCAGTGCGAGCAGTTTCCCTGCGGGGAGCTGATGTTGCAGAGGCCCCGCAACAGGGCCTTTCTCCGCTTCCTCAAGGACCGGGGAGAGGCGGCCCTTCTGGAGCGCCTCGAGGCGGATGAGCGGGCGGGGATGCGCTACCACCACCCGGGCGCCCTCACCGGCGACTACGACGACCTGGGGGGCGAGGAGGCCATCTACCGCCACCTGCGGGGGCTGTGAGGGGGGAAAGGCGTTTGACGCGCGCGCAGTACGACCTGATAGAGGGGAAGATGCTCGCCTGCACAGAGGACAGCGCCCACGACAGGGAGCACATCTACCGGGTGCTGCACCTGGCCCTGGAAATCGCCGCCACCGAGCCGGGCTGCGATCGGGAGGTGTTGGCGGCCGCCTGTCTGTTGCACGACATCGGCCGGCCGGCGCAGTTTGCCGACAGCCGGGTCGACCACGCCGACGCCGGTGCGGTGCAGGCCGCCTGCTTTTTGCGGGAAAACGGCTTTTCACCCGCCTTTGCCGGGCGGGTGGGGGACTGCATTCGCACCCACCGCTTTCGCAGCAGCGCTCCGCCCGAGAGCCTGGAGGCCAAGATCCTCTTCGACGCCGACAAAATCGACAGCTCTGGGGCCATGGGGGTGGCCCGCACCCTGCTCTACCAGGGGCAGATGGGGCAACCCCTCTACACCCTGCGGCCGGACGGCCACATCTCCGACGGGCAGGGGGAGAAGGCCCCCTCTTTTTTTCGCGAGTACCGCCGCAAGCTGGAGGGGCTCGGCGACAGGCTCTACACCCCGCGCGGGCGGGCCCTGGCCGCCCAGCGCCGCGCCGCTGCCGCCGCCTTTTACCGGAACTTGCTGGCCGAGGCACGCGCCGCGGGCGACGGCGAGAGGGTTCCCCCTACTCTCTGGGAAGGACCTTGAATCCGCTGTAAAAGGGTCTTTGGGCCCGGTTGCGGACGGATGTGTAGGGGGGTGGTGGCGAACTTTTCCGCCTTCCCAAACAGTTTGTTTTGCCCGCGCCCACGCCTGCTCGCCAATATAGGCGCAGCGAAACACGGCTATACACCGATGAAGGGTGCGAGCTGTGCCCGTGTACTGCTGTGGCGGGCGGACGAAGTGCCGATGGCGCTTCTGCATGCGCCCTATTTCGGCCCAAAAGGGCACCCCGGCGCGGGAGGGCCCCACCCCCAGGACAGCACCCGATCGAAAACAGCACCCCAAACAAAGAGACGGCGCCCCCCGATTTGCCGTGCGGCGGCGTCTCTGCCACTCCTACGATTTCGTGAAATGACGACCCGCGGCTAAGCCGGGGAGGGGAAAGCGGCGCTAGATGCAAGCGCCAAGCGGAGCGAGAAATGAAGGGGGATCTCACGATATCAAAACACTTTCTTTGTGTGCAATTGCCTCTTTACGGGCTGTGGGGCAGGGGGAAGGGGAAGGCGATACAGGTGGAGGGATTTTCGGTGCCTCTTGAGAGGCTTGCCGGCATTCTGCCCTTCTAGGGCTTTTTCAAGCCCCCGGCTTTGCCGGGGACCCCCGATTTGTTTGTCCCTTTTGCGCAGGGATGCAGAGAGGGGGAGTGGAGGGAAAACTTTGCCCCGTGCGAGGGGGACGGCGACAACCGGGCGGGCGCTCTATCCCCGGCGCGCTCCTGCTCTGGCGTATCCCTGCCCTGACGCACCTCTGTCTCGATGCACTCCTGTTCTGAATGGGTCTCTGTCTCGACGCGCTCCTGTTCTGACGGGTCTCTGCCCCGGCGTGCTCCTGCTTCGGCGTGCCTACCTGCCCCAGTGCCTCCCGTTTCGATGCGCCTCTGTCTCGACGTGCCCCTGACTCGGCATATCAATACTCCGGCGCGCCCCTGCCTCGGTGCGGATTTGTCCCCGGCACGCCCCTGTTGTGGCGTGCCCCTGCTCCGGCGCGCGTCTATTCTGGTGGGCCTCTGTACCGAAGCGGTTTCTGCTCTGGCCCGCTTCTGCCCTGGCATGCCTCTTACTTCGACGCGCCCCCTGTCTTGGCTCGCTTCTGCCCTGGCACACCCCTGCACCGACGCGCCCCCTGCCTTGGTGCACCCCTGTCCTGGAGCACTTTTTGCCCCGGAGTGCCCCTGCTAAAAAGGGAACTGCCGCGAGGGGATGACGGGCATTGGGGGAGGGAGAGCCTGATCGGGCCTGAAGGCCGCCCTATTCTGGCGGCTGCCAGAGGGGGAGGGTCAGGGTAAAGGTGGCCCCCTCCCCCGGGCGGGAGGAGGCGGTGAGGTCGCCCCCCATTTCAAGTAGCGCCTCCCGGGCGATGAAGAGGCCCAGCCCCCGGCTGTCTTTATCCTGCCGGGTGGAGAAGTGCCGCTCGAAGAGGCGGGGCAGGTCGTCCCCCTCCACCCCCTGGCCGCTGTCGATCACCTCGATCCAGGCGCTTTTCCCCCGCACCCCGGCGCGAAGGGCGATTTCCCCCTCCGCCGGGGTGAAGTCGATGGCATTGTAGACCAGGTTTTCCAGCGCCCGGGTCAGCCGGTCGGGGAAGGCCAGCACAGAGACCCCTTCCGGCGGCGGGACGAGGGTGAAATGGATGGCCGAGGCGTCGGTGTCCGGCAGCAGGGATCGGTGGAGCCGCCGCAGGAAGGGGGCCAACTCCACCCGCTGCCGCCCGCCGGAGGTCAGTTCCTGGGCGGTGTAGCGCTGCAGGTATCCCAGCCGCTGGGCCACCTCGCCGCTCTTCTGGCCGATGATGTCCAGGTACTCGCCCAGCTCCCGGTCGTCGCCCCCCTCGCCCTGGCGGATGAGGGAGACATAGGTGGCAATGGCCGCCGCTGGGCCCTTGATGTCGTGGGCCAGGTCGGCCAGAAAGCGCCGCCGCTGGTTTTGCAGCTCGGTGAGCTGACGGGTGCGCTGGGCCACCGTCTCCTCCAGGTGGGCGGTGAGGGCGCGGTTTTGGCGGGCGATCCGAACATTTTCCCGCACCATGGCCGCCGCCAGCAACACCACCAGTCCCAGGCCGCCGTACTCCACCGGCCAGCCGCCGCGGATGGGCTCAAAGCGGTTGGCCTGCACCGCGCTCAGCCAGAGGGCGACCCCGTAACAGCAGCAGCCGGGGTAGACCAGCCAGCCCGAGGGGCGCTGTTTGCGGACCCCCCGGAAGGATGTTATAATGAGATAACTTCCCACTCCGAGGCGGCAGAGGTCGACCAGTGCGCCGTAGAGGGGGAGAAAGCCCGGCGCCCGCGGCAGCACAAAGGCGTTGCAGACAGCCGAGAAGAGGGCGAAAAAGAGGGTGAGGGGCTCGGCCAACCACCGCTGGGCCCGGCTCGTTTCCAGGCGGGACAGCCGGGAGACCAGGGAGCACAGGCAGAAGGCCGCCCCAAAGAAGGCCGCGTCTTCCAGCACATAGGGCCAGCGCCCACCCAGCCCGCCCAGCCAGTGGAAGAGGGGGTAGGCCGCGTGCAGGCCGAAGAGGAGGCAGAACCCGCCGAAGGAGAGATAGTGGCGCTCCCGCCGGTCCACCGCCCAGACGGCCAGGGAGAAGAGGGCCAGGGTCACGGCGCCCAGGGAGATCGCCCCGTAAAAGAGCAGCTGCCCGGCCAGGGCCGAGGAGAGGGCCTCCGGTGTCCCCAGCAGGGGCGGATAGTAGAGGCCGCTGTAATAGTGGCTGTAGTTGGCCGCCTCCACCACGATTTCGGTGCGCGCCCCCGGCGAGAAGGTGAGCAGGGCGTTTTGCACCCCGGGGCGGTAGCCCTCTGCCTCGGGCCGGCCCTGCTGCCAGAGCAGCACCCCGTCCACCCAGATGCGGCTGGCCGAAAAGACCTCCTGCACCTGCAGGGAGAGGGCGGGCAGCGACTGGGCGCCGGTGAGCACCAGCCGGTAGGTGGCGGCCCCATACGGGCTGCGCTCCGCCTGCCGGCGGGAGAAGTCGGGGTACTGGCCGATATAGGTCTGCTCCGGGGCCCCTCCCCGACCGTCGGCCAGCTCCTGCGGGGTGTAGAGCCCGTCATAGAGCTCCCAGCCGCCGGCCAGGACCGCCAGCTCCCCCGCCTGCAGGGCGGCGGAATCCAGCGGCTGTGCCCCCTGCACTCTGCCGGTGGCCAGGGGGGCGGTGTACTTGTTGTCAAAGCGGTAGGCCAGGGCGAACAGCCCGCCCACCAGCGCCAGGGCCAGCAGAAGGGCGGCGCTTGCGAGGGCGCCGCGGCGAGAAGGGGACACGGTGTCACCGCCTTTCAGAGTGTTTGAGAAGAGGGAGAGACAGAGGAAATGAAAAAGAGGGGATTGTCCGGCCTGATGGCGGCCCTGATGTTCCTCCTCCCGGCGGGGGGGCTGACGGCGTCCGCCGCCGCGCCGGCCGAGGGGGAGTACGAGCGGTTTCAGGCGTGGTACGAGGAGCACCGGGTGGACGGCGGCACCTTTGCCCTGCGGGGGGACTTGCTCTTGGAGGAGGGGGAGTGGTACCTGGACACCGCCGATTTGGTGGGGGAGATCACTATCGACTGCGGCCCCCACCAGATCTTGATGGACGACCCCGTCCAGTCGGCCTACCTGCGCCAGAGCGGCGGCGGGCTGCGCATTGTGGGGGAGGGCCGGCCCGACGGGATGATCCGGGTGGAGGACAGCGTTTTCAGCCTGTACGGCGTCGAGGTCGCCGCCGAGAGCGGGGTGGCCATCTGGCAGGGGGCCCCCGCCTGGGTGTTCATCGGCTCCGGCAGCGGGCCCACCCGCATCTCGTCCCGGGGCGAGGGCGCCACCGCCCTTCTCTGGGCGGGGGAGGGGGCCGAGGGGCAGCTGGACCTCTTTCAGGCCGAGCTGTCCGTTCAGGGCAGAGACAGCGCCGCCCTGCGGTCCGCCTTCCCGGTCTGCGCCCAGTTTTGCACCTTTGCCGCCCAGGGGGAGGGGGCCCAGTCGGTCGTCTGCCAGGGGGAGATCACCCTCAGCGGCAGCAGCGCCCGGCCCGACCCCGCCCTCTCCGGCCAGCAGGTCGTCCGCCGGGCCTGGCAGCTGTTGGGGCCGCCGGAATGCCGCCCGGCGTCGGTCCTCCCCGGGGCCAGCTTGGCCGAGAGCGGGCTGCCCACCGCGGTCCCGGTCGACCTTTTCTGCGAGGAGGAGGACAACTATCAGTCCCCCCGCTTCCCGGTGCGCTGGGATGAAAACGCCTACTGGAACGGGCAGGCGACGGGCGGCAGCTTTACCCTTTCCGGTGCGGTGGAACTGCCGGGGATGGACGGCCTGCTGCCGGGGGGCGCCGTAGCCGTCACTGCCGAGGTGGAGGTGACCGGCGCGGCCCCCATCGGCGACCTCTGCGTCCGCCCGCCGGAGAGGGAGAAAGATTCCCCCGTCCTCTTGCTGACAAACCCCCTCACCTTTGGGGGCATCTACCTGCAATCCTCCCGGGACGGGGGTCTCACCTGGGAAGAGGAGCGGGCCGTCGCCTACCCGGCAGAGGGCGAGTCGAGGCTGGCCATCGACCTCTGCGATCTGGAGGAGGGGGAGTGGCAGTTTCGGGTGCGGATCACCCGCTCTCCCCGGGCGGGGGTCAGCAACACCTGCCGCTTTACCTGGGACAGGGCGGCCCTCTTCCCCGACGAGGGACCCCTGCCTCCCGACGGAAATCCCCTTCCGCCCAGCGGGGAGCCGGAGGAGGAAGAGCATGAGGACATTGACGGGAACCGGGGCGGCGGGGGCCGGCAGGACCCCGAAACCCCGCTGCCCAGCCCCGACCCAAAGGAGGAGACAGCCCCCAGCAGCCCCACTGTCTCCGGCTCGACCCGCCCGGAGGGGCAGGTGGCCCCGCAGCTCGCTGGACCCGGTGTAGGTGAGGAAGGCGAGGGACACAGCGGCGGGACGGCCCCCCCGGAGGGAGAGGGTGCGGCCGCGCCCGTCTTTTCCCCCGCGGGGGAGGAGCGCCCTGCCGGCAGTTGGCTCTGGCCGGTGGCGGGGGCCGCCGCTGCCTGTGGGGCGGCGACAGCGGCCATCCTGCTGTTGCGACGAGCCCGGCGCAAATAGGGCGAGAGAGGGGGGACCGGCCTTGCGGGCCGATCCCCCCTCTTTTTTACGCTGTGGGCGGCGGGGAAAACCGGTAGCCCTTCCCCCAGACGGTCTGGATCAGGGAGTGCCCGGGCAGCGCTGCAGCCAGCTTTTTGCGCAGTTGGGCCACGTGTACCTGCACGGTGTGGGTGCCGTCCAGCCCCGGCTGGTTCCAGATGGCCCGGTAGATGGCGTCCTGGGTGTAGGGGGCGTCCCGGTGCTGGGCGAGGAAGACCAGGATGTCGAATTCGCTGCAGGTCAGCTCTAGCGGCCGGCCCTCCACCTCCACCTGGCGTCGGTCCAGGCGGATGCAGACAGGGCCGAAGCGCAGGTCCCGCTGGGCCCTGGTGCCCTGCCGGGCGCGGGTGCGGGCCAGCACCCGCTGTTCCAGTTCGGCCAGGCTGTAGGGCTTGCAGAGGTAGTCGTCCCCGCCGGAGAGAAAGCCCTGCACCCGGTCGTCCTCGCTCCCCAGCGCCGAGAGAAAGACGACGGCCGCCCCGGTCTCCTTGATGGCCTGGCAGAGCTTGAGCCCGCTCTGGTCGGGCAGCAGCACGTCGACCACGGCGCAGTCAAAGGGAGGGGGCGTTTGGGACAGGCGCAGCGCCTCCTCGGCGCTGCGGGCGGTGGCCACGAAGAAGCCGCGGCTGGAAAAGTAGTCGAAGAGGGCCCGGCAGACAGCCGGGTCGTCGTCGACGGCGAGCAGTCGGTACATGCAGAAGATCCCCCCATCTGCTTTTGGCGGGTTGCCCTCCCTTCGGGCGGGGCCCCGCGGGTTTGTGAAGACGGCATCTGTTCGCGGCGGCGCGAGAGGGGCGTGGGCGGCCTTTGAACGGAAGGGGACGGCCCCCTCGCCGGCCGGTAGAATGAAATCCATTATACCATATCCCCCGCTCTTGGAAATCACAATAAATGACAAGGCGCGAGGCTTGCCCTGCCGCCCTCTGCCGCCGGTGTGCAAAAAAAACAGGGCGGGGCAGCCAATCGCTGCCCCGCCCTGTTTGCGAAAGCCCCCGCTAGGCGGTGATGGTGACGCCGGTCTCGTAGAGCTTGTCGTCGCAGACGAGCTTGACCTGGTAGCGCCCCGAAAGGCCCTCTTTGCTGATGACCTTGTCCACGTCCCGGGGGTCTGCCTTCTGGAAGGTCCCCACGCACATGGCCTTAAAGGACTGTTTGGCGGTGTTGATGAAGTAGCGGTGGGTGCTGCCGTCCTCCCCGCAGAGGAGCAGCTGCACCAGCTCTCCCTTTTCGTAGGTGGCGCTGAAGGTGAAGCGGTCGTCCTCCTCCACCAGGCGGGCGCTGTAGTGCTCGGGCACCAGTTCGCCGGTCTCTTCGGCGGGGATGGCGGTGTCGAACTCGCCGGTGACCCCCAGGCTGCCCAGCACCTTGCCCGCCCCCAGCTCCGCCTGTTCGCCGGCGTAGTAGAGGGGCAGTTTCTCCGCCCGGTAGCAGTTGGCCGGGACGTGCAGCTCGTAGACCAGCTGGTCGTCCACCAGCTCGCAGGTGATGGAGCCAAGCTGCACCCGGTCCCCGTCGGGGCCCTGTTTCATCTGGGCGGGGATCCCCTCGCAGGGGGCCCCGTCCAGGGTGCCGATGCCGCCGGAGTGCACCAGGTAGTGGCCGTCTTTATAGTACTCCACATTGGAGATGTAGCAGGAGAAGAACTCCGCCCCCCGCTCCTTGCCGTACTGCCAGACCTGGCGGATGGTCATCTTCTCGGTGTCGATGCGGTAGCGCACCCCGCGGGTATAGCTGTCCGCCGCCTTTTGGTAGTGCGCCGGGTCTTTGGAGCGGTAGTGGCCGTTGTCCAGGCACATGATGTCCCCGTCGGGCAGCACCATGCAGGCGTGCTGCTCGTACTGCCACTCAAAGTCCTCCCCCACCGGGGTGAAGAAGTAGCGCTGCATCTCCTCCGGCCAGCCCTGGGGGTCGCCGATGATCCAGTTGAGGTCGCCGGTGTCGTAGTCCAGGTTGATGATGGCGTCCTGGTGGCGGCCCGAGAAGGTCAGGGAGTTGGTCTTTTTGTCGTACCAGACGGCGTTGTTGTGGAACCAGTCGTGCTCGTCCTGGCTGCCGGAACCGCCCTTGTCCTGGGGCAGGACCTTTTTGTAGTCCCAGATCTTGAGGATCGCCCCGGTGTCCTTGTCCACCAGCACGCAGCAGTCCTCCACGGTGGCGGCCTCGGGCTGCTGGGTCAAAATCAGCAGGTTGCCGTCCTCCATGGGGAAGTGGTCGTGATGGTAGCCCCCGGGCACCCGGTACTCCTTGAAGATCTTGCCGGAGAAGGCCATCTCGTAGACGCCGGTGGTGTAGTAGGGCATCCCCACCAAGCGCTCGGTCCCCACCAGCAGGTGGCCATTGGGGCGCCGCTTGAGGTCGAAGTTGAGCTTTTCGGTGGAGTACCAGCGGATGTCCCCCCGGTAGTCAAAGGCCACCGGGGTGGCGGCCATGGCGGCGGTGAGGACCATCACGTTGTCCCCCATGTAGGCGGCGGTGGTGTCGATGGAGGTGGCCTGCGGCACCTCGTCGGGCAGCGGGTCGGTGGGGATGGAGAGACGGCTCTTCTCCCCGTTTTCCAGGGTGATCTCCACCTGATTGTCCCAGTCGGGGTAGAGGCCGTAGACCGGCAGCACGTGGCGGGTCTCGCGGGGGAAGCGGTGCACCATGTCCCCCGCGGGCTCCTTGCCCAGGACCCGCACCGTCACCTCGCAGGGGGTCACGGTGTGAAAGAGGACCAGGGCGCACAGGGGCGCGAAGAAGTAGGGGTTGAGCTGGACCAGCGGGTGCTCGGGGGTGTAGTCCCCGGCGTCCAGCTGGGAGAGAAGGGCCTCCTCGGCCCGGGCCTGGCGGGTGATGATGTGTTCCTGCCGGGTGTAGGAAATGGTCTTTTCCATTGTGATCTGCCTCCTGAAACCGCCCAGCGGGCGGGGTATGGATGTTTCTTTGGGGTTTACAGGTAGTGGAGGGGCTGCTTTCCCGCGGCGTAACTCTCCAGCGCGGCGGGCCGCAAAATCAAAAAGCGGTGGGGCTCCCGGGCGACCACCCCCTCCTCCATCAGCCGCCGCACCATCCGCGAGATGGTGACGCTGTGGATGCCCAGGATGCGGGAGAGCTCCTCGTAGTTGAACCACCGGTCCAGGGCCAGCACCCCCTTTTGGTCGTAGGCGTTGTCCTGAAAGAAGCGGCAGAGGACAGCGGCGGTCTTGTTCTCCCGCAGCAGCATCAGGTTCTCCTCCAGCCGGCCGACCTCCCGGCCCAGCACCTCCATCAGGTAGCGAAAGACCCCGGAGTGCTGCTGGGCGTAATTCACGCACTCCTCCAGGGGCACCTTGTAGCACAGGCAGTCGGTCATGGCGACGATGCTGGCCCCCTCGAAGATGGGGGAGTTGCCCCGCTCCCGGTAGAGGGCGGCCTTGCCGGCGCAGTCCCCCCGGTGAAAGTAGTGGAGCACCCGCTCCCCGCCGTCCTCGTCCACGCAGCCCACGATCCCCGAGCCCTTGAGGATGAAAAAGAGGGATTGCAGCGGCTCCCCCTGGTGGAGGAGGTAACTCCCCCGCCGGTAGAAGTGGTTGTACTCCTTTTTGAAAAGGGCGGGGTTTTGGGCGATCAGGTCTTCCAGCATCATCATGGCTCTCTCTCCTTTGCGGGCGTTCTCATCTCTCTTCATTATAGCATAGCCGCGGAAGAAAAATGAGCGGTCGGCCGTTTGGGATGTGTTTGGGCTATCCGGCGATGGTAGAGACGATGAGGGGCTTTTGCTGCAGCCCCTTGAGGCGGGCCTTCTCCGCCCCGCCCTCAAAGAGGATCATGGTGGGGTAGCCCTCGACCCCGTGGGCCTTGACGGCCTCGGGGTTTTCCTCAAAGCAGACCTTTATGATCTCCACCCCGTCGACCTCTTTGGCCACGTCGCCCAGGACGAAGCCCAGCATCTTGCAGGGCCCGCAGGTCTTGGAGTAGAAGTCCGCCAGCACCTTGGCGCCGGTTTCAATCAGGCGCTCTAGTTCGGCGCCGTCCATCTCTTTCACAGTGACTGCCATAAAAATTCCTCCCTTTGTCGGTCGGGGCGCAAGGGCCCCTGTTCGATTCCTGCAAACAGAGGGGCCGTCGCCCCCCTGAAAAGCGTTTATCGGGTGAGGGCGCGCACATAGCGGGCGGCGCTCTCAGCGGCGATGGCCCCGTCGCTCTCGGCGGTGACGATCTGCCGCAGCCCCTTTTCGATGGCGTCGCCGGCGGCGAAGATGCCCGGACGGGCGGTCTTCATCTCCCGGTCGGCCTGGATGTAGCCGTGGTCGTTCAAGATCCCCAGGGAGCCGAAGGGCTCGGTGGTGGGCTGCAGCCCGATGTACTCAAAGGCGCCGTCGGCGTGCACCACCAACTCCTCCCCCGTCTTGGTGGAGACCGCCCGCAGGCCGGTGAAGTGCTCGCCGGGCAGAAATTCCTTGATGTCGTAAAACTCGTGGACCTCCACATTGGGCAGGGCCCGCAGCTTGTCGCAGGCCGAGGGGTCGGCCGTCAAATCAAAGAGGGTCACCACCGTCAGGCGGCGGGCCAGTTCGGCCAGGTAGAGCGACTCCTCCACCGCCGAGTTGCCGCCGCCCAGCACCAGCACGTCCCGGTCCCGGTAGTTGGCCCCGTCGCAGACGGCGCACCAGCTGATGCCGCTGCCGGCAAAGTCGAGCTCGTGGGGGACCCCCAGCATCCGCGGCCGGGTGCCGGTGGCCAGGATGACCGTCCTGCAGGAGATGCGCTGCCCCTCTTTGCAGGAGAGGATCTTCTCCTCCCCCTCGTCGAGGATCTCCTCCACCGTGGCGTAGTCAAAGGCCACCCCCAGCTTCTGGGTGTGCTCAAACATCGAGATGGCCAGGTCGGCCCCGCCGACTTTTTCCATTCCCGGGTAGTTGCCGATTTCAAAGGTGTTGACGATCTGGCCGCCTGGGGCCAGTTTGTCCAGCAGCAGTACCTTCATGTTGGCCCGGGCCGCGTAGATGGCCGCCGTCATTCCGGCAGGGCCGCAGCCGACAATTGCAACGTCGTAATCCGCCATAGTGCATTGCCTCCCAGCACACAAAATCGCCCGCCTCCCCTGGGGGGAGGGGGATATTTTTATTGTAGCAGGTCAGGGTGGGAATTCTTTAGCGCAGGCTAATGGCGCGGCCCGGTTTTGCCGGCAATCGGCGCGGGCGGATGGGATGATGGCAGGGGGGAGGGGCGGGTTTACACGCCGAGGCAAGAGAGCTGGAGAGAGGGCGGTCGAGGTGCCAAGCGGCGGCCTTTCGGCGGTGGATGGGTGGTGGCCCTTTTGCTTTATCTAGAAAGCCGGCGAGGAGTGTTCGTCAATCTGCTCCACCGGGGGCGCGCCGGGACCCGCCTTCGCCCGGGAGGACGGCTGGCGGGCCTTTCGAATCGCAGGGAGATCGGATTTTCCCCCGGCGGGGATCCCCGTCCCCATTTTCTCCCTGTCGGCGGGGGCGGGGATCGCTCTCATCGCCCTCTCCCCATCCTGGCCAAGCGAGGGCCCCTATGCGATGTGCTGGCGGTGCTGGCGGGGGCCGGTTGGGAGGTCTTCGGCGAAAAGCCGTTCGTCGGCGGTTGACAGCCGCCGACGGACCTGGTATGCTTGTGTGCAAAGAGAAGATTGGGGAATGAAGTGCTCCCCCGGGCAACCGAAACCGCTTTTACGAGCTGATGACTTCTGTGATTTTACCGTCGCAGAGGGCCATCGGCTTTTTCTGCGCAAAAAGGAGACTTTTTTATGCTCACCTCCCTCGCGTTCATCTTTTTGGCCGGCCTGGCGCTGGCCGCCATCTGCCAGCGGCTGCACCTGCCCCGCATCATCGGGATGCTGCTCACCGGCGTTCTGTTGGGGCCCTATGCCCTGGCCCTCCTCGACGGCTCGATCCTCGCCGTCTCCGCCGATTTGCGGCAGATGGCGTTGATCGTCATCCTCATCAAGGCCGGCCTCTCCCTGGACCTAAGGGATTTGAAGGCGGTGGGGCGACCGGCCCTCCTCCTCTCCTTTCTCCCCGCCCTCTTTGAAATCGGCGCCGTCACCCTCTTTGCCCCCCGGCTGCTGGGCGTCACCCGGCTGGAGGCGGCCCTGATAGGGGCGGTGCTGGGCGCGGTCTCCCCGGCGGTGGTGGTCCCCAAGATGGTGCAGCTGATGGAGGAGGGGCTGGGCACCGACAAGCGCATCCCCCAGCTCATCCTCGCCGGGGCATCCCTGGACGACGTCTTTGTCATCGTCCTCTTCACCACCTTTGTGGGGATGGCCCAGGGCGGCTCCGCCTCGGCCTGGGACTTCGCCGGCATCCCCCTCTCCATCTTCGCCGGCATCGCCCTGGGGGCCGCCGCAGGCTGGCTGTTGGCCCGGTTTTTCGAGGGCGCCTTTGCCCGCGGCCACCTGGTGCGGGGCAGTCTCAAGGTGATCGTGGTGCTGGGGGTCTCTTTCTTGCTGGTGGCGGCGGAGGGATGGCTGGCGGGGGTCCTCCCCCTCTCGGGGCTGTTGGCGGTGATGGCCATGGCCTGTGTGCTGCAGCGGGAGAGCGACCCACTGGTGGGCCGCCGCCTCGCCGAGAAGTTCGGCAAGCTCTGGCTGGCGGCAGAGGTCATCCTCTTCGTGCTGGTGGGGGCGGCGGTGGACATCCGCTACACCCTGGGGGCCGGACTGGCGGCGGTGGGGCTGATCGCCCTGGGGCTCCTTTTTCGCTCGGCGGGGGTCTTTCTCTGCCTGCTGGGCACGCCGCTCGACAAAAAAGAGAGGCTCTTCTGCGCCATCGCCTACCTGCCCAAGGCCACCGTGCAGGCGGCCATCGGCTCGGTCCCCCTGGCCCTGGGGCTGCCCTGCGGCAACATCGTCCTCTCGGTGGCCGTCCTCTCCATCCTCCTCACCGCGCCGCTGGGGGCCCTGGGGATGGACGCCAGCTGCCACACCCTGCTCCACCGGGCCGGGCCGCGGGGGGAAGCCCTTTAAAAAGGGCGCAAAAAGGCCGGAGCGGCAGACGCCGTCCCGGCCTTTTTGCTGTGAGAACAGGGGTGAAAATGGAGCGTGAAAAACGCTATTTGCCCAGCTGTTTTTTGACAAAGGCCTTTTTGGCCTCGTCGTCCTCTCTGGCGAGCATCTCCATCAAGATGGGCTTGAGCTCCTTGTCGTAGAGGTCCATGTGGGGCTCCACCTTGCCGGGGCCCTCAGGGTCGAGGAACTGCTCGAAGCCCAGGCCCAGCTCCCGCCCCCTCTGGGTGTGCATGTCGATGGCGTAGTCGGGGATGGTGGGGTAGATGCCCTCGTCGAACTCGCGGAAGATGATGTTTTTGAGGATGTCGCTGGAGCGCTCCTTCTTGCACTTGCAGAGGTAGCGGATGGCGTGGATGGGGAAGAGGGCGCGGCTGCCGCCGGGGGTGTAGTCAAACTTCTGGCGCAGGTGGTCCAGGGCGTCGATCATCAGGGGGGCGTTGGGCTCCCCAAAGCAGATGTCCTCCACCGAAATCACCGCCAGGCGCATCCAGAGCAGGTTTTCCATCTCTTTGCTGGTGCAGTACATCTCGTACCCCAGGCGGATGGCGTTGTCCTCGTTTCCCCGGCGGATCTCCTTTTGCAGGGCGGAGATCACCTCGTCAGCGACGAAGCCGTGACGGGTCTTCTGGCTGGACCAGGTGTCGTAAAATTCGTGTTTGACCATGTTGATGCGCCTACCTTTCTCGCTGCAGAGAGCTCGGTGAGCCCTCTATAAAAACGTTTTTATTTCGTCTGCAGTATACCACTGATGTTGGGGGGATGGCAATTGTTTCGAGGAAAATGAGCGAGTTGTACAACCCCTCTTTTGAAAAATTGTCCATTTCATCAATTTCCAGCGCGCGGGTCTTTTCAAACCGAGGGGGAGGCGGTATACTGAAAGACAGCCGGGGCCGCCTGCGGGCAGCCCCTTTTTTGCGGGGGGAGAAGGCATGCCAAAACTCTATTTCAAGTACGGCGCCATGGGCAGTTCCAAGACGGCCCAGGCCCTGATGACCAAGTTCAACTACGAGGAGAAGGGCTACACCGTGGGGCTGATGAAGCCCGCCACCGACGACCGGGACGGGGCGGACGTCATCCGCTCGCGCATCGGGCTGGAAGGGCGGGGGATCGTCATCTCAAACGACCTGGACCTCTACGACTGGTTTTTGCAAAACCGCTACGACGTGCTGGTCATCGACGAGGCCCAGTTCCTCACCGCCGCCCAGGTCGAACAGCTCAAGGACATTGCCATGGAGTTTGTGCCGGTGCTCTGTTTTGGGCTGAAAACCGATTTTCGCACCTATATGTTCGAGGGCTCCAAGCGCCTGTTCGAGATCGCCGACAGCCTGACCGAGATCAAGTCGGTCTGCCGCTGCGGGCGCAAGGCCGAGGTCAACGCCCGCATCAAGGACGGCAGGGTGGTCAAGGAGGGGGAGCAGATCCTCATCGGCGGCAACGACGCCTACATCGGGATGTGCTACAACTGCTGGCAGGCGGGCAAGCTCGACTAAACGGGCGAAGTGTGCAAAAAAAGAGGGCCGGGGCAACCGCTTTGCCCCGGCCCTCTTCTGCCTAGTCGGCCCAGCGCTCCCGCACCACCAGCTCCTCCAGGGGCTTGCGGCTGCGGGGCCGCCCCTCTTCGGCGGGGTAGCCCAGGGGGCTCACGGCGACGATGTCGTACTGCGGCGGGATGTGCAGCGCCCGGCGCACCCCCTCCTGCTCGAAAGCGCCCAGCCAGCAGGTCCCCAAGCCCTGCTCGGCGGCCTCCAGCATCATAAAGGAGAGGGCGATGGAGCAGTCCACCGTCCGCGCGGGCTGGCCGCAGCGCATCTGGGCGGCCTGGTCGGCGCAGAGGACCAGCACCGCCGGGGCCTGGGCCACAAACGGTTGGCCGCAGCAGGCCTCGGCCAGCTGTTCCCGCAGGGCCGGCTCGGTGGCGACCACGAATTTCCAGGCCTGCTGGTTGCGGGCCGAGGGGGCCAGCTGGCCGGCCTGCAGCACCGCCTCCAGCGCGGCGGGGGGGATGGGGCGGTCCAGGTAGGCGCGAATGCTCTTTCTCTTCTCAATGGCTTCCATAACGGTCATGGCAGCTCACCTCCACTGCCAGTATACCCCTCGCGCCGGGCGGGGCGCAAGGGGTTTTGCAGCGGGGCGGGGTGTGGTAAAATAGCTCTTGTGCGGCGGGAAATCGCCGCGGGGACAGGGGGCGTATAGCGTGAAAAAGACCATTGGCATTTTGGCGCATGTGGATGCGGGAAAGACCACCCTCGCGGAGGGGCTTCTCCACCTGGCGGGGGCCACCCGCCGCCGGGGCGGGGTGGAAGAGGGGACCTCCCTCCTGGACTGCGACGCCATTGAGCGGGCGCGGGGAATCACCGTCTTTTCCGGGCAGGCCCACTTTTCCTTTGGGGGGGACGAGTACGCCCTCATCGACACCCCGGGCCACGCCGACTTTGCCGCCGAGATGGAGAGGGCCCTCTCGGTTTTGGACGGGGCCGTCCTCTTGGTGGACGGGACCGAGGGGGTGCAGGGTCACACCCAGCTGATCTGGCGGCTGCTGCGGCAGCGGGGGGTGCCCACCTTTTTCTTTGTGGGCAAGTGCGACCGGAAAGAGGCCGATCTCCCCGCCGCTCTCGCCCAGCTGCGCGCCCGCCTCTCGCCCCGGCTGCTGGACTTGAGCGGCGGCTTTGCGGGGGAACTGCCCGCGGCGGCGGTGGAGAGCCTGGCCGAGTGGGACGACGAGCTGTTGGAGCGGTATCTGGACGGGGGATACGACCCCGCCCTCTGGCTGCGGCGGGCGGCGCAGTTGGCGACGCGGGGGGAACTGTTTCCGGTCTTTGCCGGGTCAGGTCTCACCGGGCAGGGGTTAGAGGGCCTGCTGGCCGGGCTGGGGGCCCTTCTCCCCACCGATTATGAGGAGCGCCGGGAGGCCCCCTTTGCCGCCCGGGTCTTTGGGGTGCGGCGGGACCCCGGCGGCGGGCGGGTCACCTTTCTCAAGATCCTCTCCGGGTCCCTGGAAGTCAAGGGGGAAGTGGGGGGCGAAAAGGTCAACGAGATCCGCTTTTACGAGGGGGAGCGCTACACCCAGGCCCCTCGCGCCTTGGCGGGGGAGGTCTGCGGGGTGACAGGGCTGCGCCGCCCCCTGCCGGGCGGCGGCCTGGGGGCGGTGGGCGACCTGCCCGCCCCGGCGCTGCAGCCGGTGCTGCAGGTGTCGGCCTGCTGGGGGGAGCAGCCGCCGGGCCAGGTGCGAGACGCCTTTTTGGCGCTGCAGGAGGAGGACCCGGCCCTTGAAGTCCGCTGGGACGAGACCCTGCGGGACCTGCAGCTGCGGGTGATGGGGGAGATCCAGTTGGAGGTGCTGCAGGAGCTGATGGAGCGCCGTTTTGGGCTGGGGGTCGCCTTTGGCCCGGCGCAGATCTGCTACCGCGAGACCATTGCCGCCCCGGCGGTGGGGATCGGCCACTTTGAGCCCCTGCGCCACTACGCCGAGGTCTGGCTGCGGCTGGAGCCGGGGGCGCCGGGCAGCGGGGTCACCTTTGCCAGCGAGTGCTCCACCGACGCGCTCGCCCACAACTGGCAATCCCTCATCGAGACCCACGTTTTGGAGAAGGAGCACCGGGGGGTGCTGACCGGCGCCCCCCTCTGCGACGTGCGGGTGGTGCTTTTAAAGGGGAGGGCCCACCTCAAACACACCGAGGGGGGCGATTTTCGCCAGGCGGTCTACCGGGCCATCCGCCAGGGCCTCTGCGGGGCCAAGAGCGTTCTTTTGGAGCCGTGGTACGACTTCACCGCCACCCTCCCCGCCGACCAGCTGGGCCGGGTGCTGGCCGACATCCAGCGGTTACAGGGCAGCTTTTCGCCCACTGAGATCGCCGGGGACACGGCGGTGGTGAGCGGCAGCGGACCGGTCGCCACCTTCCTCCACTACGCGGCCGAACTGCCCGCCTTCACCCACGGGCGGGGGCACTTTTCGGCGGTCTACGGCGGGTATCGGCCCTGCCACAACGCCGACGAGGTGGTGGCTGCCGCCGGTTACGACCCGGAGCGCGATCTGGAAAACCCGCCCGGTTCGGTCTTTTGCGCCAGGGGGGCGGGCTATCCGGTGCGCTGGTGCGATGTGCCCGACATGGCCCACCTCAAATAGGGAGGAGATCGTTTCCCCCTAAAAAAAGCCGCCGCCGGAGAGCTCTCTGGCGGCGGCTTTTTGGGGCAGGTCTCTGCGGGGTCAGCGGTCCAGCAGGCGGCGCAGGATGTCCTGGGTGCGCGCGGGGTCGGCGCGGCCCTGGGTGGCCTTCATCACCCGCCCCACCAGGGCCTGCAGGGCGGCCTTTTTGCCCCGGCGGTAGTCGGATGCCGAGCGGGGGGCCGCCCGCACCGCCTCTTGGGCCAGTTGGGCGAGGGCGGTTTCGTCTGTGATCTGCCACAGCCCCTGGGTTTCGATCCACTCCTCGGGCGGGCCGTCTTGCCGCCAGAGGGCTTCCAGCGCCCGGCGGCAGGTGGAGCTGTTGATTTTTCCCTCCCCCCAGAGCTCGCAGAGGGCGGCCAGATGGGCGGGGGAGAGGGGGATCTCGCCCCCGTCCTCCCCCAGCAGGGAGAGGACCTCGCCCAGGATCAGGTTGGCCGCCAGCGCGGGGTAGCGACAGCGGACAGCGGCCGCCTCGAAGTAATCGGCCACCTCCCGCCGGGCGGTCAGCTGTTCGGCCGCGTAGGGGGTGAGGCCGAACCGGGCCACATAGTCGGCCTTGCGCGCGTCCGGCAGGGCGGGGATCTCCCCCTGCAGCCGGGCCAAATAGGCCTCGTCGACTCGGATCGGCGGCAGGTCGGGGTCGGGGAAGTAGCGGTAGTCGTTGGCATTTTCCTTGCGCCGCATGGAGAGGGTCTTGCCGCTGTTCTGGTCAAAGCGGCGGGTCTCCTGGACAATGGCCTCCCCGGCCTCGAGAGCGTCCACCTGGCGGCGAAACTCGTATTCGATGGCCCGGGTGACCGACTGAAAGCTGTTGAGGTTTTTCATCTCGGTTCGGGTGCCGAGGGCCTCCTCCCCCGCCGGGCGGACCGAGAGGTTTACGTCGCAGCGCAGGGAGCCCTCCTGCATCTTGCAGTCGGAGATGCCGGTGTAGAGGATGACCGCCCGCAGCTTTTGCAGGTAGGCCTTGGCCTCTTCGGCCGAGCGGATGTCCGGCTCGGAGACGATTTCGATGAGGGGCACCCCGCAGCGGTTGCAGTCGATGAGAGTGCCGCCCCCGGGCAGGTGCACCAGCTTTCCCGCGTCCTCCTCGATGTGGATGCGGGTGATGCCGACGGTCTTCTGCCCCCCCTCGGTCTCGATGGACAGGGCGCCCCCCTCGCAGAGGGGGAGGTCGTACTGGGAAATCTGATAGGCCTTGGGCAGGTCGGGGTAGAAGTAGTTTTTTCGGTCCTGCCGGGAGCGGGGGGAGACGCGGCAGCCGGTGGCCAGCCCCGCCTTTATCGCGAACTCCACCACCTGGCTGTTGAGCACCGGCAGGGTGCCGGGCATCCCCATGCAGACAGGGCAGCACTGGGTGTTGGGCGGGGCGCCGAAGGTCGTGGGGCAGTCGCAGAAGATCTTGGCGGCCGTCTTGAGTTCGACGTGCACCTCCAGCCCGATGACCATCTCATACCCTTTATAGGTGTTCACATGCATGATTTCTCCCCCTCTCGCTCCTGTTCAAAGGCCTGTCCGGCCCGGTAGAGGTCCCCCTCGCCAAAGGGGCGGCCGATGAGCTGCATCCCGATGGGCAGGCCCTGGCTGTCCGCCCCACAGGGCAGGGCGAGGGCCGGCACCCCGGCGATGTTGACGGGCACGGTGTAGACGTCTCCCAGATACATCTGCAGCGGGTCGGCGGTCTTTTCGCCGATTTTGTAGGCGGTGGTGGGGGCCACCGGGGAGAGGATGCAGTCGAAGTCCCGGAGGATCCGGTCGAAGTCCCCCTTCACCAGGGTGCGCACCTGCTGGGCCTTTTTGTAGTAGGCGTCGTAGTAGCCCGAGGAGAGGACGAAGCTGCCCAGCAGGATCCGCCGCTTGACCTCCCGCCCAAACCCCTCGGTGCGGGTGTTCTTGTAGAGACTGTCCAGGTCGCTGTAGTGGGGGGAGCGGTAGCCGTACTTCACCCCGTCGAAGCGGGCCAGGTTGGAGGAGGCCTCGGCCGAGGAGATGACGTAATAGGCCGGCAGGGCGTATTCCAGGGTGGGGAGGGAGACCTCTTCCACCTGGGCGCCCAGGCGGGCAAAGGTGTCGGCTGCCCCGCGGATGGCGGCGGCAATTTCGGGGGCGAGGCCCCGGCCGAAATACTCCCGCGGCAGGGCGATGCGCATCCCCTTGACACCGCCGTCGAGCTGGGCGGTGAAGTCGCCCCAGTCCCGGTCCAAGCTGGTGGCGTCGCGGCTGTCCTTTCCCGCCAGGGCGTTTAGCACCAGGGCGTTGTCCCGCACCGTGCGCGTCAGCGGTCCCACCTGGTCGAGGGAGGAGGCGAAGGCCACCAGCCCGTAGCGGGAGACTGCGCCGTAGGTGGGCTTCATCCCCACCACCCCGCAAAAGGCCGCTGGCTGGCGGATGGAGCCGCCGGTGTCCGAGCCCAGGGCAAAGGCGCATTCCCCGGCGGCCACGGCAGCCGCCGCCCCGCCGGAGGACCCCCCCGGCACCCGGCTCAAATCCCGCGGGTTGCGGGTGATTTGAAAGTGGGAGTTCTCGGTGGAGGAGCCCATGGCGAACTCGTCCATGTTCAGTTTGCCCAGACTTACCGCCCCGGCCCCCTCGGCCCGCTCGACAGCGGTGGCGGTGTAGGGGGGAACGAAGGTCTCGAGCATCTTGGAGGCGCAGGTGGTGGCGACCCCCTCGGTGCAGAGGTTGTCCTTAACCCCCATGGGCACCCCGGCCAGGGGGGGAAGGGGGTCGCCGGCGGCCCGCCTTGCGTCTATCTGCCCGGCGGCGGCCAGGGCCCGCTCGGCGGTGACGGTCAGGAAGGCGGCCACCTGGGGCTCGGCTGCGGCGATCTGTGCCAGGTGGGCCCGGGCGACCTCCTGGGCGGTGAAGGTCCCGGCCCGAATCCCCTCGGCCAGGGCCCAGGCGGTGTATTCTGTCAACTCTTTCACGGCGCGCTCCTCCTATTCTACCGCCGAGGGCACAAAGAGGTAGCCGTCTTGTGCCTCGGGCGCGTTTTGCAGCAGTTTTTTCCGGCCGGTGGAGGGGCGAGGCCCCCCAGCCCGAAAGACATTTTCCAGCGGCACCACGTGGGAGGTGATCGCCACCCCCTCGGTGTCCACCTGGGCGAGGGCGTCGGCGAAGGCGATCATCCCCTCCATCTCCCGGGCGAGGGAGGTCCGCTCCCCCTCGGCGATGCGCAGTTTCGACAGTTCGGCCACCGCCTCCACGTCGATTTGAGGGGCGGGCCGCGCCCCCTCCCCCCGGCTGCCGGGGCGGAGGAGGGCGTCCAGCCCCAGCTCGGCCAGCTGCCCTTGGTCCACCGGTGAGGGGGCTTCGGTGAGGGGACAGATCGCGTCTTTGTTTTTGGGAAAGGCGATGACCTCCCGCAGGGAGGGGGCGCCCAGCATCAGCATCACCAGCCGGTCCAGACCGAAGGCAAAGCCCCCGTGGGGCGGGGTCCCGTAGGAGAAGGCCCGCACCAAAAAGCCAAAGCGCTCCTCGACCTCCGCGGGGGAGAAGCCCAGGGCGGCAAACATCTGCCGCTGCACCTCGGGCTGGTGGATGCGGATGCTGCCGCTCCCCAGCTCCACCCCGTTGAGCACCACGTCGTAGGCCTGGGCCCGCACCCGGGCGGGGTCGCTCTGCAGATAGGGCAGGTCCTCGGGATAGGGCATGGTGAAGGGGTGGTGGGTGGCCAGGTAGCGCCCCTCCTCCTGCGACCACTCAAATTCGGGGAAGTCGGTCACCAGGCAGAAGCGGTAGTCCCCCTCCCGCCGCAGATCCAACATCTGGGCCAAATCCAACCGCAGGCCGCCCAGGGTGCGGCAGACGGTGGCGAAGGAGTCGGCGCAGAAGAGGAGAAGATCCCCCGGCCGGGTGCCCGCCCGCTGCAGGATGGCGTCCAGCTGGGCGGCGGTGAAGTACTTGGTGAGGATGGAGTTGATCTCCCCGTTGGGGCGGACGGCGATCCAGGCCATCCCCTTGGCGCCGTAACCCAGGGCGCGGCGGGTCAGCTCCTCGATCTGGGAGCGGGTGAGGGAGGCCCCGCCGGGCAGGTTGATGCCCCGCACCAGGCCGCCTGCCGCCACCGCCCGGGCAAAGACCGAGAAGCCGCAGCCGGCCGCCAGGTCGCTTAGCTCCACGATGGGGAGGCCGAAGCGGAGGTCGGGCTTGTCGGTGCCGTAGCGGTCCATGGCCTGGCGCCAGGTCAGGCGGGGGAAGGGTTCCTCCATCTGCACCCCCAGCACCTGGGAGAAGAGGGCTTTGAAGAGCCGCTCTAGGTGCTGCAAGATGTCCTCCTGGTCGACAAAGGAGAGCTCCATATCCACCTGGGTGAACTCGGGCTGGCGGTCCGCCCGCAGGTCCTCGTCCCGAAAGCAGCGGGCGATTTGGTAGTACCGGTCCACCCCGCCCACCATCAGCAGCTGCTTGAAAATTTGGGGGGATTGGGGCAGGGCGTAGAAGGAGCCGGGGTGTACCCGGCTGGGGACCAGGTAGTCCCGCGCCCCCTCGGGGGTGGATCTGGTGAGCATCGGGGTCTCCACCCGCAGAAAGCCCGCCCCGTCCAAGAAATCCTCCACCGCCCGCACCACCCGGTGGCGAAAGCGGAGGTTTTTCTGCAGCTGGGGGCGGCGGATGTCCAGGTAGCGGTACTTCATCCGCACGCTCTCCCGCACCCGCTCCCCCTCCTCCAGGGAAAAGGGGAGGGTTTCGGCCTGGGAGAGCAGTTCGATCTCCCGCGCCGCCAGTTCGATGGTGCCGGTCTCCAGCTTGGGGTTGTAGGTCTCCTCCCCGCGGATGCGGATGTCCCCCCGCACGGCGATGACCGACTCGCTCTTCAGCCGGTCGGCCACCGCAAAGCCCGCGGGGCTGAGGTTGCGGGCGTCAAAGACCACCTGTAAGATGCCCTCCCTGTCCCGCAGGTCCACAAAGATGACCCCGCCCATGTCCCGCTTGGTCTGTACCCAGCCGGCGGCGGTGACGGTGCGGCCGGTGTCCCGCTCCCGCAGGGCGCCGCAGTAATCGGTTCGCTTCACAACGATCGCTCCTCCTTTTGCGCTTGGCGCTTCAAATGCCGCCGGGCAGAGGATGGAAAAAGAGAGCCCTCCGCCCCGCAAATTGGGACGAAAAGCTCTCTTCACTTTCCGCGGTACCACCCAAATAAGCCGCGCCCTTGCGGCCCACTCGTCACACACTGTGTCCGAAAGGGGAGAGATCCGCTCCCTCTCGGCCTATGGTCTGCGGCTGTAACGCGCCGCCCGCGTCTGAGCCTACTGCCGGCAGCGCCGGGTTCGGTCAGCGGCTCGGGGATGTTCTTCCCCCCGCTTCCTCTGCACCGGCTCTCACCTCTCCCGGCTCTCTGTCGCGTCGGACTGCGGGGCTACTCTTCCCGTCGTCACCTTTCTCTGTTGTGAATGAGGTTATTATATCCCGATTTGGACGGTTGTCAAGCGGCAGATCGCAATTTTTACGGCGGACCGCCCGATCGGGCGGCGACTTGTGCCCCTTTTATGCAGGTTGCAAAATGGGGGGCAAGAGGGCGCAGACTGCACAGTTTTGGCAAATTTTTGCCTGCTGTTTTGGTGGGGTTTTGGAACTTTAAAAATTGCGCCTTGATTTGGCGCTACAGGTGTGCAAAGATAGGGCAGTGATGTTTTCCAATGTACACGCAGCAAGGCGGTGTTTTTTGTGCGCTCCTACCTCGTCCCCATCCAGGCGGCCTTCCTCCTCTTCCCGGTGTTGGCCGCCCTCTTCTCCCTGCCCTATGTGGTGGCCCAGTACCGGCGGTACGGGGCGCTGCTGCTCTTTCGGGTGCTCGTCGTCTACTCCCTCATCCTCTATCTGATGTGCGCCTTTTTCCTCACCGCCCTCCCCCTGCCGCCCATCTCCCAGGTGGCGAAGATGACCACCCCCATCCGCCAGCTGCACCCCTTTCACTTTGTACAGGTGTTTTTGCAGGAGAGCTGCCTGGTGCCCGGCGACCCCTCCACCTGGCTGCCCGCCCTGCGCCAGGGCTGTTTTTACCAACCGGCCTTCAACCTGCTCCTCCTCTTCCCCCTGGGGGTCTACCTGCGCTACTACTTCAAGCGGGGCTGGGCCTCCACCCTGCTGCTGGTCTTTTCCGTGACCCTCTGCTTTGAGCTCATCCAGTACTCGGCCCTCTTTGGCATCTACCCCCGGCCCTACCGGGTGTTTGACGTGGACGACCTCTTTCTCAACACCCTGGGGGGGATGTTGGGCTTTTGGCTCACCCCGGCCCTCAGTTGGCTGCTCCCCACCCGGCAGCAGCTGGACACCCTCTCCTACCGCAAGGGGCGGCGGGTCTCCTACCCCCAGCGGCTGGTGGCTTTCTGCCTCGACTGGGGGCTGCTGGCGGGCCTTGTCACCCTGGCCCACCGGGGATCGGGCTGGCCCGGCCTGCGCGACCTGCTGGGGCTGCGCAGCTGGGGGGCGGCCCTGCTCTACCTGGGGCTGGTGCTCCTCTACTTTGTGGCGCTGCCCTGGCTCACCGGCGGGCGCACCCTGGGCAAGGCCCTGGTGGGGCTCAAACTCGCCGGGGAGGGGGGAGAGCGCCCCCGGTTCTGGCAGATCCTGGTCAGGCAGGGGATGCTCTACCTGGTCTTTCTCCCCGCGCCGGTGGTGGCCCTGCGGCTCTTTGAGCGGCGCGCCGCCCTCTCCCAGGGGCTCACTTTGCCGGTGCTGGTCCTCTTTTCCCTGCTGGGGCTGGTCTCGGCCTTCTTCGTCTTCTCCCTCTTTGCCGCCGGGCTCACCCGGCAGCACCGGCTGCCCTACGACAAGCTGGCCGGCACCGAAAACCGCAGCACCGTCGCCCGCCGGGGCGGGGAGGAGGTGCCGCGGTCTTGACAGCCCCGTGGGCAGATGGTATGATGCCCCAAACACCCGCCGCCCGGCGGAGGAAAGAGGAGGGCTTTTGATGGCGTTACAGCTTGTGTTTCCCAGCGAGGAGTGGGGCGACCAGGTGCTCTGCTACCGCGCCGAATGTTTGGAGGCGGGCGACAACAGCCTGGCCGGCACCGCCGGTCTTGCCGAGGCGGGCAGCTTTGCCGCCTGGCTGGCCGCGGTGCGCCGCAACCGGCGGGAGGAGACCGCTCTCCCCGGCATGGTGCCCGCCACCACCCTGCTGGCGGTGCGGTCGGAGGACGGGCGGCTGGTGGGGATGATCGACATCCGCCACCGGCTCAACGACTACCTGCTGCAGTTTGGCGGCCACATCGGGTACAGCGTCCGCCCCTCCCAGCGGCGGCGGAGGTACGCCAAGGAGATGCTCCGCCAGGGGCTGGTGCGCTGCCGGGAGATGGGGCTTGTGCGGGTGCTCGTCACCTGCGACCGGGATAACCGCGCCTCGGCGAGGACCATCCTCGCCTGCGGCGGGGTGCTGGAGGACGAGCGGGAGCGGGAGGACGGCGGTGTGACCCAGCGCTACTGGATCGCCCTGCCCCCCGCCTAAAAGCCGGCCTCGCAGAGAAAGAGGGCCGCGAGAGGATCTCTCTCGCGGCCCTCTTTTTGTCGCTTCGCGCCCCCCGATTTTACCGGGGGAGTCAAATCGATTTGGCGGAAGCCTTTTCTGAAAGGGTGTTGGAGGGGTGGAAAAGAAGGCGATTTTGGGGAGGGGGTGGCGCGAAGTGGTGTCCGGGATCGCCGGTCTGGCGGCGGGTGAATGCGGCCGTGAGACCCTGCTGCGCCCTGAGCGGCTGAGCTCGTACGATGCCCTTTTGGAGCTGCCGTCCAGCGCCCAGCGAGGCGCGGGGTCAGGGGGTCGGCTCCCCCGCCTCGGCGGGGAGGGGGGAGGGGGCGGCCGACCGCTTCTCGCAGCGGGGGAGGACGACAAAGTAGAGGGTCGCCCCCACCAGGAAGATCAGCAGGATGCTGAGCACCCCCCAGGGGGCGGCCTCCTGGGCGACCCCTTCCAGCACGGCGGCCGGGGCGTCGGCGGCGATCCCCCGGGAGGAGCGGATGACCGAGGCCGCCACCGAGGAGGCCAGGGCCACCACGCTGGGGCCGATGATGGCCGAGAATTTGCCGAAGATGTCGTAGAAGCCGAAGAATTCGCCCGAGCGGGAGCGGTCGGGGATCATCTTTCCGAAGAGGCTGCGGCTGAGGGCCTGGATGCCCCCCTGGCTGGTGGCCACCAGGATGGCCAGCACCCAGAACTGCCAGATGGAGCGGATGAAGAAGCCGAAGACACAGATGCACATGTAGATGCCGATGCCGACCCCCACCATGGTCCGGGCGCCGAAGCGGCCGGCCAGTTTTTGGTAGAGCAGGGCGAAGGGCAGCCCCAGCAATTGCACCAGCAGCAGGGCCAACAGCATTTCGGTGGAGCCCAGGCCCAGGGTGTCGCCGTAGCTGGTGGACATGTGGATGATGGTGTTCACCCCGTCGATATAGAAGAAATAGGCCAGCAGGAAGACCAGCATCTGCCGGTGGCGAACAATTTCCTTCACCGTTTTGCCCAGCCCCTTCAGGGCCTGTCCCACCGCCCCGGGGCGGTAGGGCGCACCGCTTTTCTGGCGGACATTTTTGAGCAGCGGCCAGCTGAAACAGAGCCACCAAAGGGCGGTGAAGCCAAAGGCAAAGCTCAGGCAGTAGATCATCTCCACCCCCACCAAGTTGAGGAGGAGGAAGAGGAGTAGGGGGATGGTACTCCCCCCGATGTAGCCCAGCCCGTATCCCAGCAGGGAGACCTGGTCCATCCGCTCGGGGGAGGTGACGTCGACGAGGAAGCTGTCATAGTAGAGATTGGCCCCGGCGAAGCCCACCTGGCTGACAACGTAGAGCCCCAAGATCCAGAGGCCCACCCGCTCGGCCACGGCGGTGTCGGTAAAGCCGGTGAGGGGGGTGATGGCCAGCCCGGCACAGGAGAGGACCCCCACCGCCAAAAAGATGCAGAACAGCCGCTTGCGCCAGCCCCAGAAGTCGCCCAGCGCCCCCAGGATGGGGGCCAACAGGGCCACCAGCAACATGGCGATGCTGGTGCAGTACCCCCAGGTGGCCATGCTGCTGGCGGAGTCCCGGGTGAAGCCGGCCACGGTGCCGTAGAAGATGGGCAGCACGGTGACCACCACCACGCTGTGGGCCGAGTTGGCCCAGTCGTACATCATCCAGCTCTTTTCCTCTTTGCTGTAACCCTTTAACAGTCCCATTGCGATACCCTCGTCTCTCTCTCATTTTTTGCGGGGGGAAAGGCGGCCGCCGCCTTTGGCGGGCCGGGTCGATCACGACATGGTCGACAGGGGGGCGTTGTAGTAGCCCAGCTTGTGAAAGGCAAACCACTCCTGAATGAGGGGCTCGGGGGCGGCGTCAAGGGCCAACAGGGCCTCTTTGGCAAATTCCAGGGCGGCGGTGCCGTTGGCGGTGACGATGTTTTGGTCCCGCACGGCCTGCCGGGTGAGGTAGCGCTCCTCCCCGGTGTAGGCATCCCCTGCCCAGCGCTTCAAGTCCCCCAGGTCGTTGGCGGTGTGGCGCACCTGGTTGAGGGCCCCGACGGTCCCAAGGAAGCCCGCGGCGTCGCAGATGCCGCCCAGCACCCGCCCTTTGGCCAGACAGTCCTTCACCAGGGGGGTCACCCGGCGGGCGCTCTCCTCCCGCCAGGAGAGGCCGCCGATCAAAAAGAGGGCCTCGTACTCCTCCGGCGCCCCGTCCACAGAGAAGTCGGGCAGCGCCCGCACCCCGCCGATGGAGGAGACGGGCTCCCCGGTCAAAGAGACGGTTTTGACGGCGTATTTGCCGGGGGCCAGCATTCCCAGGGCGGAGGCGAGATAGGCGCCCTCCCAGTCGGCCCACCGGTCGAGCAATACAAGCAAAATGGTCTTCAAGACGACAGCACTCCTTTTTTCGCCGCGCAGAGCTGCGGCCAGCTATTTTTTCCCGCTCTTCCCCGCGTCGGCGACGGCTTAGACCATGTCAAAGCCCAGGGCGCAGAGGAAGGGGATTTTTGACAGGGTGAGGATGGGGACGGTCTCCAGGGCGAAAAAGGCGGTCGGCCCGCCAAAAATCACCGCCACCAGGCGGTATTCGCCCCGTTTGTCCGCCCGGCGCCGCTCCGCTTTCCCCTTTCAGAGATAGGTGTTTGAAAGGATGGGGCCGCGGCCCCTCGCCGCAAAGGCGGTGTGGACGCCGCCCAGCAGGGCCAGGGCGCCCGTGGCACAGACCAGGGCGATCTGCCAGTGGGTCATTGTTGAGACGCCTCTTTCCAGACGGGCGCCGGGGGCGACGCCAGGTGGGCCGCCCAGCACGGGGTCACCCCTATCCTACCACAGCTGCCCGAAATGGCAACCGATCGGGGAGAAAAATGACAGAGATTTTGCAGGGGGGGAGGGGGTCATCCCTTCCAGCCGTGTTCCCGCTTCCACCGCTCGATCTGCTCCAGCCGCTCCCGGTAGCGCTTTTCCGAGCCCTGGTCGGTGGGCTGGTAGTATCGCTTGCCCAGCAGGGAGTCGGGCAGGCACTGCATGGCGGTCACCTTCTCGTCGGCGTCGTGGGCGTACTCGTACCCCTCGCCGTAGTGCAGCTCCTTCATCAGGCGGGTGGGGGCGTTGCGGATCTGCAGGGGCACCGGCTCGGCCAACATCCCCAGGGCGTCCTTCTTGGCGCTCTCGTACCCGGCGTAGAGGGCGTTTGATTTGGGGGCCAGCGAGAGGTAGGTCACCGCGTGGGCCAGGTTGACCGAGCACTCGGGCATGCCGATGAAGTGGCTGGCCTGGTAGGCGGCCACCGCCACCTCCAGGGCGCGGCTGTCGGCCATCCCCACATCTTCGCTGGCAAAGCGGATGAGCCGCCGGGCCACGTAGAGGGGGTCCTCCCCGGCCTCCAACATCCGCGCCAGCCAGTAGATGGCCGCCGAGGGGTCGCTGTTGCGCATCGACTTGTGCAGGGCCGAAATCAGGTTGTAGTGCTCCTCGCCCCCCTTGTCGTAGAGGAGGGACTTTTTGCTGATGCACTGCTCCAGGCTCTCCCGGGTGACCACCGTCCGCTCTCCCTGCCGCTCTCCGTTGAGGACGGCCATCTCCAGGGTGCCCAGGGCGGTACGAGCGTCGCCGTTTGCAAAGGCGGCCACCGCCCGCACCAGTTCGTCGGCCATCTCCACCTGCAACTTGCCAAAGCCCCGCTCGTCCGTCAGGGCGCGGCGGAGCAGTTCGGCGATCTCCTCCTCCTTTAGGGGTTGGAGCACAAAGACCTTGCAGCGGGAGAGGAGGGCCGAGTTGATTTCAAAGGAGGGGTTTTCGGTGGTGGCGCCGATGAGGGTGATGCTCCCCCGCTCCACATAGGGGAGAAAGGCGTCCTGCTGGGCCTTGTTGAAGCGGTGGATCTCGTCTACAAAGAGGATGGTCCGGTCCCCCATCATCCGGCTGCGCTCGGCCGCCGCCATCACCTCTTTGATCTCCTTGATGCCGCTGGTGACGGCGCTGAAATCCACAAATTCCGCCTGGGTGCGGCGGGCGATGATGCGGGCCAGGGTGGTCTTGCCCACCCCCGGCGGCCCCCAGAAGATCATGGAAGAAATCAAATCCTGGTCGATGAGCTGGCGCAGGATCTTCCCCTTCCCCAATAGGTGGCGCTGGCCCGCGAACTCCTCCAGCGTCTCCGGCCGCAGGCGGGCGGCCAGGGGCTGCGACTGGGTGCGGGAATCAAAAAAGCTCTGCTGTTTCAAGCGGCTCTCCCTCCTCTGTGCCGTGTGGGCAAACTTTTGTTTTCTCCATTATACCCGGCGCGGGGGACGAGGGCAAGGGAGGGCAAGGGAGGGCAAGGGAGGGCAAGGGAAGACAAGGGAAGACAAGGGATGAGAACGGGCATTTTTTTTAAGTTGATTTTAGGTGGGGGTGGTAGGATGAAAAGAAAAAATCGATTGCCGCGGCCTTGGGTTTTCCCCGCCGCCGGGGTATAATGGGAAAAACGCCGCGGGCGGGGGGAGATGTCCCCCGGGGGCACCCGACAGGAGAGAGGGGCTGCCGGCCGGGGCGGTGAGAGGAGAGGGGAGAGGCGCTGTGCGATTGCTGCTGGCCGAGGACGAGCGGGAGCTCTCTGCCGCCCTGGTGGCCATTTTGCGCCACAACCGCTACGAGGTGGACGCCGTCTACGACGGGGAGGACGCCCTGGCCTATGGCGAGAGCGGCCAGTACGACGGCATTGTCCTGGACATCATGATGCCGAAGATGGACGGTTTGCAGGTGCTGGCCCGGCTGCGGGAGCAGGGGGTCTCGACGCCGGTGCTCCTCCTCACCGCCCGCGCCGAGATCGAGGACCGCATTGCCGGGCTGGACGGCGGGGCCGACGACTACCTGAGCAAGCCCTTCGCCATGGGGGAGCTGTTGGCCCGCATCCGCGCCATGACCCGCCGCCGGGAGGTATACGCCCCCAACACCCTTACCTTTGGCGATCTCTCCCTGGACAGGGAGCGCTTTGAGGTGCGCTGTGGAGGGCGGGCCCAGCGGTTGGCCAACAAGGAGTTTCAGATGCTTGAAATGCTGCTGCAAAACCCCAGGCGCTACCTCTCCACCGAGCAGTTGATGGAGCACGTCTGGGGGTTTGACGCGGAGGCCGAGGTCAACGTGGTCTGGGTCACCCTCTCGGGGCTGCGCAAGAAACTGGCGGCCCTGGAGAGTCGGGTGCAGATCCAGGCGGCCCGCGGCATCGGCTACCGGTTGGAGGAGAGGGGATGATCAAGCGGCTGCAGCGCAAGTTCGTCCTCATCGCCATGGGCTCCCTTCTGGCGGTGATGGTGGTGTTGGTGGGGGCCATCAACGCCGTGAACTTTGTGCAGATGGACCGGCGAGCGGACCGGCTGCTGGAGCTGATCTCCCAAAATGGGGGCGGGTTCCCGGCAGGGGGGAAGGAGCCCCACCGGGGAGAGAAGCCCCTGAAAGAGGGGCTGTTGGGCCCCGGCATGACCGAGGAGACCCCCTTTGAGACCCGCTATTTTGTGGTGTGGGCCGACGGGGTGGGGCAGGTCTCCCAGCTGGACACCAGCCACATTGCCGCACTCTCCTCCCAGGAGGCCCGGAGCCTGGCAGAGGAGGTGCTCGCCTCGGGGCGGACGGGCGGCTACAAGGGCAGTTACAAATACCTGAAGACCGCCAGCGGCGGCGGGAGCATGGTGGTCTTTGTCGACTGCAGCAGCCAGATGCGCACCGGGCTTTTCTATCTGGCGGTCTCCTGCGGGGTGGCGGCGGCCAGTTTCTTGGTGGTGCTGGTGCTGGTGAGCGTCTTTTCCCGCCGGGCGGTGCGCCCGGTGATGGAGAGTTTGGAGAAGCAAAAGCAGTTCATCACCGACGCCGGACACGAAATCAAGACCCCTCTGGCGGTCATCTCGGCCAACACCGAAGTGCTGGAGCTGGAGGGCGGGGCCAACCAGTGGACCGAGAGCATCCGCAACCAGACCGCCCGCCTGGAGCGGCTGGTCAGGGATCTGCTGGCCCTGTCCCGCATGGAGGAGGGGAGGGTCGCCCTCTCCCTGAGCGATTTCTCCTTCTCCGACGTGGTGGAGAAGGCGGCCGAGCCCTTTCTCGCCCCCGCCCGGCAGAGGGGGCAGACCCTCGAGCTGGCAATCGAGCCAGGGGTCTCCCTCTGCGGGGACAAGGGCGGGGTGCGGCAGCTGGTGTCCATCCTGCTGGACAACGCCGTCAAATACACCGGTGAGGGGGGGCGCATCCAGCTGCGGGCCGGCCGCCGGGGGCGGGGCGCTTTTTTGGAGGTGGCCAATACCGCCGACAGCCTGCCCGAGGGCGATTTGGACAGGCTCTTCGACCGCTTTTACCGGGCCGACTCCTCCCGCGCCCGCGCCACCGGCGGGTACGGCATCGGCCTCTCGATCGCCCGCGCCATCGCCGAGGCCCACGGCGGCAGGATCACCGCCCGCCGGAGCGAGGGGGAGATTTGCTTTCTGGCAGTCCTGCGGGCGGCGGGGATAGAGGGCCCGGAGGGGCGGAAATAAGCAAAAAAACAGTTCTCAGCGGACGGCCGTCTGCTGGGAGCTGTTTTTTTGTTCCCCCTTCCCTTTTCGGGGAGGGCTTGGGGGAACATGCGCCCTTTTTGGCCGAAGGGGTCGAGGGCCTTAAGTTGTTTTTAGGTTGGCCCTGTACACTTTGAGAAAAGGCGGGGGGAGACCCCTGCCGAATGCAAAAAGGAGGCAGCGAAATGGGGGATTACCAGGGCGTCTTTGAGCGCTATGAAAAAAAGTATCTCCTCACCCCCGGGCAGTACCGGGCCCTTCGTCGAGAGATGGAGGGGCGCACCGAACCCGACCAGTACGGCCGCAGCACGGTGTGCAGCGTCTATTTCGACACCCCCAGCTACCGGCTGATCCGCCGCTCGCTGGAGAAGCCCGGCTACAAGGAAAAACTGCGGCTGCGCAGCTACGGCGAGGTAAGCGGCGGCGACCCGGTCTTTGCGGAGCTGAAGAAAAAATGCGGGGGCATCGTCTACAAGCGGCGGGTGCAGATGACCTTGGATGAGGCGGAGGCCTACCTCTACCGCGGCCAACCGGCGGGAAATCCCAGCCAGATCACCCGGGAGATCGACTGGTTTTGCCGCTTTTACGGCGAAGTCGCCCCGCGGATGCTCATCACCTGCGAGCGGGTCGCCCTCTGCGGGGTGCGGGACGAGGGGCTGCGGGTGACCTTTGACCGGGACATCCGCTGGCGGGAGGAGGCCCTCTCCCTGCGGGAGGGGGTCTGGGGCGACCCGCTGCCGCGGCCGGGAGAGCGGCTGATGGAGATCAAGGCGCCGGGGGCGCTGCCCCTCTGGCTGGCAGACGCCCTTGGCGGGCAGGGGGTCTTCCCCATCTCCTTTTCCAAATACGGCAGCGCCTACTGCCAGAAGGTGGGGGGCAGCGCCCCCGCAGACGACCGAGACCTGAAAGAGAAAGGGGCATCCATCTGTGCTTGATTCGCTTTTTGCCAGTATTTTGACGACTTCGTCCGCCGCGGCGACCCTCTCCTTGGGGAAGCTGCTCCTCTGCACCGCCACCTCGCTGGCGCTGGGGGCGGCGATCGCCGCCATCCACACCTTCCGCAACCGCTACACCAAGGGGTTTGTCATGACCCTGGCCCTGCTGCCGGCGGTGGTGCAGATGGTGATTTTGATGGTCAACGGCAACCTGGGCACCGGGGTGGCGGTGGCGGGGGCCTTCAGCCTGGTGCGCTTTCGCTCGGCCCCCGGCAGCGCCCGGGAGATCTGCAGCATCTTTTTGGCCATGGCGGTGGGATTGGCCACCGGCATGGGCTACCTGGCGGCGGCCGCCCTCTTCGTGCTGGTCATCGGCGGGGCGAGCATCCTCTACACCTGCTTGCGATTCGGGGAGCAAAAACAGCTGGAAAAGGAGCTGAAGATCACCATCCCCGAGACGCTGGACTACACCGACCTCTTTGACGACCTGTTTGCCCGCTATACCGCCCACTGGAAGCTGGAGCAGGTCAAGACCACCAACATGGGCAGCCTCTACCGGCTGGACTACCGCATCGCGCTGCGGGACCCGGCCCAGGAAAAAGTGTTTTTGGACGAACTGCGCTGCCGGAACGGCAATCTAGAAATTGTCTGCGGCCGCCTCCCCCTCCTCACCGAGGAGCTGTGAGTGGAGAAAGAAGGCGTATGGATTTGACAGGGAGAAAAAGACAGAAGCTGGCGCTGCTGTTGGCGGCGACCTTGGCCCTTTGGAGTCTGGCGGGGTGCGGGAAGAAGACCGCCGAAGAGACCGGAGAGGAGGAGAGCGGCGCGCCCGCCGTCTCCGCCGCCGACATCGACATCACCTTTACCGCCCGGGACCTGGACGTGGGATACGACGAGGGGACCGCCACCAAGGTGGCGTTTGACGGCTCCGGCGCGACCGTCACTGGCAGCGGTGCGGCCCTGGACGCCGGGGTGCTGACCATCTCCGCCGAGGGGACCTACCTCCTTTCCGGACAGTGGGACGAGGGGCAGATCCGCGTCTCGGTGGGGAAAGAGGAGAAGGTGCAGCTGGTGCTGCAGGGGGTGACGGTGCACTGCAGCACCGGCCCGGCCCTCTACATCGCCCAGGGGGACAAGGTCTTTGTAACCCTGGCGGAGGGGAGCGAAAACGCCCTGAGCGACGGGGGGAGCTACTCCCTGGACGAGGCCGACGGCAACCTTGACGGCGCTGTCTTCAGCCGGGCGGACCTGACCGTCAACGGCTCCGGCGCGCTGACAGTGAACGGCAACTACAAACACGGCATCGTCTCGAAGGACGACCTGGTAATCACCGGCGGGGCGCTGACGGTGACCGCGGCGGGGCAGGCCCTGTCGGGGAAGGACTGCGTCAAGATCGGGGGCGGGACCTTTGTTCTCACCAGCGGGACCGACGCCATTCAGTCGAGCAACGCCGAGGACGCCGGGCGGGGCTTTGTCTACATTGCCGGGGGAACTTTCACCCTGAACGCGGGCAACGACGGCGTGCAGGCGGAGACGGTCCTCTGGATCGACGGGGGGACCTTTGAAGTGGTGAGCGGCGGGGGCAGCGCCAACGCCAGCACCGACGCCGCCGGCGAGGCTCAGCCCGGCTGGGGCCAGTGGGGCGGCGACATGCCCGGCGGAGAGAGGCCGGGTAAAGGGATGCCCGGGGGGATGGGCGGCGCGCCTGATGCGGCCCCCGCCGGCGCCCAGACGGCGCAGACCGCGGCCCAGCAGACCGACACCGCCGGCGCCCAGAGCGGGGACAGCGCCAAGGGGCTGAAGGCGGGGAGCGAGCTGATCGTCAACGGCGGCACCTTTGACATCGACTCGTCGGACGACTCCCTCCACTGCAACGGCGATTTGACGGTCACGGACGGGACCCTCCGCCTCTCCTCGGGGGACGACGGCATCCACGCCGACGGCAGTTTGCAGATCGGCGGCGGCACCATCGAGATCGCCAAGTGCTACGAGGGGATCGAGGGGCTGCACATCGACATCTCCGGCGGTGAGATCGGCCTGGTGGCCAGCGACGACGGCCTCAACGCAGCGGGGGGGAACGACGGTTCCTCCCTGGGCGGCAGGCCGGGACAGAACAGCTTTGCCGGCGACGGGGACGCGGCCACCATCTCCATTTCAGGCGGGGTGCTCAGGATAGACGCGGCCGGGGACGGCATCGACTCCAACGGCAGCTTGCAGATCAGCGGCGGCACCGTCTATGTAGACGGGCCCACCGACGGGGGCAACGGGGCCCTCGACTACGACGGCAGCGGCGAAGTCAGCGGCGGCACCGTGGTGGCGGTCGGCAGTGTGGGGATGGCGATGGGCTTTACCGGCGGTTCCACCCAGGGCTCCATCCTCTGCAATTTCCCCTCGCCGGTGGCGGCGGGGACTACGTTTGCCCTCAAGGACAGCGCGGGCAATACCCTGGTGAGCTACAGCCCCCAGAAGGCCTACCAGTCGGTGGCGGTCAGCTGCCCTGCAATGAAGCAGGGGGAGAGCTACACCCTGTGCGCCGGCAGCCAGACGGCGGAGGTGACCCTGTCCGAGCTGGCCACCACCTATGGCCAGGGGGGAATGGGCGGCGGCCAGATGGGCGGTGCGCCCGGCCAACAGGGCGGAAGGATGCACTAGGGGACGGCGCCAGTACAGGAGAAGAGCCCGGGAGGCGACGGCCTGACCGGGCTCTTTTTTTGGCGGGCGGGCATTGACCGGGGCCGCTGGGAAATGGTATGGTAGGGGGAGCAGATCGCCCGGCTTGGGACGGGGGAGAAGGGGATGCAGATGGAGCGGGAAATCGATGTCTATTCCTACCAGTGCGGGGTGATGGACGCCTTTTGCGAGATGGTCCACGCCCGGGTCAAGAGGATCGCCCTGAGCCATCCCTGCCCCACCCGGGAGGAGCGGGACAGCTACCTGCCGGTGGCGGAAGAGCTCTGCCGGAAATACGGTGTGCACTGTTTTTTGGAGAACGGGGGGCTGGTGACCGACCTGTTTCCCCGCTCCCTCAACGAGGGCAGCTACAACCTGGTGTTTTACCGCCGGGAGGAGGACATTGCGGCCTACCGGGCCATTGGCGAGGAGAAGGCGCGACTGCTGGCCGACGGGGCCTACCGGGGGGCGGCGAGGGAACGGCTGGCGGTGGATTTTGGTCGATTGTTGGGCTACCGGGAGGACGACATTGCGCGGCTGATGGCGGAAAACAGCGACCGGGAACCGTGAGGGGATAAGACGGATGAACTATGTGATTTTGGATTTGGAGTGGAACCAGCCGGTCTCGCAGGACCGGGCTATCGAGGGGTTGGCCGGGGAGATCATTCAGTTTGGCGCGGTGAAATTGGACGGGGAAAAGCGGGTGGCGGACAGCTTTGAGGCGGTGGTCCGCCCCTGCCGCTACACCAAGATGAACCGGTACGTCAAAAAACTCACCGGCATCGACGAGAAGATGTTGGCGGGGGGGATGACCTTCCCCCAAGCGCTGGACGCCTTTCACCGCTGGTGCGGGGAGGATTTTGCCCTGTTGACCTGGGGGCACGACGACGGCCCGCTGCTCAAGGAGAACGCCCGGCTGCACGGCCTGCCCACCGACTGGATCGCCGCCCCCTATAACCTGCAGGTGCTCTTCAACGAGCAGGTGACGGGGGAGAACCGGCAGTGGTCTCTGGCCTCGGGACTGGAAAAGCTGGGGTTGGCCCCAGACGACGCGGCCCACGACGCCCTACACGATGCCCGCAGCACCGCCCAGATCGCCGCCCGGCTGGACTTGGACAAGGGGATCGCCGGGTACCGGGACGCCACCTCCGCCCTCCTCTGTGCCGATGTGCTGGCCAGCGCCGGGTTTCGGGGGCTGGCGGACCCGGCGGCCGCTCTGGAAGGGGCGGTGGGGGAAATCCCCTGCCCTGTGTGTGGGCGTCCGCTGGAGAGGGGCGAGTGGGTAGAGCAAAACGGCGAGAAGCGCATTGCCGTGGCTGCCTGCCCCAAGCACGGGCGGTTTTTCGTGCGGCTCAAGCTGTGGCGCACCGGCAAGACCTTCTCCGCCCGGCGGACGCTCTGCCGGCCGGACGAACAGATCGACGCCTTTTACCGGGAAAAAGCGTCACGCGCCCGGCAGCGGGCGGAAAAGCGGCGTGCGGATGGGGCCGCGGGTGAACAGGCAGGCGAGAACTAAAAAGGCGAGAAGCCGTTTCTCCGTGGGGGGAGGCAGCTTCTCGCTTTTTTGCCTTTTATTGGAAGGGGTACTCCTCTTTCCAGAGGCCGTGGAGGTTGCAGTACTCGTACACCGCTTCGGCCCGGTCGTCGGGGTCCAGCCAAAAGGTGGCCACCGGCCGCTGGTCAGGGGAGAGAGACTTGCACTGGCGGACGCCATTTTTCGTCTCCAGCGCAATCCAGCGGATGGAGTGTTCAGGGGTCATGGGGTGCTCGGCAGAGCCGACGCAGACATGAACGGCATTGCCGTCGATCTGGACGACGGGGAGGTGCTTTTCGACCGCGCCGTCGGTGGTGCCGGGGTGCAGTTCCCCCATGGGCTGGCCACAGCAGACGGTGGGGACGGGGGCCTCCTCTATCATCTCGACGATCTTTCCGCAGATTTCGCACTTGTAGAATTTCATCAGTGAACTCCTTTCGCGGAGAGGGGGAGGGGCATAGGCCCCTCCCGTCTTCTCTTATTGGTGGGTCTATGGCAATTATGTGCGGCCGGTTCGGGGAACATTCGCCAAGAGAGGGGAAAAGGGGAAAGGGGATCGCGGAGCGAGCACAGAAAGAGATGCGCCGTTTTTGATTCGCAACGAAATAGCCAAAAACCGTTTTAAAAGATAGTGCAAGATTCTTGTCTATTGTACATTGAAAAACAAATGTTCTTGTACTATCATAGAGATACAGCCGATGCCGGGCAGAGACGAAACTGGCGAGAGGGTCAATGCTGGCTACAGAGTAGCGAAAACGATATAAATATCGCTTAAATTGTTTCTTTTTAGAGTTAAAAGAGAGGGAAGGCCAGAGTGGATCGCACGGAGAGGTTGGAGAAATCTATCGCGTCGGCGGGGCTGCGGAGTGACGCGCCCTTACAGCGACAGAGAAAAATACCGGTTGGATCGGCAAAGGAGGAGAGAAAATGATTTACCCCTGTTACAACTGCAAGGAGGAGAGACCCTGTGACCGGGAGCACTGCCTGGCGTTTCAGTTGATGCGGCAGCACGGGGAGGAACTGTTGCAGGAGCGAAGGAGGGCCCAGGAGCGGGAGAGGGATGTCCGGCAGACGGAGATGGAGCGCACGGAGATGATCCGGCGCCGGTACAAGAGATAGAAGGTGTGGAGATGGCGACAGAGGAAGAGCGGGTCAAGGCGTTTTTGCGCCAGTATCTGGAGTGCGAGCGGGAGATAGAGGTGCGCGCGGAAGAGCTGGCCAGGTGCCGGTGCCTGGCGGTCAAGACCACGGGTGCAATTGGCGGTGAGCGGGTACAGGGGAGCCGGAAAAACCGTCTCGAAGAGACCGTTGAGCGGATCGTAGAGTTGGAAGAGGCCCTTCTGGAGCAGGTCGAGCGACTGCGGGGGACCAAGGAAGCGGTGGATAGGGCCATTGCGGCGGTGGACAGCGGGGAGCAGCGGGCGGTTTTGCAGATGCGATACCTGGCGGGAAAGAATTGGGAGGAGACCGGCGACGCGCTGGGGTACAGCCTGCGCCACGCCGCCCGCCTGCACAATTTGGCGGTAAAAGAGTTGGCGGGGAGAGGTCAGTTTGTCAAAGCGGGGTGAAGGGCAGCGCCCTTGAGGGAGGATGTCCTTTTTTGTCCCTCCGCCGTGTGCTAAGATGATATTGGAGAAAAGAAGACGGACCCTCCGCTTCTTTTTTTCAGGAGGGCAGGCAACATTTGATGTTGTCTATAAGAAACAAATTTTATTGAAATGAAAAGGAGAATGCAACAATGGCAGTATCTGAAATCAAAAGAGGAACCGAGATGGCGATGATCGATTGCTGTATGATCGTCGTGACCCCTGAGGGCGAGGAGAAGGGTTTGGCCGTCACCTCCAATACCAAGTTGGGGGTGGAACCGCTGGTCGAGGTGACCGAGGCGGTGAAGCTGATCATCAAGGGTGTGCTCAAAGCGCAAAAGCCCGAGGTGAAAACCATTACTGGCCACACCCTCACCCTGACCGACAATATGACCATTTTGGAGTTTATCGAAGTGATGCAGGGCGGCACCCTCACCCGCAACGAGGCGGGGGAGATCACCGGTTACACCCCCCCTGTTGTGGGAGAGGCCTACAAGCCCAAAAAGTTCGTGCTGGAGGCATACTCCTCGCAGATCGACCAGGGCGGCAATGTGATCAAGTACGAGAAGGTCCGTTACCCCGGCTGCACCGGCCAGCCCGTCGGCATCAACTCGGAGGATGGGGTTTTCCGCCTGCACGAGTATGTCATCAACTCGGCCCCCGGCAAGGGCGAGGCGCCGTATGAGCTCTCCTACGTGGACGAGCTGCCCGATGTCGACGCCGTCACTCCGGCCCCCGGTAAATAGGAGAGAGAAGGATGGCTGTTACAACCATTGAAGAGCTGCGCAAATACGCCGACGGCAGCGAGGTGGAACTGCCCGGCTTTACCCCTGAGCAGCCGTTTATCGTTCGACTGCGCAGGCCTTCCCTTGTCGAGTTGATTGTGGAAGGAGAAATCCCCAACCCACTGCTTGGTTCAGCGGCCAAACTATTTCAGGACGGGGTAAGCCAATCCCTGGGATACGACGGCGAGCAGTTTCGGCAGACGGCAGAGGTGCTGATGCAGGTGGCAAAGGCATGTCTGGTCGCTCCCACCTTTGAAGAGATCAAGGCCGCCGGCCTGAGTTTGACAGACCTGCAACTATACAGTATTTACGGCTTTATGCAAACGGGGGTCAATGCCCTTGCCAACTTTCGTACAGGGCAGGGGGGCAAATCCGGTGATCCGAATGGCAGAGCTGTACCAAAAGCGGCCAAGTGAGATTTTGGGACTCGCTGACGAATACACTGCCTACTGTTTTGATGAAGCCTGCGCGTATATTGCGCTTATGGAAAAGAGCGGGGAGGCACCCCGATACCGCGAACAGGCAGTGGGATTTTCACAATTTTATCAGAGATTGGGGGTGAATAGATGAGTGAAGAGCTCAAGGAGCTAGAAAATTTGGAGTATCAGATCCGTCGTGTTCGAGATGAGATGGAGCGGCTGGCAACGAGTACTTCAAACATGGGAAGCGAGTTGGGCGTTTTGAGTGGCCCTCTAAGTGAGGCAGCTCAGAGCTATGGCCTTTTGGCAGCGCCTATTTCTCTAGTAGAGAATGCTCTGGATCATCTAAAAATAAAAAATGAAACAGCGGTAGAGAGCATTCAGCAAATGTTAGAGGGTTTTCTAAACGCCACTGAAGGGACTCGGGGATTTGCAAATGCGGCTGGCAACGTAGGCGAGGCTGCGGCTAACGCAGGTGAGTCTTTATTCAACGCTGGCGAAAAGGGTTTGGGATTGGGACAGACACTTTTGGAGATGGTCTCTCCGTCTGCCTTGGCTACGACGGCTATTGGCCTTTTAGGCGCGGGAATAGGTGCTTACGTAAAAAATATTGAGGAGGCGCGGGCAAAAACCGGGGAATTGATTGCCAGTGGATTCAACGGATTTCAAGAAGGAGTCCAAACGGCACAGGGTTACTTGACTAGTTTTGACGACAGCTTGTTTGTTTCTGCTGAAAAACAGACAGAGATCGTACAGGACATTCAAGAGGTTCAGGCAAATATTCGAGACTTGATTCAAGAGGCCATGGCGGCAAATGGAGAGTATACTACAGAACAGTCCAATAACCTTGATGAGTATTTTGCCAAGCTAGAAGAGCTCAACAGTCAGCAGGTCGCAGCTGAACAGATGAAGAGCGAGGCAATTGCACAGCAGGCTGTAATGATGGCGGAAACCCACGACATGTCCCTTGAGGAATATCAGGTCAATGCGGAGCAGTGGATCGCCACCGCCCAGGAACAGGCAGACAAGCAAAAAGCACTTATAGAAGAACAGACTACTCAGGAGCTGGTACTTCTCAACCAGAGGTATGGCGAAGAAGCCACAATGGAAAATACCAAATACGCTGAAGAGTACACTGCGCTTATGGACAAAAAAAAGAAATCTATTGAAGCAGCCAACGCTGAGGTAGGAGAAGTGACGGCGGCCTTTGCCAGCGGGTATGCAGAGCAAGCAGGTCTGCAGGATATTTTTACTAAGCAGGTGGGGGCGAATCATCAATCCATGGAAGATGAGAACAAGCGATACACAGAAACAATTGAAGCGCTTAATGAGCAGCAATGGACAAGCGAAGAGGAAAAAAACTTGGCCATTGGGAGAGAGACTTCAGAACACCAGAATCGAATGAGCAGCATTTGGAAAAGCCTGACAAAGGACATGTCCCAAAACGAAGTTGAGCAACTGGGTGTTTTTATGGGGATGGCGGCCAATAGTGAGATGTATGGTGGAAAGCTCGACGAAAACGCGCAGAAGACGGCAGAAGCCATTGTCTCTAGCTATGATTCGATGCCCAAAGAGACGAGAGAAGCTATGGAAAAAGCAATGAAACCGATGGTGGAGGAGATGGAAAAGTCAGAACCAAGCCTTTTTAGCAAGGCAATCAACATTGGCAAAGGAATCCTCAGTCGGTTACGCAAGGCTTTTGACGAGCATTCTCCCTCCAGAGAGACCCGCAAGATATTCCGCTTTGTGATGGAGGGTGGGCTGTTGGGGATGGAAGACGAAGAAAAGGGCCTCTACCAGCAGAGCGACGACATTGCCAAGGGAGTAATAGGGCGGCTGGAAAAAGGCCTCCAGAATGCGCGATTGACCTTGCCAGATTTGCCGGGGCAGGATATCGTTCAACAGGTGAATGGAGTTTTTGAGGAGACGGTGCAGCTAGCGGGTCAAAACAGTGATGAACTGGCGGAAAAACTGGCCAGAGCATTGCGAGAGAGCCCAATTCAAGTACGGTCTACTGTGGATGCGATGATTGAAACGACCAATATGGTGGAGTTGGACGGGGAACGAGTAGGACGGTCAATTGCACCAACGATTTCACGGGTATTGGCTCGAAACTTGAGTTAATTGACAAAACCTTCCAAAGCAGAGTATACTGAAAATAAGAAATCTGCGAAGGAGGGTAGATCAATGAAGAGGGGACTGTGCTTTCTGCTGGTTTTGTGCTGCTGCTTAGTGGGATTGATAGGATGTATTCCCTATGAGGATGAACTCGATGTGGAAAAGGATCCACAGTCACAACCGGAAGAGGCGAAGAACTTTGTAGAGGGGCTATGGGAGGAGTACGGGGAAAAGGCAGAGACGTATGAGCTGGCGTACAATATAGAGCGCGGTGTATACTATGATTCTGACTTGGGAACAGAAGTTTTTGAGGTAAGAACACCGGACGGAGTTAAAAACATCGCCAGTGTCTATCCCGATGTAGACACGAAGAAGAACTACACAGGGGAGTACGACCTGTATTTTGACCCCCGGAAACAAGCGAGTGGCCTGCGAGACCTCTTGACAGCGACGTTTCTGGTTTGGGACGAGAACTTAGACGAAGCGGGAGCGCGGGAGAAGGTCAAGGAGCTGATCGACAGCTACAGCGAAGACGAGTACAGTAAAATAGTGGAGTGCGGGGAGATGCGGGTGGTGATTTGCCCCGATGGCAGCACGTCCCATGTGTGGATCTACAAGGCGAGCCGGTATGGATTCTCAGAAGTAAACAAGGAGGAGTACGAGCCGATCACGCCGGAATTGTATGACATAGAACTGAATGCAGGAACCAAAGTGGTAGCAGAAGGAGAGATTTCCTGGATTCATTTACCGCCAGCAAGGGTGACTGGATCCCTGACCAATATGGGTATTGTAGACGATACGGGGAAGGAATACCATATTGAGTACGCGTATAGGTTCCACGGCTTCATCGAGTTTGAGGTGGGACAGCGGATCCGAGTTTATGGGGATACGGGGAAGGCACTATATGGAAAGCGAGTTTTTGCAGACCGGATCGAGGTAATAGAGTAGAGTGCTCGGATGGTTTGCAATGAAAAGAGAAGTTCGGCTTGTAGGGGCCGAACTTCTCTTTTTGTAGGTGAGAGGTGCGTGCAAAACACCTTTCAGAGCAGTAGGTCAAAGAAGAGTTGTCACAAACAATAATTCTGTTTGATTGGATGTGAAAATTATTGTAAAATGACATAAGAGGAGGGGGAGCATGAAAAGGTTTTTGAAGAATGCGCTGGTGCTGCTGGTGGCGGCCACCCTTTTGACCGGTTGCGGGAGAACAAAGCTGATGGAAGCACAGGCCGATGAGGGGTTGGGTCTGGGAAAAGATGAGTTTATTGCACTTTACGACAAACTCATTGTAAAAGAGCTCGCCGGCAATGCGGAAGAAATTGGGGACCTGTCTTCGCCCACGATAACGGAGCACTCCAGCTATATTGACATCTATGGGATTTCTCATCCCTACCGGGAGGTTTTCACTCAATTCAGACTTGAAAATGAACTGCTCATCACCGTAAGAGAGAGGGAGAATGCCAAAACCATTACAAAATTTCACCTCTATGGGCCTGCAACGGTCGGCATGCCATACATACACGCTTTTTTGAACTGTTTGAAATTGAGCCAAGAGGACCGGGAACAGGTGGAGCAAAGCATACAGTCTCTCGCAGATGATGGGGGAAGTTATTCTGAAGACCGAGGGGGATTCCATTTTTATTTTAGTATTGATGGAAAGCTGAAGGGAAACAATAAAAGAATACTTGATTTTGACTTCTCAATAGCTGATGCAGCAACTAGTGGCAGGGGCATCGACCAATAGGAGTAGGTAGCAGAGAAATTTGGAATCCTGGTTTTCAGCGATGGCAGGGGAATGTCTCTGTCTCATGGCAAAGCCATTTACACGGTTGGGGCAAATATACATTTTGAGGGAGCGCACCGAAGGGGCGCCCCTTTTTCGTACCACCATTTGAAAGGCGAACTCTCAAATGGCGGCTTTTATTTTGGGAGGGAGGAATATTGATGGAAAAAACAGCAGGCGGCCGGGTGGGGGAAATTTGCAGGATCGACGGCAAAGATGCATTTGCGACATTTGGCGCCGACTTGGCGGAATGCACCCTCTCGCTGGGAAAGGCCAGCGAGGCGCACCAGAGGACAAGCGGGTCGGCGGACTTTATCCACTACGGGGCGGACAGTGATCTGCGACAGATGAAACTGCGCTTTGTGGTGGGGGGAGAGAGCGACGACGAGGCAGAGCGGCGGATGTCAAACCTGATGAAGGCCTGTCGGAGGTGCGAGGTGGCCCGGGAGAGCAGCGAGATGGCGTTTGACGGGTTTCTCACCGACTGCAGTCGGGAGGAGACGGGGATCGAGCACTATTTCTACCTGGAAATCACCCTGGCCGGCACCCTGCGGGGGGCCGAGCAGGTGGTGTACCTGTCCGACAGCAGCAGCTATGAAAACGGGGGCAACGTGGCTTCGGGCTGTGTGGTGTCCATTTTGCCGACAGAGGATTTGGCGGAGTTGACGGTGGCGGGGATCACCCTGCGCAATTTGAAGGCCGGCGAGCGGTTTGTGATTGACGGGGTGAAAAAGGAGATCACCTGCGAGGGGAAAAATCGGTTTTTGGACACCGACCTCACCGCCTTCCCAGCGTCGTTGCCGGGGGAAAACCGGGTGGAACTGTCGACCCCTGTGCCGGTGGAGATCGCCTTTCGGCCCACTTATTTGTAGAGAAAAGGGAAAAATGACAGCGGTCGAGAGAGGGCGGTGGAGGCCGTCCCCTCTGCCGTGCGGATGAGGAGGGGAAGCATTGCTGTTTTTGTGTGGAGAGGGGAAGCGGCCGGTGGCCGCCATCGAACCCATTCCGGGAAGTTACTGTGTCACCTACAAGCAGGGGGGAGCAGATGAACTGACCTTTGAGGTGCCCAAGAGCGACCCGGTCTACTTGAAGATACGGGAGGAGTCGGTGATCTCGGACGACTCAAACCGGTACCTAGTGAAGGAAAGGGACAGCCACGGCGAGACGGGAGAGTTTTTCTGTCAGCTGGATCTGGACGAGCTCAAGAGCCGGTTTTACAGGGCGTACAGGAGCGAGGAGACCCTGCCCGACCTGTTTGCCCGCCATCTGCCCCCGGAGTGGCGCTGGGAGACCGGGGGACTGGTGAGCGAAAAGCGGGTCGTTGAGCTGGAGGCGGGGACCGATTTCGACGTGCTGGAGAAGGCCAGAGAGGTGCACGGGGTCTGTTACCGGTGGGACGTGCCCAAACGGCTGCTACAGGTCATCAAACCCTCGGAGGTGGCGCCTTCGGGGGAATTTTTGACAGACGAGCTGAATTTGCTGTCGGTGGGCTTTTGTGGGGAGACGGGGGACTTTGCCACCCGGCTCTACCCCTATGGCAAAGAGGACAGAGAGAGCGGCCAGGTGCTGAACATCGCCTCGGTCAATGAGGGGCTGGAATATGTGGAGGACCACAGCTACAGCGGCAAGGTCATCTCCGCCTGCTACCGGGACAAGGACTGCGAGGACCCGCAGGAGCTCAAGGACAGGGCCATTGAGATGCTCAAGACCCTGGCGGTCCCGCAGCGCTCTTACGAGTGCAAGATCGCCGACGGCGCCCAGACCTTTGCCCTGCACCAGGTGGTGACCCTTTTGGACCGGGAGGAGGGGGGACGAGTTGACCACCAGATCGTGGAGTACCGGGACTTCCCCCTCTGCAGGGAGAAAAACACCGCCACCTTGGAGGGGCTGGGCCGCCGCCTAGAGACCGGGATCAAGGAGAAGATCGGGGCCCTGGACCGAGGCCTTGCCAGCGGGGAGCGGCGGCTAAATGAATTTGTGGTGGATGCAGACGCCACCTATGCGCGCATTTCAGAGACCTACACCAAGGGGGAGACCGACGCGGTGATCGCCAGCCAGGTGACCCAGGCAAAGGATGTCCTGCGCACCGAGGTCAGCGAGACCTATGTCACCGGGGAGGAGATGCAGAAGCGCGCCTCGGAGATCGAGCAGCGGGTGGAGGAGATCACCCTGTCGGTCAGCCGAACGGGGGGCGACAATCTGGTGCGGGCGTCCGGCGCCCGCCTGGGGCTGGAGGATTGGACGGTGGCGGGGACGGTCTGTTGCGATGACGGGGCGGACTGCCGGCGCAACACCTCGGCCGGGGCCGCATTCCTGTTGGGGGAGGGCCTTGAAAACAGCAGCGGGAGATTGGCCCAGACGGTGAAGCTGGTGCCGGGGGGACAGTACGCCTGGTATTTTCGCTGCAAGTTGGAGAAGGGGATCGCGACCGGGGCAAGCGCCTCCTTTGGCGGGGTGACCATCGACCTGTCGGGCGAGATAGAGGAGTGGACGGAGCACACCGGGGCCTTTGTCGCCCAGGACCAGAGCGGAGAAATCGCCTTTTCGGTTGAGGAGGGGCGGCTCTGGGTGGCGGACATCACCCTGGTAGAGGGGCTGGTCTGCACGGCTTGGCAGCAGGCGAAAAATGAACTGATTGCTGGCAGTGTGTCGGTGAGCGAAAGGGGAATGGAGGTCGCCCAGGCGGGGGACCCCTTCTCCGCCAGGATCGACAACCGGCAGTTTTTGATCCACAACACCGACACGGGGGAGGATGTGGCCTATTTCAACAAGGACGAGGGGCGAATCTCCAAATTGACGGCAGAAGACGGGCTGACCGTCCGCCGCCGGGGGAACCAGAGTGGCGCTCTGCGTTTGATGCCTGTCGAGGGCGGGGTATTTTGGATCGTCAACGACTGAGGGCGGAAGCGGAGTTTTGCGCAGACCGACAAGAGGAGGAAATAGAGGATGGCGAGCAGCGGAAGCTGGTACACGAATTTCGGGGGCGGGCACTATCAGCTCACCCTGTCCTGGAGCGCCTCGCAGAGCGTTTCGGGAAACTACAGCGACATTTCGGCGCAGCTGTACATCACCTGTTTTGGCGGGTGGTCCATCAGCGCCAACGCCACAAAGTACGGAAACATCACCATTGATGGGGACCAGATCGACTTTACGACGGTCATCGGCTCTGTCAGCGCGGGGAACACCCCCAAACAGCTGGCCAGCGCCAGCAAGCGGGTCTATCACAACGCCGACGGCAGCAAATACTTGAATATCACCGCCTCGCTGGGGGTGGACGTGACGATCTCGGGGGTTGGACACATTGGGACGGTGAATGTCAACTCCTCCAACTCCCTGGACGACATCCCGCGGGCCAGCTCGGTTTCCCTTGCCAATTTTACGGCTGGGGACAATGTGACGGTGAACATCAGCCGGGCCAGCGGGAACTTCACCCACTCGATTCAACTGGATGTGGGCGGGGTGGCCATCAAGACAGCCAGTGGGGTGGGGACCAGCCACACCTGGAGCTTTACAGAGGCGGATATCAAGAAGATCTACGCGGCCATGGGCTCGGCAGGCTCGGCCGGCGCCACAGTTTGGTGCAACACCTATTCGGGGAGCACTCTGGTGGGGGACGCCCACACCAACGCCACCTGTTACCAAGTGGGAAACAGCGCCCTGCAGACGGCGCCGACCTTTGTGGTCGGCGACAGCCGAACCTACACCGTCAACCGCCTGCGCGGTTCGGTGAGCCACACCCTGCAGCTGTTCGCCGGGTCGACCCTCATCCGCACGGCGACGGGGGTGGGGACATCGTACTCCCTGACACTCACCGAGGCGGAAATTGCCAAAATCTACGCCCTGGGGACATCGGTGGCCACCAAAATGGTCTGCACGGCCTACCACTGTGGTCGAAACATCGGCACATCCCAGCTGACGGGGACCGCTTCGGCGCCGCCGGTCAGCAGCATCACCAGCAAGCCGGACCACACCATCGGCAGTGGGTACACCACCTCCATCTCCCGCAGCCGGAATGCGGTGAGCCACACCCTGCGGCTCTATGTGGCGGGGCAGATGATCAAGGAAATCGGCGGGGTGGCGACCGCTTATACCTGGACGCCCACAGCGGCAGAGGTGGCGGCAGAGTATGCGGCCACCCCCAACAGCAACACGGTGGCGGCCCAGGCCACCGTCTGGTGCTACCACTACGGCAAACTCATCGGCACCGCCACAGCGGGCGGGACGGCCACCGTTGACCCAGCTGCGGCAGCGCCGATTTTTTCTGGCTTTTCTTTTGCCGACACACGCCCTGCGACAGCGGCCCTCACCGGGGACGACCAGGTGCTGGTGGCAGGGGAGAGCACCCTCAAAGTTACCGTGCCCGCTGCACAGGCGGCCAGAAGTACCACTGGCGCCAGCATCAAGCAGTACATCCTCTACTGCGGAGGGTCCACAGCCACAGGGGGCTATGCGGCTTCGGGAAATGTTTCCATCCAGATGGAGAGGGCCAAAGCGGGGAGTGTGCGGCTGGCAGCGGTGGACAGCCGGGGAAACCAAACAGTGGTGGAGCGGTTGGCCGCTTTGGTCGACTACATTCCGCCGCGGGTCACCCAGATGCAGCTGCGCCGGGACAACAATGTGGACAACAAGACCAAGCTGACGATCAAAGGGGTGTGGTGGCCGGGGAATTTTGGCGCGGCGGACAACGCGCTGAAGGCCCATTACCGGTACAAGGTCACCTCGGCGGAAGAGTTTGTCGAGGGCGACGTCATTCCCCTGACTTTTCAAAAGGGGGAGTGGTCGTATGAGGGGTACCTGCCCGGGGACATGGGAGCAGAGGGATTTGACTTTCGGAAGTCCTTTTCGGTTGAGGTGACGGTCGAGGATGCCCTCAATGCTGCGGCAGAGACCGGGACGGTGGATCGCGGCATCCCCACCATGCACATGGACAAGGGCGGTGTGGGGATCGGGAAGATCCGGGAGAACGGGGCGCTGGATGTGGAGGGGGACGTATATTCCGCAGATAAGAGATTGGTGCGTGTAAATGAAGCCATGCTGTATCGTCGCCAGAGAGATAGTAGTGATACGCTGGATGATGCCGCCAGTGAATATGGATACAACTACTCGACTTCAGAGTCAGGCCTTTACGGCCCGTATATTTCAGCGGGCGCTCTCAACGGAACTGCCACATTACAATTGGCATCGAATACCCAGAGTGGGCATATTCTGAGATTTCGCACAAAAGATGTGACGACGAGTAAGTGGAATCCGTGGAGAACGGTCTATAATGATGCCAGCAAGCCGACGCCTTCCGCTATCGGAGCAGCTGACTTATTGGGAAGTATTGCAAGTCCAAGATATATTTCTAATGGAACAAACTTTGATAATATAAAAACTCCCGGTTGGTACCAGTGTCAATCTAATGCCTCAGTTACCAACAATACCAATATGCCAGTAAAATCAGCGTTTGTTATGTCTGTAATAAATAATGGGGGAATTATACAACAGGTTTTTTGGGTATATTCGAACGACACCTCGTATGCCCGATCCTATTATGATTGGAGCAATACATGGTCTTCATGGACAAAATACTATACGGACAAGAGTAGGCCTACACTGACAGAAATTGCGGCGGGTGAATATAGTACGGGAAGTTGGACACCAAACTGTGCGCAACTTAACCTATCGTCAAAAGTAGGATCGTATACTCGAATTGGGAAAATGGTCTACGCGGCATTTGAACTACATATTTCAAGCCGCAAAGTCGGAGCAGGAGAAATTTCTATCACCGGATTGCCATATACCAGTAACAGTATTGGGGCAGGCGGAATTTTCTACTCAAATGTGCTTTTCTACGCCAATGGCAATACCGGTACACCGATGACATCTGTATTTGTTGGATGTTATTCGGGATCGTCAACGCTCAAATTGATGGGATGGGCAGACGGTCGACCATGGACTTTAGGGGGAAATGAAGTGTTTTACAGTGGAGATGTCATTACTGGTGGTATTACTTATCGCATAGCTTAGGAGGAAAGAGAATGGAGCAAATATGTATTGCTGGACGAATGATAGAGTTGTTGGATGATCGATTGGAATTTCGCCTTTTAGAAGTGTCTCCCAAATCCTGTACAATTCAGGCGCAACTCAGGGTAGATATAGGAGATGGGGAAATTTACATGATTCCTGAACCGCACAATGAGGCGATACTCAATTCACCAGAGGGAAGACAACGCTTGTCAGTGTATCCGCAAACTGTGCAAGACTGGCTAATTCCCGGTATTTGGGGAGAAGAAGCTTTAGTAGAAGAGAAAAAAGAGCTAGGAGCATTTAGTCAATTGGAGAGGGATCTGGGAGAAGAATTTAAATAGCATTCATAGAAATTTAAGAGCCCCCGCCTTTTAAGGCGGGGGCTCTTTGTGTTCATGGATTTCCCTCATATCATAAGAGCGGCATGCTTTCCAGAGAAAAAGCCAGCGGCACACATTGTGCGCCGCTGGCTTTGGCGGAGAAGGAGGGATTTGAACCCTCGCGACGGTTTCCCGCCCTACTCCCTTAGCAGGGGAGCCTCTTCGACCTCTTGAGTACTTCTCCAAAGTCAAAGGAATCATCTATAGAATAAAGTTGAGAGCTGGCGGAGAGGGTGGGATTCGAACCCACGGCTCTTGCGAGTCACTGGTTTTCAAGACCAGCTCCTTAAACCGCTCGGACACCTCTCCATGGCAAGTAACATCCATTATATTAGCATAATGCCCCCCTGCTGTCAACGGGAATTTCCAATTTTTCAGGGCGCAAAAGAGCCCGTCCCTCCGGCTTGCGGGAGGGGCGGGCTTCCTGCAGAAAACAGGGTGGTTTGGCGAGGTGACGGGATCAGTCGGCCAGCAGCTGGTGGAGGACTTTGCCGTCGACCCCCTTCATCTCCAGTCCCAGAAGGGCGGCGAGGGTGGGGGCTTCGTCGACGATGTCGCAGCACTCCAGTTCGACTCCCGGTTTGACGCCGGGGCCCACCAGCATAAAGGTGGGCTGAGGGCCCTTTTCGGGCAGGTGGCCGTGGGTGGCGACGCTGTATTTGTAGTCGGAATTGTCCGCCGAGAAGACCAGCGGCCCGGTCAGGTTGTTGCTGTAGGCGTAACCGTCGGCTCCCTCCAACACAAAGGCGAAGTCGCCGGTGAGGCGGTGCGCCTTTACCTCTTCATTGGTGAAGATGGTCTCGATGCCCAGTTCGCCCTCGTCCTGCCAGCGGCGCAATAGGGCGGCCACCCGGGCGCGCAGGTCGCTGTCGCCGGGATTTTTTAGATAGACGTGGGCCGAGTGGGCGGCGGAGTTGACAAAGACGTCCCAGTCCTTTAGGCTGCCGTCCTCGTTCAGGCGGATGAGCCCCTCCTCCACCAACTTGATGTTGGGGCAGACCAGGTGGTCCACCGGGGTCTGCCCGTGGTCGCTGGTGATGCAGAAGGTGGTGTTTTCCAGCTCGCCGCTCTCCTCCAGGGCGCGGACGATCATCCCGAACTCCTTGTCCTGCTGGATCCAGGCGTCCCGCTTGAGGCCCTCGGCAAAGACTCCCAGATTGTGCCGGGCGTGGTCGACGGCCGACAGGTGCTGGAAGAAGACGTCGGGCTTTTTCTCCCTGATCATGTAGGCCAGGGCGTGGTTGCAAAACCAGTCGAAGTAGGGGTCGCTGAGGCCCTGGAGGATCTGCCCATAGGCGGGCCAGATCTCCTCGATAAAGGCGGGGGTGCTGCTCTCCATCAACTGGCGGCGCATGTCCTCAGGCCGGAAGGACCAGTCCCAAATTTCTGCCACGTTCCAGTCGATGTCCAGACCGCCGGTGGTGGGCCAGAAGACGCTGCCCACCTTGTAGCCGCTGCGGTGGGCCAGCTCGGGCAGGGTGTCCAGCGCCTGGTAGGGGGTGCGGTAGTGGTACCAGATGGGCAGCGGGTCGCCGGGGGTGAACTGCTCGTTGTGGACGATGCCGTGCCGGTCGGGGTAGCAGCCGGTGATCATGGACGCGTGACAGGTGTAGGTCAGCGACGGGTAGACGGTTTTGACCCGCTTGACCCGGGAGGCCCGTTTGACAAAGGGGCCCAGGTTGGGCAGGGTCTCCATGAACGCGGTGTCCTCATAGATCATGGCGTCGATGGAGAGAACATAGAGCTTTCTCTTTTGCACGGAAAAAACACCCTCCTTTTTTCGGGCAAGCGCCCGCACACTGCCGAAGCAGTATATAAAAACGTTTTTACATCTGGGGCAAAAAACTCCCCTTTTACGGGGCCAATTCCATTGTAGACCGGCAGGCGGTTCGGTGCAACTGGCAAATTGCTGATTCTATCGCCATTCTCTTGTGAAAGACGACGGGGAAAATTGGGTTGCCGGGCGGGTGGGGGGATGGTAGACTGTACAAAAAGGGAGGAGGCGCTGCGGTGTTTGCCATTGCCGAGTTGAGCGAGGAGCGGGCCAGGGAGGTCTGCGGTTGGGTCTACCCGCCGCCCTGGCAGATGTACAACCTGCCGGACTGGGAGGAGATTTGCGCCAGTGGCTGGAGCTTGGCGGACCCCCAGCGCCGGCGGGAGAACTGGCGGGCCCTGCTGACAGAAGAGGGGGAGTTGGCGGGCTTTTTCCGGCTGAAGGGGCGCCCGGAGGGTGTCTACATCGGCCTGGGGCTGGCGCCGCAATTTTGCGGCCGCGGCCTGGGGCAGGAGGTGGTGCGCCTGGTCTGCAGCCGGGCGGCGGCCCGCTTCCCCCGGCGGCCGGTGCTGCTGGAGGTGCGCGCCGACAACGCCCGGGCCATCCGCTGTTATGAGCGCGCGGGCTTTGAAGGGGTGGAGGTCTACCGCCAGAACACCCCCACCGGCCCGGCGGACTTCTGGCGGATGGAGCTGCGCGAGCCCCCACCCCAGCCGCTGCGGAGGGGGGAGCGCGCCATGGACCAGCGGGCACAGCAGGAGGAGCTGCTGCGCCTTTGCAAGGTCTGCCGGCTGGCCCTCTGCGACGGCGACCGCCCCTACCTGGTGCCCCTGAATTACGGCTACAGCTGGGATGGGAGCGGGCTGCGGCTCTACTTCCACTCGGCGAGAGAGGGGCGCAAGCTGGACCTGCTGCGCCGCTCCCCCCGCGCCTGTTTTGAAGTGGACGACGGGGGCGAGCTGACGGCAGGGGAGACCGCCTGCCAGCACGGTTGGGCCTACCGGAGCTTGATCGGCGAGGGGGCAGTCCGCTTTTTGCACGGGGAGGAAAAGCGCCAGGGGCTGGAAATCTTGATGGCCCACCAGACCGGACGCAGGGACTGGGCCTTTGAGGAAAAGGCCTGTCAGGCGGTGGCGGTTTTCTGCCTGGAGGTGAGCCACCTGTCCGGCAAGTGCCGTCGGGCTGTACCGGCGCAGCCCGATGTCTGAAAGGCGCCTGTAAAAGGGGAATTTTGCTGCCCGTTTTTCAGGTTTCCCGTTGGCAGCGGGGAAGTTGACGCCGATGGCGTGCGGCCTTTGCAGGGAGAAAAGCAAAAAACAGGGGGCGAAGCACTGCGCTTCGCCCCCTGTTTTTTGATGTAGGCGGATGGTTTACAGCAAGCCGGCCTTTTTGGCCTCGTCAAAGACCCAGTCGGGGACCGGGGGCTCGACCTCGGCGGGGATGGGGCAGACGTACTGTCCGCCGGTCTCCTCTTTGAGCTCGGCTTTGGCCTTTTCCAGCACCGAGGGGTCATCCAGCACCCGCGCGGCGGCCAGTGCCAGCGCCTCACTGGCCTTGAGCAGGGCCTTTTTGCCGATGGAGGAGCAGGTCTGCCCGGTGATCTGCCAGGTGTGGCCGGGGGTGCCGATGGCCATTCCGGCGGTGCCCATCTGGGCGGTGGGGACCACATAGCTCACGTCGCCCACGTCGGTGGAGCCGGGCATGGCGACCTTGGAGAGGACCAGGGGGGCGATGTCGGTATCCAGTCCCTGGGCCAGCAGTTTCTTGCCGTGCTCCTCCCCGCGGGATTTGAGGATGGCCGCATCGCTGGCCTGGCGCAGGTCCTCGCCCAGGGAGTCGCGGAACTGGCGGGCCAGGGCGAAGTCGGCCTCGTCAAAGTCGGGGGCGCCCACGTCCACCAGGGCGTCGTAGAGGATGCCGGTGAGGGTGGGGTTGGGGATGTAGTCGCTGACGCCGGTGCGGATGTACCAGTCCATGGTGGTGCCGCAGATGAGGGCGGCGCCCTTGGCGATGTCCTTCACCCGCTCCAAAATCTCGTGTACCTGAGAGATTTTGGGGGCGCGGATAAAGTAGCTGAGGGTGGCGTGGTCCTGCACCACGTTGGGGGAGGTGCCGCCCACGTCCAGATAGGCGTAGTGCATCCGCGCCTCGGGGATGACGTGCTCGCGCAGGTAGTTGACCCCCACGTTCATGATCTCGCAGCTGTCCAGAGCGCTTCTCCCCGCGTGGGGGGCAGCGGCGGCATGGGCGGTGCGGCCGTGGAAGTTGAAGACGATGTTGATGTTGGCCAGGCAGCTGACCCCCCAGGCGGCGTTGTTGTCAAAGGGGTGCCAGGTGAGGACCGCGTCGACCCCCTCAAAGCAGCCGGCGCGGGTCATGAAGGTCTTGCCGTAGCCAGTCTCCTCGGCCGGGCAGCCGTAGAGTTTGACGGTGCCGCTCTTCCCGGTCTTCTCCAGGTAGTCTTTGACGGCCAGAACGGCGCCAAAGGCGCCGGCGCCCAGGGCGCTGTGGCCGCAGCCGTGACCGTTTTCATTCTCGGGCACCGGGGTCTTGACGGGGTTGGCGGCGGCCTGCCCCAGCTGGGAGAGGGCGTCGAACTCGGCCAGAATGCCGATGACAGGCTTCCCGCTGCCGTAGGTGCCGATGAAGGCGGTGGGGATGCCGGCGACCCCGGACTCCACCTCAAAGCCCTGCTCCCGCAGCGCTTGGCAGAAGCTGGCGGCGGACTTGACCTCTTCGTATCCCAGTTCGGCGGCCGACCAGACGGCCTTCTGCAGTTCCCAGATGGCGGCCTCCTTCTCGCGGACGGCGGCCTGCACTTGCTGTTTTGCATCCATGGGTTCATTGCCTCCTTTTTTAAAAAAGCGCGCACCCGGCGGGTGTGCCCGGCAGTTTCGGGGGAAGGGGGCGAGCCTCCTTTCCGCTCTACTGTCAGTGTAGCACAGGGGCGGACACTTTTGAAGCGAAGGAGGGGAGGGACGGCAAAAATCGGCGTGTTCCATAAAAAAGAGAGGCCCTTTTGCACCGCTTTCACCACCGGGAGGTGGCAGCTTCGCCGCGCTTTCACCTCCACCCGCGCCCTTCGCGGGGAGAGGGCTGGTCCCCTGCAAAGGCATTGTCAGGCGGCCCTTTTTAATTGGCGCTTCCCGCAGGGGGAAGGTGTCGAGGGGAAGGGTGCGGGTGGACAGCTGTGCGCCGTTGGTTCGCCGCAAAGGGCGCGGCGGGAGGTGACTTGGGCGAATGGCTGCCCACGCACTCGCACGGGGTGCGGGCGAGTGAAAACCGTTTGCCGCGTTCCCTCTGGCAATTTTTATTCCGCACGCCCGCGCAGGGAGCCGGGGTTGGCCGAGAATGACTCGAAGAAGATATTCTTTCAATCTGCGCCCCCACGCAGGGGGCGACGTTTCATGACAGGTCGCGCCATTCTCTGCGGCGATATTTCGATCTGCGCACCCGCGCGGGGTGCGACCCGCGTCAGGGGTGAAGGCCTTGGTCGCCGGGTCATTTCAATCCACGCACCATGTGGGGGGGGATAGATCCAGCGGCTTGACATCTTGACGACGTACCCATTTCGCTCCCTACATCTGTATGGGGACGGTGTGCTTGGGGCTGCCCGTCCCCAAAAGAGTGTTGTTGCGCTCCACACCCGCGTGGGGTGCCACTCGGAAGAAGGTGTTTGCCAATTCTGGAGAGGGCATTTCAATCCGCGCATCTGCATGGGATGCGGCCAGATGGCGGCCGTTTTGGGAGGCGAAGAAAGCATTTCAATCGATGTATCCGCGCGGGTTGAAATGGGGTGTGGCGGGGTTGATCGGCGGCGACCGCGGTCCCTTTTTGTTTCCCCCGGGCTTCGCCTGCACCGATGCCCTTCCCCGAGCCCGCCATCGCCTGCGGGAAGGACGACGAGTCGGCCGCCGACATCGGGTCGATTGCGGATGCCCCGCTTGTGTGCGGGGGACGGTGCGGATGGGGAGGCGACAATTTTACCGGTCCTCCTTTTCACCCGTGCGCCCGCCGGGGATGCGGCGACCGTGGCAGTGGCGCTGCAGGCAAAGTACGGCTCACGTCCCCGCAGGCGGCAAAAAATGGACGGGGCGATTTTTCGCCCCGCCCGTCTGTGCGGTTACTGTTTTTTGCCGCCCAGCAGCAGCCGGGTGACGTTGAGGACCGAGAGGACGGTGACCCCCACGTCGGCAAAGACCGCCATCCAGATGGTGGAGAGGCCGAAGAGGGAGAGGCCGATGACCAGGAACTTGACGATGAGGGCAAAGGCGATGTTGAACTTGATGAGGTTCATCACCCGGCGGCTGAGTTTGACCGCGCCGGGGAGGGAGCTGGGCTTGCCCGAGACCAGCACCACGTCGGCGGCCTCGATGGCCGCGTCGGTGCCAAAGCCCATGGCGACCCCCACGTCGGAGGCGGCCAGGACCGGGGCGTCGTTGATGCCGTCGCCCACAAAGGCCACCGTCTTTCCCTCCCCCTTGAGGGAGAGGAGGCCGTCCACCTTGTCCTGGGGCAGCAGGTCGGCCCGGTAGTCGTCCAGCCCCAGCTGGCCGGCCACCTTGGCGGCCGCCTTGGCGCTGTCGCCGGTGAGCATGGCGGTGCGCACCCCGAGGGTCTTCAGCTGGGACATGGTCTCCCGGCTGTCGGGGCGGACCTGGTCGCCCACGGCCACATAGCCCTTGCATTGCCCGCCGATGGCCAGCAGGACATTGGCCTCGATCCCCTCGGGGACGACCACCCCGGCATCCCGCAGCAGCCGGGCCGAGCCGCAGAGCAGCTCTCTGCCCTCCAGCTGGGCGCGCACCCCTTTGCCGGCGATCTCCTCCACCGAGAGGAGTTTTTCGTCGGGGAGCTGGGGGCACTGGGTGACGATGGAGCGGGAGATGGGGTGGTTGGAGTACTGTTCGGCCAGGGCGCTGTAGGCCAGCACCTCCCCCTCACCCAAATCGGTCAGGGCCTTCACCTCGGTCACCTGCAGCTTGCCGTCGGTGAGGGTGCCGGTCTTGTCAAAGACAGCGTCGGTGAGTTTGGCCAGGTTCTCAATGTGTTTGCCCCCCTTGATGAGCACCCCCCGCTTGGAGGCGGCGCCGATGCCCGCGTAGAAGCCCAGGGGGATGGAGATGACCAGGGCGCAGGGGCAGGCGGAGACGACGAACACCAGGGCGGTGTAGATCCAGTGGTTCCAGCTGCCCAGCCCAGTCAGGGGGGGCAGGATCGCCACCAGCAGGGCGCACAGGAGGATGACCGGGGTGTAGATGGCGGCAAAGCGGGTGATGAACTTCTGGGATTTCGATTTCTGGGCGGCCGACTCCTCCACCAGCTTGATGATGCGGGCGGCGGTGGACTCCTCCAGCGGGGAGGTGACCTTGGCCCGCACCAGGCCGGAGAGGTTGATGGCCCCGGAGGGGAGAGCGTCTCCCTCGGCGGCGTTGACGGGCAGGCTTTCGCCGGTGATGGCCGATTTGTCCACCGCGGTGCTGCCCGAGAGGATGACGCAGTCCAGCGGCACCCGGTCGGAGGGGCGGATGACGATCTCGTCGCCCACCTGCACCTGCTCGGCCGGGGTCTCGGTGACCTGGCCGTCCGGCCCGGCCACGGCGGCGGTTTCGGGCTGGATATTGGTGATGGCGTTCAGGCTCTTGCGGGTGGCGCCCACGGCTCGGTCTTCTAAGTAGAGGCTGATTTTAAAGAGGAGGGCCACCATGGCGGCCTCGCCGAACTCGCCCAGGAAGAAGGAGGCGATGACTGCCACCGTCACCAGCAGGTTTTCGTCGACCCTCTTTTTAAAGATGCCGGTGACGCCCTTGTACCAGACGTCGTAACAGGCCAGGGCACAGGCCGCCACCAGCAGGCCGTCGGCGATCCAGAGGGCGGCGGTGGCCGTCGCCAGGTGTTCGCCCACCATCCCGGCCACCGCCAGCACCACCGCCAGCAGCAGGGGCCAGAGGGGGCGTTTCTCCTCCCCCTCCTCACTGGGGGCAGCCTTTTTGGAGGGGCCTGTCTCGGCCAGGGAGACCTGGACGCCGGGCTCGATGTCGTCGCACACCTGCTGGACGAAGGTGAGGTCCTCGAAATCGAGGGCGCGCGGGGAGCGGATGAGGATGGTCCCGGTGGCAAAGCTCACCGACACCGCCTCAAAGCGGCCCGACTTCTCCAGCCGCTCCTCGATCTTCATGGCGCAGTGGGAACAACTAAGGCCGGTGAAGCGGAGGGTCTGGGTGCCGGGGCGGGCGGCCAGTTTGCGGGCGGCCTGCTCGCTGGCCCCGACGGCGGCCTCTTCGCCGTGGCCGTGGTCATGTCCGCAGCCGCAGGCATTGTGTTCCCCGTGGCCGTGGTCGTGCCCGCAGCCGCAGGTGTCGTGTTCCCCGTGGCTGTGGTCGTGCCCGCAGCCGCAAGCGTCGTGTTCCCCGTGGCCATGGTCGTGCCCGCAGTCGCAGGCGTCGTGCTCCCCGTGGCCGGGCTCGTGCCCGCAGCCGCAGGCGTCGTGTTCCCCATGGCGGTGGTTGTGCCCGCAAGCGCAGGTGTCGTGTTCCCCATGGCTGAGCTTGTGCCCGCTGTCGGGAACCGCGCCTGAGGTCGGGGCAGTCCCCGGCTTTTGCAGGGAGAGGGTGACCCCCGGCTCGATGTCGTCGCAGATTTTTTGCATGGCGGCCAGCTCCCCTTCGCTGACCGGGTGATCGCTCTCCACCAGGATGACGCCGGTGGCAAAACTCACTGCCACCTCGGGAAAGAGTTTCCTCTTTTCCAGCTTCTCCTCAATTTTCATGGCGCAGTGGGAGCAGCTGAGATGTTCAAAGTAGACCCGCTGTTTCATAAAAAGTTTCCCTCCTCCATCGCGTATTCGATTTACCCCATGTGGGAGATGTGGTTGACCGCCTGGACGATGATGGTCTTGACGTGGTCGTCGTCCAGGGAGTAGTAGACCGACTTGCCGTCCTTGCGGAACTTGACAATGCCGCTCTGGCGCATCAGCCGCAGCTGGTGGGAGACGTTTGACTGGCTGCACTCCACCGCGCCGGCGATGTCGCAGACGCACATCTCGCTGTCCACCAGGGTGAGGATGATCCGCATCCGGGTGGGGTCGGAGAGGACCTTGAAGATGTCGCAGAGCGGGTCGAGCTTGTCGTCGTCCAGGATGTGCGCCCGGGCGCTCTGGATGAGACAGGTGTGCTTGTGCTGCTCCTGGCAGCGCTCGTCAGGTTTCATGGGGGCCTCCTCTATCGCCAAAGTGGGTGAATGGGTGAAACAAGTGAACATATGAATAACTGTTCATCTGTTCATAGGATATGCCCTTCCCTTTCATTTGTCAAGGGGGAGGAGGGGTGTTTTTTGCATTTTTTTGACGGACGCTTCGGCTCCCCCCATGGGCGGAGAGAGGAGAAGGGCGGCAAAACAGCCCGCCTCCCCCGGTCGGGGGAGAGGCGGGCTGTCAGGAGATAAAGACAGTTTAGGAGAGGAAGTTTGCCAGGGGTTCCAGTGCGGTGCCGGGGTAGTAGTGGGCCAGGATGTCCTGGGCGGAGGAGCCCTGCCGGGCCATGTAGTCGGCGCCATACTGGCTCATCCCCACCCCGTGGCCGTAGCCCTTGACGTCAAAGGTGAAGGTGCCGTCTTTATAGGAGACGGAGAAGGCCGCGCACCGCAGGTTGAGGGCGGAGCGGATGTCCCCGCCGCTGAGCGCCTTGCCGCCGACTGTGAGGGTTTTGACGGTGCCCGAGGGGGTGGTGGCCAGGTCGGCAAACCAGGTGGCGGGGTCGTCGCCCAGGGCGATGTCCGACCACTTCTGCGAGAGGTTTTCCTTGACCACGTCCTTGGTGAAGGTCTCCTTGGTCTCGTAGTCGGGGGCCAACAGGTCGCCGGGGCTGTCGACGCTCACCAGGTAGGGGACGGCCTGGCCCCAGATGTCCTCGGCCGCCTCGGTCTTGCCGGGGGAGATGGAGTGGTAGGCCGAGATGATGGGGGCCCCTTCATAGGTGAGGATCTGATTGCCCGACTGGTCCACCGCCTCCTGGATGAGGGAGCGGTAGTAGTCGTAATTCTGGCCCCAGCGGGCCTGCAGGTCGGCGTCGCTGATATACCCCTGGTGGAGGCGGGAGTCCACCGAGATGTCGGCCCCCTTGAGGGACTCGTTGGGGCTTTCGGCCGCCTGCTGTTTGAGCCGCAGGGCGTAGGTGGCGCAGGCAGTGGCCTGGGCCTTCAGCGCCTCCGGGGCGAAGGTGGGGGGCATTTCGGCGGCCAGAGCGCCCCGCAGATAGTCGGAAAAGGCCAGCTCCATCACCTTGTCCTGGGCGCTGTCGTAGACCTTGATGGTGGCCTGGCCGCCATCCGGGGCGGGGGAGCTGCTCTCCGCCCCGCCGGGCTGCGGACCGGCCGAGGAGCTGCCGCCGCCCCCCTCCGGCGTGCCGGCCAGAAAGACCGCCAGGGGGGAGGCAAAGGTCACCGCGGCAAAGACCGCCGCCACCGACACTTTCAAACGCATGTGAACACATCCTTCTCCGCTGTGCCGTTTCCCCTGCATCAGACGGGGATCGACATTTTTTATTTTGCAGGATTTTAAAAATGATATTTCAATTTTTTTAAAAATAGGCCAAAAGAGTTCTACTGAACTGAAGAAAATGAAATACAAAAGAGAGAAAAGTGCAAAACGGTGTTGACAAGCCCTAGACAGAACAGTACAATAAGAACAATTCGCAAAACCGGCCATGCTGGTTTTAGCCAGATGAAGGGGTGGTACCTGTGGGATACAACGTGTCCGGTTCCAAGCAAAAGGCCATTAACATCCTATGTGATGAGTTTCGGAAATATAACTTCATCGACCCGGAGGACTGCGAGAAGCTGGGGGTCAAGCGGGGGCTGCGCAACGCCGACAACACCGGCGTCCTGGCGGGGCTGACCCTGATTTGCGACGTGGTGGGCTACGAGATGGTCGACGGGGTCAAGACCGCCACCCCGGGCAAGCTGCTCTACCGGGGCATCGACCTGGACGAATTCGTGGCCGGGGTCATCGAGTCGGGCCGCTACGGGTTTGAGGAGTTGAGCTGGCTGCTGCTCTTCGGCAAACTGCCCACCCAGCAGCAGCTGGACTTCTTCAACGACGTGCTGGCGGACTTTCGCGCCCTGCCCCCCGGCTTTGCTGAGGACATGATCATGAAGGCCCCCTCCCCCGACGTGATGAACAAGTTGGCCCGCTCGATCCTGGCCATGTACAGCTATGACGACGAGGCGGAGGACCTCTCCATCGGCAACGTGATGCGCCAGTGCATCGAGATCATCGCCGGCACCCCCACCATCATCACCAACGCCTACCAGGTCAAGCGGCGCAACTACGACCACAAGAGCATGTACTTCCACCTGCCCAAGCGGGAGCACTCCACCGCCCAGACCATTCTGCGCACCGTCCGCCCCGACAAGCGCTTCACCGAGGAGGAGGCCCACCTGCTGGACCTCTGCCTCATCCTCCACGCCGAGCACGGCGGCGGCAACAACTCGGCCTTTGCCTGCCGGGTGCTCTCCTCCTCCCTCACCGACACCTATTCGGCCCTGGCCAGCGCCGTGGGCTCCCTCAAGGGCCCCCGCCACGGCGGCGCCAATCTCAAGGTGACCCAGATGCTGGAGGGGATGAAGGAGGCCATCCCCCACCCCGCCAGCGAGCAGGACGTCGAGGACTACCTGCGCCGCCTGCTGCGGCGGGAGGCGGGGGACCGCTCGGGGCTGATCTACGGCATCGGCCACGCGGTCTACACCGTCAGCGACCCCCGCGCCCAGATCCTCAAGCGCTACGCCGAGCACCTGGCGGTGGAAAAGGGTTTTGGCGAGGACCTGCACCTGCTGCAGATGGTGGAGAAGCTGGCCCCCCAGGTGTTTGCCGAGGAAAAAGGTGTTGACAAGAATTTGTGCGCCAATGTAGACTTGTATTCGGGACTGGTGTACCGCACCCTCGGCATCCCCGAGGAGCTGTTCACCCCGCTGTTTGCCGTTGCCCGGATGCCCGGTTGGTGCGCCCACCGCATGGAAGAGCTGATGTTTGGCGGCCGGATCATCCGCCCGGCCTACAAGAACCTGACGGCAAAACAGTCGTACGTCCCCATTAACCAACGTTAGGTGGGGTTTTTATGAAGATCGCTTTTCTGGCCGCCTGGGCCGTCTTTACGGCTGCCTCGGCGGCCTTGCGCGTTTTCCAGCTGGACCGGTATGTGGCGGGGGGGCTCTTTACCAGCCAGTCCCCGCTCCAGTACGGGGCCATTGCCGGGGCGCTGCTGCTCTGCATCCTGCTGGCCCTCTTTTGCGCCAGGGGGGAGCCGCGGGGCCGCCGGGACGGCTCCGCCCGGCCCGGCTGGGGCGGAGCGCTCTGCGCCCTGGGCATCCTGGTCGCCGGGGTGGGGGCCGCCCAACTGGTCTCTCTCTTTTTAGGGGGGCGGGTCCCTCTGGCCCGGCTGGGCCTCTACGCCTTTGCCGTCCTCTTTGGGGTGGGGCTCTTCGGCTGCGGCCGCTACCTCGCCGGGGCGGCCAGCCGGCTGCCGGTGCTCTGCGCCCTCTACCCCGGCTACACCCTGGTGCTGCTGATTGCGGGGCGGGCGGTCTCGGCCCTGGTCTCCCAGGGGGTTTTGGAGCTGCTCTCCTGCTGCACCGCCTGCTTCTTCTTTGTCCACGCCGCCGGGGCCATGGGCGCCCAGTGGGGCGGCGACCGGGTGCGCAAGGGGACCTTTTGGGGGCTTTTGCACCTGTTCTGCTTCGCCCTCGCCACCTTCCCACCGGCGGTCCTCTCGCTGGGGGGCGGGGCCGCCTTCGCCCTGGGCGACCTGCTGGGCCTTGTCTTTGACCTACTCTACTTCGCGGCCGGGCTGGTGCTCTGTCTCTACCTGGCGGGAGAGCTGGACCCTGCCCGCCGGGCGGGGGAGCACCTGGCCCCCGCTCCCGGCATCCCCCTGGCGGACCGGGCGCAGCTCTTCTACACCGCCGACAGGGAAGAGGGGCCGCAAGACCCCCCCGCGGCGGGGAAGAGGGCTGCACCCCCCTCTGGGGAGGGGAGGGGGAAGGCTGTCCCCGCCGCAGACGGGGAGCGGCCGGAGGGGCCCTCTGCCAGGGCCACCCCTCCCGCCCCGCGGCCGGCAGAGCGGTCCGCGCCCAGTGCCCCCCGGCGCTCGTCCGGCCCCCGCAGGGCGGCGGGCAGGGGGGACGGCGCCTATGTGTACCGGCCACGCAGCAAGAGAGAGGGCGGCCCCCGCCGGGGGCGGTAGCGCCCAAATCGAGGAAAAAAGGCCGTCGCCCGGCTCAAAGCGGGCGGCGGCCTTTTCGTGTGCCGATGAAAAGAGGAAAGCGGCCCTGCGCGATCCGACGCGCAAGGCCGCTTTCCTTGGCTTGAAAAAACTACGCGTAAGGCAGCTGACAGACATCAGCCAACTCCACGTAAAGGGCCGAATACCGGTTTTGGAGCAGCTCAAAGGGGCTTTCGCTCCGAAGGACCGGGTCCTCGGCGCTCTCCCGCACGGGGAGGATGCACTTGACAGTGGTCCCCTCGCCAGGGGTGCTCTGCAAGAGGACCCGCCCGCCGTGGAGGGCGACTGCATACCTGCAGAGGGTCAGCCCCAGCCCGGTGGAGGGGAAGCCCCCATCCGGCCCGTGGGAGAAGTAGGGTTCAAACACCTTGGCCTGCAGGGCCGATTCGATGCCCCGCCCCCGGTCCCGCACGGTGATCACCACTTCGCCGCCAATCAGGCGCGCGTCCAGGTGGACGGCGTTTTGGTCCCGGGTGTAGAGGAAGGCGTTGGAGAGGAGGTTGGTCAGGGCCTGCTCCAATTTGCCCTGGTCGGCCTGCATCTGCACCCCATCCAGCTGGATTTGGCTGGTGAAGGGGATGCCGCTGCGCCCCATCACCAGCCGCACCCCCTCGCAGAGGTTTTCCAAAAACCGGCCCATGTCGAGGGGCTGGGGCAAAAAGGGGTTGTTGCCCGACTGGTATTTGGCGATCTCCTCCACATTGCGGCTGATGCGCAGCAGGCGGTAGGCGCTCTGGTTGACCCGCTCCACCAGCTGCTGGCCGGCGTAGTCGCCGCTCTCCTCCAGCCGGCGGGCCAGGGGGGGCAGGGCGGAGAAGATGGCGGTCAGCTTGGTGCGGTAGGACTGGGAGAAGGCGGCCGCCACCCGCTGCGCCCCCTCCAGTTCCAGGGGGGAGGCGGCGGTTGCCGGCGCGGGGAAGAGGGCGAAGACCGCCTCTAGGGCGCCGTCGTCCAGACAGGGCAGCAACCGCACCGAGGCGGTCCCCTCCCCGGAAAAGAGGGAGGGCAGCTGCAGCAGTACCTCCTGCCCCCGGCGCAGCTGCGCCTCGACCTGCGGCCAGTCGCACTCCTGCGAGAGCTCCCGCAGGCTGCGCGGGAAAAACTGGGGGCACTGTCGCTCTAAATATGGGTTTTGCCAAAGGGTGTCAAGCGCGGGGTCGCAGAGGGATACCGGCGCCTGCATATCTCGAAAACACCGCTTGACCATCTCCACAATGGGAGGGTGAGGGATCGGGTCCAAACCATTCATCGACAATTTTCTCCATAATTCGACAAAATAGGATAGTGTCAGTATACTATCACTGAAATCGGTTTGTAAAGACATTTCGCCAAATATTGGGGTTTTAGCTGGGCGGAGGGCCCCCTTTTTGCAAACGCCTGCACGCCCCGGCGGGGAAAACGTGAAAATACTGGGAAGGAACAGTTAATTTTGTGACAAACCCTTGCGGTTTCCCCTGTTTTGATATAAAATGAAAGCAACTTAAAATATAGGAGGCTGTTTCCAATGGCTATCAAAATCGGTATCAACGGCTTTGGCCGCATCGGCAGACTGGTGTTCCGCGCTGGTCTGGACAACCCCGACTACGAGTTCGTGGGCATCAACGATCCCTTCATGACCCCTGACTACTGCGCTTACATGCTGCGCTACGACACCGTGCACGGCCAGTACAAGGGCGAAATCAGCTACACCGATGACGCCATTGTCGTCAACGGCAAAGAGATCAAGTTCTACGCTGAGATGGACCCCGCCAACATTCCCTGGGGCGAGTGCGGCGCCGACTACGTGGTTGAGTCCACCGGCGTCTTCTGCACCACCGAGAAGGCTTCTGCCCACATCAAAGCCGGCGCCAAGAAGGTCGTCATCTCCGCTCCCGCCAAGGACAAAGAGACCCCGACTTTCGTGTGCGGCGTCAACCTGGAGACCTACACCAAAGACATGATGGTCGTCTCCAACGCTTCCTGCACCACCAACTGCCTGGCTCCCATCGCCAAAGTCATCAACGACAACTACGGCATCGTCGAGGGCCTGATGACCACCGTTCACTCCACCACCGGCACCCAGAAGACCGTTGACGGCCCCTCCAAGAAGGATTGGAGAGGCGGTCGCGCCGCTGCCGGCAACATCATCCCCTCTTCCACCGGCGCCGCCAAGGCCACCGCTCTGGTCATCCCCTCTCTGAAGGGCAAGCTGACCGGTATGTCCATGCGCGTTCCCACCCTGGATGTCTCCGTGGTCGACCTGACCGTCAAACTGGCCAAAGCCACCACCTACGAGGACATCTGCGCCAAGATGAAAGAGGCTTCCGAGACCTCTCTGAAGGGCGTGCTGGGCTACACCGAGGACGCCGTTGTCTCTTCCGACTTCTACGGCGATCCCAGAACCTCCATCTTCGACGCCAAGGCCGGCATCATGCTCAACGACACCTTCGTGAAGCTGGTTTCCTGGTACGACAACGAGTGGGGCTACTCCAACAAAGTTCTGCAGCTGATCTCCCACATGGCCGAGGTCGACGCGAAGTAACTTTGCCGCAAGCATTCAAAAGGGCCGCTGCCGAGAGGCAGCGGCCCTTTTATTGTTCGAAGAATGAACGGCAATATGCGGAAAAAGGGCAAAGGAAACGGCGGTTGACCGCAGCGCTTGTGGGAGGGAGGACCCGTGCCTTTTCCCGCCGCTGCAGCGTTTTGTTCGGGTGGGATGGCAGAGCTTTTCCCCGCACAAAACTTGGGGCGCTTTGAGCGCTGGGGGGGCGTCCGCTTTGCCGGCGCTCCTTCGGCGCCTACCCCCGCCCCAAAGACCGGGCCGGTGAACAGCCCTTTTGGGCGATCAAGCGCGCTTTTTCTTCGGGCGCCGCGGCCTAATTCGCCATGGGCAGCGGAGGGCCCTTTGACGGCCTGTCCCCCATTGCGGCCCGACACCCGCCCTGTCAGCCAGCGGCGGCCGGGAAGGCCATTGCCACAGAGGATTTGCTTAGGGCCGGATGCCGCCCGCTCGGGAGACCGGGCCGCCATACCGCCAGACGGCGGCAGCCAGGACGGCGGTCACCACAGCTGCCGCAGGCCAGAAGAGGGGGTTGTGGGTGCCGCCCGCCAGGATCAAGAGCCCGCCCAGGGTGGCCAGCAAGGGGATGAGCACCCCGCTGACCCAGCCGCCCGCCTTCCCCCGGAAAAACAGCCGGATGAGGAGGAAGTAGACCGCCATGTAGAACAGGTAGCTAAAGGCCACCGTGCACTCGGACAGGTCGGCGTTGGGCAGCCAGCCGCCGCGCTGGCTCCAGTAGTGCAGCCCCAGCCAGAGCGCCGAGGCGGCAAAGGAGAGGATGGCCGAGGGGATGGGGATGTCCAGCCGGGCGTTGACCCGTTCGAGGGTGGCGGCGCCGGGCACCATCCCCCGCAGGGCCAGGGCGTGGGGCATGCGGATGCTCCCCATCACCAGGCCGTTGACCGTCCCCATCACCGAGATGAGGACAAAGACCAGCACCGCCTTGGCCCCCCAGGGCCCCAGCAGATCGCCGGCCATCACGTCGATGTGGGCGTCCCCCAGGGCCATCACCCGCTCCGGGCCCAGGTAGCAGGAGACCCCCACAAAGTAGAGCAGGTAGATCGCCAACACCAAGAGGGGGGCGGCGATGAGGGCGATGCGGAGGTTTCGCTTGGCGTCGCGCACCTCGTGGGCGATGGAGGTGGCCACGATCCACCCGTCAAAGGAGAAGGCGATGGGGGCCAGGGCCGCCGTCCACCCCAGGGCGGCAAAGGCGCTGCCGGTCTGCGGGGGGACGATGGAGGAGGGGTCTCCGAAGAGCATCCCCACGGCGGCGAAGAGGAGGAGGGGGATCAGCTTGACCACCGAGGAGAGGCGCTGAAAGGCGCCTCCGAATTTGGGGGAGAGGGTGTTGTAGAGGTAGCACAGCAGCAGGAACCCGCCCCCCACCAGCACCTGTGTGCCCAGGGACCAGTCCTGCCCAAAGAGGAGGGCCAGATAGACCCCCACCACCGAGGAGACCACCGAGATGAGGGAGGGGTAGTAGAAAAAGGTCTGAAACCACCCGGCCGCACAGGCCAGCCGCCGGCTGCCGAACTCCTGGGCATAGGCCACCAGCCCGCCGGGGGAGTCGGTGAGGGAGGCCAGCTGGGCAAAGGCCAATCCGCCGAAGACGATGGCGATGGCCGCCACCGCAAAGGCCAGGGCCCCCAGGGCGATGTTGCCCCCGGTGAGGGTGAGGATGTCGTCGGCCTTGAAGAAGATCCCCGAGCCGATGACGATCCCCACGATCATGGTAAAGGCGGTGAACAGGCCGTATTTTGGTTTGAGTTCCACGCAGTTGCCTCCTTTTCCCCTTTTGCGCACAGCAAAAAGAGGGCTTTGTGTTGAGTATGGTCGATTGCTCCGCCCTTTAGCCGCCCGCCGCTGCCCGGCGGGCAGAAAAAAGGCGGGCCGCCCGGAAGGGGCAGTCCGCAGTCGACTTGGAAAAGGGAGAAAAAATTTGAAAAGCGTTTTCAATTGCGGGTAAAAATGGTAGTATACTAATGGATAGGGGCGACGGCCCGACCCTGGGGTGCCGCCTACTTTTTGCCCCTGCCACCGCCGTTTTTGCCCAGCTCCGCCTCCACATTGCTGATGAGGTTTTGCAGGGAGGAGTAGTAGAGCGGGTAGTTCTCGGTCATGGACTGGGTGGTCAGAGCAAAGGCGTCCCGGTTTTCGATGGGGGTGAGCCCCTCCAGGTCCTGCCCAGCCGACAGGCAGTCGATGTTGGCCTCGTTCTGGCTCATGGCGCTGCGGCAGAGGTGGGACACCCGCACCTTGGAGATGCTGAACATGGTGTCCTGGTTTTTGGGGTTGATGCCGCAGAGTTTGCGAAAGGACTTGTAGACGGCGGTCATCAGGTAGCTCGACACCTCCCGCGTCAGCGAGTCGTTGCGCCCCTTGGAGAGCATGTCGAAGACGATGTGCAGGGAATTGGTGATGAGCTTTTTGTTGAGCACCGGCATGATGCTGCCGGCAAAGGCGTTCTGGCGGCCGCCGTCCCCGTCGGGCAGGTCGTCCACCGAGAGGGTGAGCCCGGCCCGGTCGGGCGAGCGGCCCAGCAGGTAGTCGCAGGAGACGCCGTAGTAATCGGCCACCTTCACCACGAACTCCAGCCCGCACTCCCGTATGCCCTTTTCGTAGTGGGAGAGGAGGGCCTGGGAGATCCCCAGGCTGGCAGCCACCTGCTTTTGGCTGACCCCCTTCTCCTTCCTCAAAAGAGTCAGGATCCTATGAAAATCGGCATTCATCGTCAAAACTCCCCGCATTTTTACATAGTGTAAATTATAAAGCAAGCAAAACCTTTTGTAAAGGCAAATTTGAGCGATTTGGGCGGAGGGATTTTTCTTTCTCCGCATTGCAATAATAAGGAATGGTGTTTTTATGAAAACTTACAAGGTCCACCTCATCCGCCACGGCCTCACCCAGGGCAATTTGGACGGTCGGTACGTGGGGGCGCGCACCGACCTGCCCCTCTGTCCCGAGGGGGTGGCCCGCCTGCGCCGACTGCAGGGGGATTACGACTACCCGGCGGCGGACAAGCTCTATGTGGCGCCCCACCTGCGCTGCCGGCAGACCGCCCACCTGCTCTACCCCGGGGTGGCCGAGCAGGAGGTCATGGAGGAGCTGGGGGAACTGGACTTCGGCCGCTTTGAGGGCAAGACCTTGGAAGAGCTCAAAGGCGACCCCGACTTTGAGAAGTTTGCTGCCGGGTCGCCGGACGCCTTCATCCCCGACGGGGAGGAGATCGAGGAGTTTGCCGCCCGCTGCACCCTGGGCATCCGCACCGTCATCGAGGACATGATGAAGGGCGGCCTGGAGTCGGCGGCAGTGGTGGTGCCCGGCGGGGTGATCATGGGGCTGCTGGCCGCCTTTGGCTACCCCCGCAAGCGCCAGTTGGAGTGGCACTGCGACGACGGCTGCGGCTACACCCTGCTGGTGACCCCCCAGCTGTGGCAGGCCGCCCAGGCCTTTGAGGTCATCGGCATCATGCCCCACGGAGCGCAGACGCCGACCCCCCTCAGCGGGCGGTAAAGAGAGAGATTCGGCGGGGCCTGTGGCCCCATGGAGAGAAAGGCGGTCGCGTGATGGCAGAAGAGAGAAGAGAGCAGTTGGGCCTGGTGCACATCTACACAGGGGACGGCAAGGGGAAGACCACCGCCTCGGTGGGGCTGTGCGTGCGGGCGCTGGGCGCGGGGGAGCGAGTCTACTTCACCCAATTTTTAAAGGGCGGCGACTCGGCCGAGCTGGAGAGCCTGCGCCGCCTGGGGGCCCAGGTGTGTTCGCCCCTCACCAGCGGCAAGTTCTACTTTGCCATGGACGAGGGGGAGAAGGCGGCCTGCCGGGCCCAGCAGCAGGAGCTGCTCGCCCAGGCCGCCGCTGCCGCCGCCGGCGGGGCCTACCGGCTGGTGGTCTGCGACGAGATCATGGCCGCCCTCTCCCTGGGCCTGGTGGAGGAGGGGCAGGTGCTCGCCCTCCTCGCGGACCGGGCCCCGGGGACCGAGGTGGTGCTCACCGGACGGGACGCGCCGCCCGCCCTGGTAGAACAGAGCGATTACTGCACCGAGATGTGCTGCCGCAAGCACCCCTTCGAGAGGGGCGTCCCCGCCCGCAAGGGGATCGAGTTTTGACGCTGGCGGGAAGGGAGGGAGCGAGCGAGTTGAGACAGAGCATCAAGCGGGACTCGAAAAAGATCCTTCGCCACCAGATCGGCAAGGCCATGGCCGTCCTCTTCATGGTGGTGTCGGTGCTGATGTTTTTCACCCTGGTGGAGCGCATCTGCGTGCAGACCCTCAACATCTGGGGCCTCTCCGACCTCTTTGCCCTGGGGGAGGTCCCCTTTGACGCGCCGGTGGTGATCCTCAGCGCCTCGGTCATCCTCGCCATCTGGCTGCTGCGGGGGCTGGTCCTGGCCCCCCTCTATCTGGGGCAGCACCGCTGGTACTGGAATGTGGCCCTGGATCCCGACGCCCCGGTGTGGGATGTCTTTCACTACTTCGGCGGCCTGCGGCGGATGGGGCGGAGCATCTGGTATGCCCTCAACCTGATTGCCCGCAGCGCCTTTTACAGCGTCTGCATGCTGGCCCCCCCGGCGGGGCTGCTCTGGGCCGGGTACTACTTCTACATCTCCACCGACAGCACCCTCTTCACCGCCCTGGGGGCGGTGGTCATCATCCTCTCCCTGCTGCTGATGGCCTTGACGGTGCCGCTGCTGGTCTACTTTCTGACCCGGTACTTTCTGGCCAAGTACATCGTCATCTCCCGCTCCGACATCCCGGTGCGAAAGGCCTTTCACATCTCGGTGAAGGAGATGGCCAGCCGCCGGGGGGAGCTGTTCTTCCTCTATCTGTCCTTTCTGCCCTGGGCGCTCCTCTCCCTGCTGGTGATCCCCATCCTCTACTTTTTTCCCCACCTCTCCACCAGCACCGCCCTCTACGCCCACTGTTGGCTGCGGGAGGTGGACTTCACCGCTTACGGCTGCCCGGCGCAGCGGGCGACAGAGGGGGCCAGCCGCCCTTAAAACAGCTCCGCCCGCCCTCTGACAGGGCGGGGAGAGAAGAGAGCCGCACCGGACTGCCAGGCCCGGTGCGGCTCTCTTTTTATCGGGTTGCCCTTGCCGCAGAGAGCGGCGTTTTTAGGGTGCAAAAAAGGCAGCGCCGAAGCGCCGCCTTTTTTGCCGCGTGAGGAAACGCGAAGTGCAAACTTGTATGAAAATATAGAGGGCAAGCGTGGGGAGAAGAAGCCTATTTTTTCAGCTTCTCAATGCAGTCGCTGCAGACCAGGCGGTCCATGTAGTTGACCAGATCCTTGTCAGAGCCGCAGAAGACGCAGCTGTCTTTGACCTTGCGCAGGCTGATGACGTCGTCCTCCACGAAAATTTCAATGTTGGTCCCCTTGGTCATGTCCAGGCTGCGGCGCAGCTCAATGGGGATCACGATGCGGCCGAGTTCGTCCATCTCACGAATAATGCCAGTAGATTTCATTGCTATTTCTCTCCTTCTTGTCGATATAAAACTGCAAAAAATGTGGGAACTGAGATTATTATAGTCAAATGGGGTCGATTTGTCAATTTTTTCAAGTAAATAAATGGGAGAAAGGAATACAATTTACACTCTTGACATATTTATCCTCGAGAGAGGGGCGGATTTTCGTGATGACGTATATATGGGTGGGGATGCTCGTTCTGTCGGTGATCTGCGGGGCGCTCACCGGGCGGATGGAGGGGGTCTCGGCCGCCGCCATGGGGGAGTGCCTCAAGGCGGTGGAGCTGTCCATCACCCTGCTGGGCTCCCTCTGTCTCTGGGGCGGGGTGATGAACATCGCTGAGAAGTCTGGGCTGACCGAAAAGATCTCCGGCTGGTTTTACCCCCTGGTGGGCAGGCTTTTTAAGGGGGTGCGGCGGGACTCCCCCGCCTTTGCCGCCATCTCCATGAACCTGATGGCCAACCTCCTGGGGCTGGGGAACGCCGCCACCCCCCTGGGCCTTGCCGCCATGCGGGAGCTGGACCGGCAGAACGGCGGCGGGGAGAGCGCCTCCGACGACATGATCACCTTTGTGGTGCTCAACACCGCCTCGCTGCAGCTCATCCCCACCACCGCCGCCACCCTGCGGCTCAAGGCGGGCAGCCAAAACCCCATGGAGATCATCACCTGTGTCTGGCTCTGCTCCGTCCTCGCCCTGGCGGCGGGGCTGCTGGTCAACCGCGCCCTGCGGGGCGCCACCCGCACCCGCGAGCCCGGGCCGGCCGCCCGCCGGATCGCCAAGGGGGGGAGCCGGCCGTGACCGCCTATGTGGTGCCCCTGCTCCTCTGCGCTTTTGCCCTCTACGGCATCTCGCAGAAGGTGCCGGTCTTTGACGCCTTTATGGAGGGGGCGGGGGAGAACGCCAAGGTGATTTTGCGGGTGCTCCCCTCCCTGGTGGGGCTGATGACCGCCGTGGGGATGTTCAAGGCCTCCGGGGCGCTGGACCTCCTGCAGGTGGGGCTGGCGCCGGTGGCGTCGCTGCTGCAGATCCCGCGGGAGATCATCCCCCTGGCCCTCCTGCGCCCCATCTCGGGCAGCGGGGCGATGGTCATCTTTCAGGACGTGCTCCAGTCCTTCGGGCCGGACAGCTACATCGGCCGGGTGGCCAGCGTGCTCATGGGCTCCACCGAGACCACCTTTTACACCCTGGCGGTCTACTACGGGGTGACCCACGTCAAAAAGACCCGCCACACCCTGCCCTCGGCCCTCTCGGCCGACCTGGCGGGCTTTGTCTGTAGCGCCCTGCTGGTGCGCCTCTTCTTCGGCGCGGCGGGGTGAGGGGCAAAAAAAGAGGGGCGCAGGTCCGCCGCGCGCGGCGTCTGCGCCCCTTTTTGGGCCGCCTTCCCCTTCGGATTAGGGGGAGGCGGCCTTTTGGCCGGCCGGGTCTCTTCCGGGTGAGTGGAGGAGGCCCTCAACTGGACTGCCCCTCTGTCAGCTCCTCCATCGAGACCTGCAGCAGTTGGGCGATCTGTGCCAACTCCACGTCGGTCACAAAACGGCTTCCATTTTCAATTCGCTGGATGGCGTTCTTGTCCAAATCCAGGCCGAGCACCTGCAGCCGTTCGGCCAACAGCCGCTGGGACACCCGGGGCCGCATCTGTTTGCGCAGATGGGCAATTTGCTTGCCGCAAAGGTTGTTGCGGCCGTCGGGAGCTTTGTTCTTGTACATGGTCGTATCACCTTCTCGCTCGCCTTGCGCAGGCGTTTTTTCAAGCCAGTTTTATTATAGGTTTGCCCGGGAGAGAGGGTGACATTCGCCTAATGTCAGGGTCGCGCGGCCGTGGGAAGAGGGGATAAAAAAGAGAGGGCGGGGGAAGCCACTGCTTCTCCCGCCCTCTCGGGCGCATGGAATGCACGGTTGTGTAGACAGGTGTTTTACAGGCCGATGAAGCCCACTTTTTTGTAGACCTTTCGCAGCATCTTGGCGGTGGCGCGGCAGGCCTTTTCCGCGCCCTCGGTGTAGCATTTTTCCAGGTATTCCCTGTCCTTTGACAGCCGGGCGAAGGCCTCGCGGATGGGGGCCAACTCGTCGCTGACGGTCTCGCCCACCGCCAGCTTGAACTCGCCGTAGCCCCTGCCGGCAAACTCCCGCTCGATCTCGTCGAAGTCCTTGCCGGTGATGGCGGAGTAGATGGACATCAGGTTGTTGATGCCGGCCTTCCCCTCCCGGCGGCAGACAACCCCCTCGGAGTCGGTGACCGCCTTTTTGAATTTGCGGAGGATGACGTCCGGCTCGTCGAGGATGGAGATGAAGCCGTTGGGGTTGGGGTCGGACTTGCTCATCTTCTTCTCCGGCTCGGTGAGGGACGTGATCTTGGCCGCCGTCTCTGGGATATAGGGTTCGGGCACCACAAAGGTCTCGCCGAAGCGGCCGTTGAAGCGGTTGGCGATCCCCCGGGCCAGCTCCAGATGCTGTTTCTGGTCCTGCCCCACCGGCACCAGGTCGGTGCCGTAGGCGAGGATGTCGGCGGCCATCAGCACCGGGTAGGTGAAGAGCCCGGCGTTGATGTCGTCGGGGTGCTTCTGGCTCTTCTCCTTGAACTGGGTCATCCGCCCCAGGTCGCCGAACTGGGTGAAGCAGGAGAGGACCCAGGCCAGCTGGCTGTGGGCGGGGTTGTGACTCTGGATGAAGAGCAGGCTCTTCTGGGGGTCGATGCCGCAGGCGATGAGCAGGGCGTAGCAGTCCAGCGTCTGGCGGCGCAGCTTGGCCGGGTCCTGTTTGACGGTGATGGCGTGCAGGTCCACCACCGAGTAGGTGCAGTCGTACTCGTCTTGCATGGGACCCCAATTCTTCACCGCCCCCAGATAGTTGCCCAGGGTGAATACCCCGGTGGGCTGGATGCCGCTGAAGATGACCTTCTTGCGCGGGGTCGTGTTCTGTTCCATAAATGCTCCTCTTTTCTATACTAAACGTAATTTATGCAAAAGTTTTTACAATTTCCGCCATGATCTGCACCCCTTTGACGATCTCCTCGTCGCTGGGGGTGGAGTAGTTGACCCGGAAGGAGTGACAGGGCTGGCTCTCGTCAGTGTAGAAGGCGTTGCCCGGCACCAGGGCCAACCCGGCCTTGACGCACCGCTCGCAGAAATCCAGCATGTCGATTTCATCGGGGAGGGTGCACCACAAAAACAGGCCGCCCTGGGGCTTGCGGTAGGTGACCTTGCCCGCCAGGTAGCGGTCGATGGCCTCGCACATGGTCTGGGCCTTTTTGCGGTAGGTGGCCTGCAGCCCGGCGATGTGCTCGTTTACGTCCCAGCGGGTGAGGAACTCGTTGCAGATGATCTGCGCCAGGGAGTTGGAGTGGACGTCGGTGGTCTGCTTGGCCACCGCCAGCTTGGAGGCCAGCTCGTTCCGGGCCACCACAAAGCCCACCCGCAGGGCGGGGGCCAAGATCTTGGAGAAGCTGCCCAGGTAGATGACCCGGTCGCCCCCCCGGTCGAGGGACTTGATGGTGGGCACCGGCTCCCCGTCGATGCGCAGGTCGCCGTAGGGATTGTCCTCCAAAATCAGCAGGTCGTGGGCATGGGCAAAGTCGAGGATGGCCTGGCGCTTTTGCAGCGAGGTGACCACCCCGCTGGGGTTTTGGAAGGTGGGGATGATGTAGAGGAAGCGGGGGTTGTGGGCCCCCTCCCAGGCGGATCGCAGGCTCTGCAGCGAGAGGCCGTCGTCCTCCAGCTCCACCGGGGCCAACTGCACCCCGTAGGAGCGGAAGGTGTTGAGCGCGCCGATGAAGGTGGGCTTTTCCACCAGCACCGTGTCCCCCTCGTCGCACAGGCATTTGGTCACTAAGTCGATGCCCTGCTGGGCGCCAGAGGTGATGAGCAGGGTGTTCTCGGAAAAGTCGATGCCGTAGTCCTGGGCCAGCCATCGCTCCAAGGTGGTGCGCAGGGCGGGGTAGCCCTCGCTGAGGGAGTACTGCAGGGCGGCGGTGGGGTCTTTTTGCAGGATGTCGGCGGTGATGGCGGCGATCTTCTCCACCGGGAAGGTCTCGGACGCGGGGTTGCCGGCGGCGAAGGAGATGACATTCGGGTCGGACGAGTACTTGAGGATCTCCCGGATCACCGAGGGCTTGAGGGTCGACATCTTGTGCGAGATGGGGTAGGACATGACGGTTCCTCCTTTTCACGGTCCCAGCCGGGCCCCGATGGGGCGGGCCGGGGGATGGGTGCGGCTGGAAATGCCAGGGGCGCGCAGCGCGAGGCGATACGGGTCATGGGGCGGGGGGCAGAGGGCGTTTGCACATCTGCCCGGCCGCCGCTGGTACAATAGCCGCGTTGCGGCTATTATACCACAAAGAGCGGGGGGAGAAAAACCCCCCGCCCCCGCAAAGCGCCGAAAATCCCCCGGCCGGCAGCCGATAAATTGACAAATGACGGCCCAGACTGTACTATAAGGGCAGGTGGCTGCCGCCGCCTTTTTTGTGCGGCGCCGGCCGACTGCATACCGCAGCAGCGCCCGCCCCGGTGGCCGGGCAGTTTTGATTTGAAGAGAAGAAAAGGTGGTAAAGAGAATGGAAGGCAAAGTTCGCACCCGGTTTGCGCCCAGCCCCACCGGCTACATGCACGTGGGCAACCTGCGCACCGCCCTGTACGCCTATCTGGTGGCCAAGAAAGACGGCGGCACCTTCATCCTGCGCATCGAGGACACCGATCAGCAGCGCAAGGTCGAGGGGGCCGAGGACATCATCTACAACACCCTGCGCCAGTGCGGCCTGCGGTGGGATGAGGGCCCGGACATCGGCGGCCCGGTAGGCCCCTATGTGCAGAGCGAGCGGATGGGGATGTTCATCGACTACGCCAAGCAGCTGGTGGAGTCGGGCCACGCCTACTACTGCTTCTGCGACAAGGACCGGCTGGAGCAGATGAAGACCATCCAAAAGGCCTCCGGTCAGCCCACCCGCTACGACGGCCACTGCCGGAACCTCTCCAAGGAGGAGGTGGAGGCCCGCCTCGCCGCCGGGGAGCCCTATGTCATCCGCCAGAAGATGCCGCTGGAGGGGACGACCACCTTCCACGACGAGATCTTCGGCGACATCACCGTCGAGAACAGCACCCTCGACGACCAGGTGCTCATCAAGCGCGACGGGATGCCCACCTACAACTTCGCCAACGTGGTGGACGACCACCTGATGGGGATCACCCACGTCATCCGCGGCAACGAGTACCTCTCCTCCACCCCCAAGTACAACCTCCTCTACCAGGCCTTCGGGTGGGAGATCCCGGTCTACATCCACTGCCCGCCGGTGATGAAAAACGCCACCGAAAAGCTCTCCAAGCGAAACGGCGACGCCTCTTTTGAGGACCTGGTGGCCAAGGGCTATTTGAAGGACGCGGTTCTCAACTACATCGCCCTGCTGGGGTGGAACCCCAAGGGCGAGGAGGAGATTTTCACCCTCGACGAGTTGGTGCGGGAGTTCTCCCCCGAGGACATCTCCAAGTCCCCCGCCATCTTCGACCCCCAGAAGCTGCGCTACATCAACGCCGAATACCTGCGGCGGATGGACGAGGAGACCTTCTACGAGACCGTTCTCCCCTGGATGAAAAAGGGCGTCGCCCGGGAGGACATCGACTTTCACCTGCTGGCCCAGGTGCTGCACGCCCGCACCGAGGTGCTGGAAGAGGTGCCCCCCCAACTGGACTTCATCGACGCCCTGCCCGCTTACAGCAACGACCTCTACACCCACAAGAAGATGAAGACCAACGCCGAGACCTCCCTGGACGCCCTGCAGAAGGTGCTGCCGGTGCTGGAGGGGATCGAGGACTTCACCCTCGCGCCGGTTCACGACGCCCTCTTTGCCCTCATCGCCGAGTTGGGGGTCAAAAACGGCGCCGTCCTCTGGCCGCTGCGGGTGGCCCTCACCGGCAAGTCCTTCACCCCCGGCGGCGGGGTGGAGATGGCGGTCATCCTGGGCAAGGAGGAGTCCCTCGCCCGCATCCGCAAGGGCATCGCCCAGCTGCAGGGCTAAGGGGCGCGTATCCCTTTTCAAAAGAGAAGAGCCGGCCGGGGGCCGCGGGGTCGGCAGGACCCTGCGGCCCCCTTTTTCTGTGTGCGGCCCCGCCGCGAAAGGAGCGAGTGAACATGTTTGTCGACCTCACCCTGAAAGTCACTCCAGAACGCACCAAGGACGCCCAGGGAAATGAAAAAAAGGCCCTCACCGGCCACCTGGGCACCCACTTTGACGTCATGGACAAGGTCTTCCCCCTGGCGTTTCTCCGCCGCCCGGCGCTGGTGCTCGACGTGTCGGCGGTGACAGGGCGGGACATTGAGCCGGAGGACCTGCCCCTGGAGCGGGTCCTCCCCGGCAACGCCGTCCTCTTTTCCACCGGCTGGCTCGAGCGGGAGGGCTACGCCACCCCCGCCTACTTCAAGGGGCACCCCCAGCTCTCCCAGCGGCTCATCGACGCCCTGCTGGAGCGGGAGGTCTCCCTCCTGGGCATCGACTGCGCCGGCATCCGCCGGGGCAGGGAACACACCCCCGCCGACCAGCGCTGCGCCGACCGGGGGGCCTTCGTGGTGGAGAACCTCTGCAACCTGCAGGGGGTGCTGCGGGGCGCGCCCTGGGCGGCCTGCACCCTCTACACCTTCCCGGTGAACTTCGCCCAGATGAGCGGCCTGCCCTGTCGGGTGGTGGCCGAGTTGCCCGAGGGGGAGGAGTAGGGGACAGGTCCCCCGCCCATTCCTCTGTGCGGCGAACGGGGGGCGTTCCCCGCGAGCGCCCGGCACCTGCCCGGGCGGCCCCGTTGAACGGCGATCCCTATCAAACAGAGAGAGGCGGCCCGGAGGGGGCCGCCTTTTTTGCGCCCTTTCCCGCAAAAAAGCGCCCCCTTCTCCCAAAAGGGGCCCTTCTTTCGCCTCCCTCGCCGCAAAGGGCTATTTTTCCCCATGCCCGCTGCGACAGAATTTCCACCCGCCGGCCCTCTATACTGAATGTACCAAAGAGGACCGACACCCCTCCCCCCTATGTGTATGCGCGGGGGGGAGGGAAGATGCGCAAACCAGGGAGGAATTGGCCATGAGAGGGATGCTGTTTACAGCCGCCGGGCGGCTGGCCCGGGGCAGGTCGGGGAAGAAGGGGGAGGGCCAGCGCAGCTGGCTGGCCCAGATGGCCCACCGCCACGCCTTTTTGCTGCGGCAGGCGGGGGTGTTCGCCGTGGGCTTTGTGCTGGCGGGGGCCTCGCTGCTGGGGGAGATGTCCCCCCTGGCCATCGCCTTTCTGGCGGCGGTCCCCGGCGACTATCTGCTCTGGAGCGCCACCGGCGCCTTCTGTGGCTACCTGCTGCTCACCCCGCTGGAGACGGGGCTCACCTACCTGGCGGCGGCGCTGCTGACGGTGGTGCTGCGCTGGGCCCTGGCCTTCCGGGCGGAGGACCGGCGGGCGGCCTGGCCCAAGATCACCGCCTGCGGCCTGGGGGTGCTCATCGCCCGGGTGGGGCTGGCCTCGGCGGTCGGGTTGGCGCCCGACCGGCTGGCCCTGTCCGCCAGCGAGGCGCTGCTGACCATGGGGGTCTGCTACTTCTTCACCGTCACCGCCGCGGCCTTCTCCCAGGGGAAGAGCCTCAAGGGCTTTTCCAACTTACAGCTGGCCAGCCTCTTCATCTGCCTGGCCTGCGGGCTGATGGCCCTCGACGGGATCGCGGTGCTGGGCCTCTCGGTGGGGCGGATGGCAGCGGTGGTCTTCACCCTGGTGGCCGCCTACCTGGGCAAGGAGTCCACCGGCGCGGTGGCGGGGGTGCTGATGGCGCTGGCCATCTCCCTCTCGGGGCCGCAGATGCTGCTGTTCATGGGGGCCTTCCCCCTGGGCGGGCTGGTGGCGGGCCTCTTCGCGCGGCAGAACAAGGTGCTCTGCGCCCTCTCCTTTGGGGTCTGCTGCACCATTGTCGCCACCTTCCTGCCGGCGCAGGAGCTCTCGGGCGGGCTGGTGGTGGAGTGGTTCGTGGGCTGCGCCCTCTTCCTCCTCCTGCCGGGGAGGCTGCTGGGGGCCCTGCCCCTGGGAGAGGGGGCGGACAGCCTGGTCAAGAGCGAGCGGGTCAAGCGGATGGTGAGCTACAAGCTGCAGTCCACCGCCGCCTCCCTCTCCACCATCTCCCACAAGATCCAAACCCTCTACAAGCGGCTGGACACCCTGGGCGGGGAGGACATCTCCCAGGTCTACCACTGCGCCGCCGACAAGGTCTGCAAAAACTGCGGGCTGTGCAGTTTCTGCTGGGAGCAGCAGTACACCGAGACCTGCGACTGTCTCAACAAGGGGATGGAGGCGCTGGGGCAGCAGGGCCAGCTCTCCGGGGAGGACCTGCCCCCCTATTTCGTCAAGCGCTGTGTCAAGCTGGCCCCTTTGCTGCAGGCGGTGGAGGAGGGCTATGAGCGCTACCTGCAAAACCGGGCGGTGGGGCGGAAGATGTCCTATGTCAAGAGCGGGGTCATCGGCCAGATGGACAGCCTCGCCAAACTGCTGGCGGGGATGGGCGAACAGGTGGAGAGCATGGACGACGTGGACATGCAGTCCAGCCGCCAGATCGCCAATCTCCTCACCGACCTGGGCTTTGCGCCCAAGGACGTCCTCTGCACCACCTCCCGCCAGAAGGGGGCCAAAATCGAGCTCAAGCTGGACAACGACCTGAGCGAAAAGCAGCAGCGCTACATCTCAGAGGAGCTCTCGGACTACTGCGAGCGCAACTTTGACGAGGGGGTGCTCAAAAAGACCCTGGACGGCAGTTACCTCACCCTCAACGAGCGCCCGCCCCTGGTGCTGGAACACGGGGTCTGCCAGCTGGCGGCGGACGGCCGCTGCGGCGACAGCTTCGACGTCTTTTCGGGGGAGGACGGCTACTGCTACTGCGTCCTCTCCGACGGGATGGGCACCGGCGACTTCGCCGCCATCGACTCCACCATGACCTGCTCGGTGGTCTCCACTGTGCTGCGCTCGGGCTTTGACATCGACGGCTCGGTGGAGCTCATCAACAGCGCCCTGGCGGTCAAGACCGGGGACGAGGCGGTCTCCACCATCGACCTGATGCGCTTTGACTGCTTCACCGGCGAGGCCCTCTTTGTCAAGGGGGGCAGCCCCTGCACCTACCTGCTGCGGGGCGGCCGGGCCGCCCGGCTGGGCAAGCCCTCCCTGCCCATCGGCATCCTCCAGAGCGTGGCGCTGGACAAGAGCGCCGCCCGCCTCAAGGCCGGCGACCTGGTGCTGATGGTCAGCGACGGCGCAGTGGGGGAGGACGAGGCCCTCATCGCCCAGCAGCTGGCCCTTTTAAAGGACAGAGAGCCCGAAGAGATCGCCCAGGCCATCTGCCAATTGGCCAAGCACGCCGCCGGCCAGCGCGACGACATCACCGCCATCTGCTTTCGGGTCTCGGCCCAATAGGCGTTTCCCCTGCTGGGGACGTCCCCTCTTTCGCCCGGTCAGCGGGGGAGGGGCGTCCAGCGGCTTGGCATATAATCTCCTCTTTTTGTGACAGCGCCCCCTCCCGCCCTCTTGCCGGCGAAGGGAGCGCTGCCGCGCGCCCGGCCCCTCTGCAAAGGTGCACAAAAAAGCCGCCGTCTGTTTTGCGAAAAAATAGACGGCGGTCTTTTTCTTTTTAGGAGGGGGCTCTTATACTGTAAGTGCGGCCAGTTCCCCCCGCGCAAGGAGGGTCACCGCCCGGCGGTCCGCCTGCACCAACCCCGCCTGCTCCAGCTTTTGCAGGGCCCGGTGGACGCTGCGCAGGGTGGTGAAGAGGGCGTCGGCCATCTCCTGTTTGGGCAGGGTGACCACCCCGTTTTCGTCGGCGCTGGCCAGCAGGAGGGCCGCCAGGCGGACGACCACCGTCTTTCCCTTGGCGCCGGTGCGCTCCAGCGACTGGTTGAGCTGCTGGCGGGCGGTCTTTTCGTAGAGGCGCAGGGCGAGCCCCGCATCCCGCTGCAAAAGGGCAAGCAGCTCCTCCCCGCCGATGCGGTAGCCCCGGCAATCCCCCGAGGCAAAGACGGTGGTGATGACCCGCTGGTGGCAGACGATCTCCAGGTCGCCGAAAATCTCCCCCGGCCGGTAGCGGTAGAGGATGGCGGAGAAGCCGTCGGGGTCCAGGGTGCGGACCACTGCCTCCCCCTCGGTGAGAAGGCAGGCCCACTCGGGCACCTCCCCCTGCAGCAAAATGGCCTCCCCATTCTTGCAGGCAAAGGGGGCAAAGTGCCCCAGCAGGCCCCGCTGCACCAGGTATTCCAAGATGTTGTCCACAGGCCCACCCCCTTTTTCTTTTATGATAGGGGGGCGGCATCCATTTGTCAATCGAGAGAGGAGAGATCGCACATGCAGACAGCGCGCAAAAAGATCATCATCGACACCGACACCGCGTCCGACGACGCGGTTGCCCTGGTGGCGGCCCTGCGGGACCCCACCCTGCAGGTGCTGGCCGTCACCGCCGTGGCGGGGAATGTGGAGCTGCCCCTGGCGGTCAAAAACGCCCTCCTCTCGGTGGAGCGGGCGGGCACCTATCGGCCGCCGGTCTACGTGGGGGCCGCCGGCCCCCTCCTCTGCGAGCTGGAGACGGCCGACCAGATCCACGGGGCCGACGGGATGGGGGACCTGGGGACCCTGGGAGAGCCCACCCTGGCCCCGACCCCCGGCCACGGGGCCGACGCTCTCGCCCGCTATGCCGGCGAGGGGGACGGAGAGGTGGAACTTCTGACCCTGGGGCCCCTGACCAACGTGGCCCTGGCCATCCGCAAGCACCCGGAGGCCATGAGAAAGCTGCGGCACATCACCATCATGGGCGGGGCGCACCCCTACCACAACCCCCACACCGTCTGTGCCGAGTTCAACATCATGGTGGACCCGGAGGCGGCGCAGATCGTCTTCTCCTTCGGGGTGCCCATCACCCTGGTGACCCTGGAGGCCTGCGGCGGCGCGGCCGAGCTGGATGACGCCGCCATGGAGCGGATGCGGGGGACCGGCGAGATCGGCCAGTTCTGCGTCGACTGCAACCGCACCCTGATAGAACTGGCCCGGGCGCAGGGGGGTGTCCCCTCCCTGGGGCTGCCCGACCCAGCGGCCCTGGCGGTCCTGGCCCGGCCGGAGCTGATCCGGGAGAGCTTCCCTGCCCACACCCGGGTGGAGACCCAGGGGGAGTTCACCCGGGGGCCACCGTCTTCTGCAAGCCCGGCAACCTCTATTCCCCCGCATTTGGGGACGAGCCCGCGCCGGAGAACACCCTGGTGGTCACCGGCCTTGACGTGGCGGGCTTCCACCAGTATCTTCTCGATCGGGTCGCCCTGTGACGGGGCCGCCTACAAGCCTTTCCCATTTTCCGTCAGAGAGAGCCGACCTCGTCAGAGGCTGGCTCTCTCTGCAGTTGCCGCAGGGGGAAGGGAATAAAAGAGGCACCGGTCCAGGCGGCCGGTGCCTCTTTGTACCCCGGGGCGGAAAACGTCGCCTTCCGGGTGGATAGGAGCGGTGGTTAGGCCTTGCCGGCGCAGCCCAAGACGTTGTTGATCTTGTGCTTGACCATCTCGCGGATGGCGTCGCGGGCGGGGGCCAGGTACTGCCGGGGGTCGAAGTGAGAGGGGTTCTCCCACAGGTACTTGCGGACCGCGGCGGTCATGGCCAGGCGCAGGTCGGAGTCGACGTTGATCTTGCAGACGGCCATCTTGGAGGCCTGCAGCAGCATCTCCTCGGGGATGCCGATGGCGTCGGGCATGGCGCCGCCGTACTGGTTGATCATCTCGACGAACTCGGGCACCACGGAGGAGGCGCCGTGCAGGACGATGGGGAAGCCGGGCAGCCGCTGGGACACCTCTTCGAGGATGTCAAAGCGCAGCTGGGGCTTCTGGCCGGGTTTGAACTTGTAGGCGCCGTGGCTGGTGCCGATGGCGATGGCCAGGGAGTCGACCCCGGTGCGGGTGACAAAGTCCTGCACCTGGGCGGGGTCGGTGAAGGAGGCCTTGTCGGCGTCGACCTTCACGTCGTCCTCGATGCCGGCCAGCTGGCCCAGCTCGGCCTCGACGGTCACGTCGAACTGGTGGGCGTAGTCGGCCACCTGCTTGGCGATGGCCACGTTCTCCTCGTAGGGGAGGTGGGAGCCGTCGAACATGACCGAGGTGAAGCCGCCGTCGATGCAGCTCTTGCACAGCTCAAAGGAGTTGCCGTGGTCCAGGTGCAGGGCGATGGGGACGCCGGTCTCCTCGACCGCCGCCTCGACCAGCTTGGTCAGGTAGGTGTGGTTGGCGTACTTGCGGGCGCCGGCGGACACCTGCAGGATGACGGGGGCCTGCAGCTCTTTGCAGGCCTCGGTGATGCCCTGCACGATCTCCATGTTGTTGACGTTGAAGGCGCCGATGGCGTAGCCGCCCTCGTATGCCTTTTTGAACATCTCACGGGTATTTACCAGTGGCATAGAAATTCACGCTCCTATTCTTTTGTCGGCCGGTCTCACACGCCGGCCTCCTAGCCCCTAGTATAGCAGACCCGGGGCCGTTTGGAAAGGTGTCTGGGCGCATTTGTCTTTTTTTAAACAGGGGCCGTTTCCCCCGCCGCCCTCCCGGCGGCCCGGCTTTTCAGCGCCCCGGGGCAGAGCCGGCAGTAGTGAAAGAGAAACTGCTGGGCCAGCCCCTCGTATCCCCGCAGGTAGCGGGGAAAGCCTTTGGGAAAGAGTTGGGCCATGGCCCGCTTCATCCAGACGTCCATGGGCACCACCTCCCACCGCCCCAGCCCGTAGAGGAGGGCGCAGTCGGCCACCTTGGGCCCCACCCCCCTGATTTGGCAGAGGGCGGCCCGGGCCTCCTCCAGGGGCAGGGCGGCCACCGCGTCCAAATCGAGCCGGCCTGTGGCCACCTGCCGGGCCGCGTCCAAAATGTACTTGGCCCGAAAGCCCGCGCGGATAGGGGCCAGCTCCTCTAAGGTGCAGCGGGCCAGCCGCTCGGCGGTGGGGAAGGTGTGGAGCACGGTCCTCGGCGCGTCGGGGTGGGTCAGGGGCTGCCCCAGCAGGGCGGTGAGGGCGCGGACGATTTTTTGAATGCGGGGGATGTTGTTGTTCTGGGAGAGGATGAAAGAGCAGAGGGCCTCCCACGGATCCTGCCGCAGCAGGCGGATGCCCGGGGCAAAGGCCACCGCCCGGCGCAGCACCGGGTTGCGGCAGAGCAGCTCTCTGGCCGCCCGGTAGTCCCGCTCCCAGTCGAAGTAGGAGAGGATCGCCCCCTCTTCCCCGGGGCGCAGTCCGGTGAAGACGACGGCGTCCCCCTCCTCTCTGGCGCGGCAGAAGGTGTTCCCCACCACCCCCTGCCACCAGCCCTCTCCGTCCTGCCACCAGCCAAAGCACTGGCCGCACTGCAGGGTGCCCTCCAGGGAGAAGGGCGGTTCTCCACCCTCCCCGGTGAGGAGGAGGCGATCCCCCTGCCTGCGGGCGGTGAGCCCAGCGGGCGAGGGGAGGAGCAATTCGGTGGACATACAAAAGGCACCTCTTTTCTAAAAAGCGGAAAATGAAGGGTGAAGGCCGGGGGCTTGCAGGGGCTGATTTCCCCCTTTTTTCGCCGTTTGCAGGGGGGGCGAAAAAGGGCTTTCCACCGCCCCCGGGCGGCCCTCTGCGGGGCGGCCCGGGCGGGGGAAAAAGGCCGGCAGGCGCCCGGCGCTGTCCCCACTATACCAGAAAAAGGGGTGTTGGAAAACGGAAAATCCCACCGCCGGAGAGAAGAAAATCCGAGTGAATTGGTGGGGTTTAGACAAATTGCACGAAATGCCAGCCGAGAACCACCCCGAAAAACAGCGAAAAAACGGGGTCTTTCCCCCTTGCATTTTGGGGCGATGCAGGCATTGAAATTGCCGCGAAGTTTACATAATATTCACATTCCACCGGGGTGCAGGAGGTTGCAAATCCCGGTATTCCACCGTTTCAACCTGTTTTCCACAGAGAGATTCCACACTTTCCACAGGGTTTTCCACTGAAATTATGGAAACCTTCAGCAAATACCACCGGTATAATTCCCGAGGGGTGCATAAATCCCCCGCCGATTTGGCAAACCTAAAGGTGAGAAATGGGCAGAAGGGAGAGATGCCGGGTGGTGCGCGGTGTGAGCAAGCGGGTGGTGGAGATCGTCGGCCAAAAAGAGGACTGTTTTGAGCGGGCCATCGTCATTGTGAGGGGAGAGGCGGACGGCCTGGGCGCCGCTCAGCTGCGGCAGCGGGCCACGGGTGCCCTCTCCGGCCTGGTGAGTTACCGGCGGACGGCGCTCTGGCGGGATTGGCTGCTTGTCGGCCTGCGCTACCTGGGGGCCTTTTTGGCCGGGGCAGGGGCCTGCTATTGGCTGATCCACTGACCGAAGCGGCGGGAGGGTGAAGGGACGCCCTCCCCTTTTTTGTCTCCCAAAGGGCGCGGCGCCGCCCCGCCATCCCGCCGAAAGCGCCCCCTTTTGGCAGGGCGGGCCCGCGGCGGGGGGAGCCGCCGATCGGCCGGGCGCGGCGGACCCGGGACGGGAGGGGCGCAAGCCCCTCTTTTTTGTCGCACAGGGGCGAAAAAGGCCGCAAAAAATTGAAAGGGGGCGGCCCTCTGTGCTATACTGGTACAGATAGTGAGCCGGCGGCAACAGGGCCGGAACGCCGAACGCCAAACAGAGAGACCGCGGTCCCGGCCAACGCCGGGCCGCGAGGGATAGAGAAGCGGGAGAATGAGCGATGTACGATGAATTGGTAGCCGGGCGCAACGCCGTGTACGAGGCGCTCTGCGGCAGCCGGGGGGTGGACTGTGTCTACCTGCAGCGGGGGGCCCGCCCTAAGGGGGTGGCCAAGATCCTGGCCGCCTGCAAGGAGAAGGGGGTCCCCTTCAAAGAGGTGGAGAGGGAGAAGCTCGACGAGATGGCGGGGGAGGTGCCCCACCAGGGGGTGGCGGCCACGGTCGCGCCCATCGCCTACCGCTCCATCGAGGAAATCTTGGAGATCGCCCAGTCACGGGGAGAGGCCCCCTTTGTGGTGCTCTGCGACGGGATTTTAGACCCCCACAACCTGGGGGCCATCATCCGCACCGCCGAGTGCGCCGGCGCCCACGGGGTCATCCTCCCCAAGCGGCGCAGCGCCCCCCTGTCGGCGGCGGTCTACAAGACCTCGGCCGGGGCCTGCGAACACCTGGCCATCTGCCGGGTGGGGAACCTGGTGCAGGCCATTGAGAGCCTCAAAAAAGCCGGGCTCTGGCTCTACTGCGCCGACATGGACGGCCAGAACTGCCGGGACACCGATTTTGCCGGCGGGGTCGGCGTGGTGGTCGGCAGCGAGGGCGAGGGGGTCTCCAAACTGGTGAAGGAGCGGTGCGACGTCACCGTCAGCCTCCCCCTGCGGGGGAAGATCACCTCCCTCAACGCCTCGGTGGCTGCGGGGATCGTCCTGTACGAGGTGGCAAACCAGCGGCTGGCCGCCGAGAGGGGAAGGGGGAAGGAACGTGGATAAAAACCGCAAGTACGACACGCTGACCAAAAACGCCCTGGTGGACGAGATCCTCAAACAGGTGCGGGCCAAGCGGGAGCCGGAGGCCTCATCCTCCACCCCTGCGCCCACGCTGCCCCGCCCGGGCGGGGAGAAGCGCCCCTCGGCCGCCGAGCTGGTCAAAGAGGTGCAGGCCGAGCGGAGCGCTGCCCCCGACCCCCTGCAGGCCGCGTGGGAGAGCCGCCACGCCTCCACCGAGACGGAGCGGGAGACCGCCGCCCCGCGGAAGCCGGCCCCCCTGCCGGAAGAGCAGGCCCCCACCCCGGGCGGGGAGAGCGCCGCCGTCCCCGAGGGGGAGACGGTGGCCCACCGGGAGATCCACCCCTTCTCCGCCCTGCCCCACCGGGAGAGCGCGGTGGACGAGGCCCAGCGCATCAAAAAGGTGGCCAGCTTTTTCAGCGGGGAGGAGACCCCCGAGTCCATCGTCCCCGAGATCGAGGGCCTGCCCCTGGAGCGGGAGCGCCGCCCCAAGAAGAAGCGGTTTTCCTGGGGCCGCGCCGCCCGGGAGGAGACCGCCCCCCCGGCGCCGCCCGAACCGGCCGCTCCCTCCGCCCCGGCGAATGAAGAGGAGCCGCCGCGGGAGCCGGTTCCCACCCCCGCGCCCGCGGGGGGAGAGGCTGCCCCCACCCCCCAGGCGGGGCCGATCGCCCCTGCCGAAGGCGAGGAAAAATCGACTCCTGTCCCGGCTGCCCCCACTCCGGCGGAGGGCGAAGGAGAGGGAGAAGAGAGAGAAAAGGCGGCCCCTGCGCCCGAACGGCCGGAGCGCCGCCCGGCCAGCGAGACCGACGTCTTTCGCGCCATCCGCGAGCCGGTGCCGCTGAACGTCTCCGGCCAGGAGGAGATCTTTGTCGAGCGCAGCGAGAAGCGCGCCCGGGAACTGGCGGCGGAGGCCCCCTCCGGCACCTTTGACATCAGCGAGCGGATGGACCGGGAGATGCGCCAGGCGGTGGCCGAGGCCGAGAGCCTGGACACCCGGGAGCTGCTGCGCCGGGCGCGGGCGCCCAAGGTGTCCCAGTTCACCATCGAGCACGGGGCCATCGGCGACGCCGAGGCCTTTACCGGGGAGGAGGAGTCGGCCTACACCCAGGCCGAGGACGAGGAGGACTTCCTCACCGACAAGGACGAGCACACCGCCCTGGAGAAGCTGATCTCCCTCAAGGGGAAGCTGAAGATGCGCATGGGCATCACCTTCGCCCTCTTCCTGCTGCTGTGCTACCACAACCTGGTGCCGGTCTTTGGGCTGCCGGTGCCCGCCTTCCTCTCCCCCGGGGAGGGGCCCTACCTCTACCTGGGACTCAACTTGCTGCTGCTGTTGGCGGGGGTGTTCTGCTGCACCTCCACCGTGGTCAACGGCTTTCTCTACACCTTTACCCTCAAGGGGGACAATGACTCCCTGGTGGGGCTGGCCTTCTTCGGCTGCCTGGTGCAGGCGGCGGTCCTCTTTGCCAACCCCGGCTATCTCAAGAGCCCCGACGTCTTTCTCTACTCGTCGGTGGCCATGTTCTCCCTCTTTTGCAACTGCATGGGCAAACTCAACATGGTGCACCGGGTGCTGCGCAACTACCGCTTCATCGCCTCGGACAGCGACAAGTACACCACCGAGATGGTGGAGCCGGCCTCCCTGGCGGAAAACATCGTCAAGGACCTGGCCATCCGCGAGCCGGTGCTCTGCTACCGCAAGCGCAGCCAGGTGCTCGACGGCTTTGTCTCCCACAGCTTTTCCGAAGACCCCTCCGACCGCTGGGCGCGGGTGGCGTCGGGCATCTGCCTGGTGCTCTCCCTGGCGGTGGGCTGCGGCCTCTACTTCTTCAAGCAGGACCTGGTGGGGGCGGCGGGGGCCTTCTCCCTGCTGCTTTGCCTGTCGGCCCCCTTCTCTTTGATGTTTGCCTTCAACGTCCCCTTCAGCCGCACCTGCAAGACCCTCAACCGCTACGGCGGGGTGCTGGCGGGCTACTCGGCGGTGGAGCGGCTGTACGACCTCAACGGGCTGGTGGTCAGCGACACCGACCTCTTCCCCCGGGGGAGCGTGCTGCTGCACGGCATCAAGACCTTCGGCGGGGAGCGGATCGACGAGGCCATCCTCAAGGCGGCCAGCGTCCTCTGCGCCGGGGAGTCCGACCTGAAGCCGGTGTTTATGAAGGTGATCGAAAACCGCACCGACATCCTGCTGCCCTACGACAGCTTTGCCTACGAAAACGCCATGGGCTACTCCTGCTGGATCGAGAACAAGCGGGTGCTGGTGGGCAACCGGGAGCTGATGCGCAACCACGGCATCGACCTGCCCTCGGCCGACTACGAGGCCAAGTACCGCAAGGAGGGGGAGCGGGAGCTGCTCTACCTGGCCACCTCGGGCGAGTTGACGGCCATGTTCGTCCTCAGCTACACCCCCAACGAGCAGGTGGGCCAGCTGCTGTCCCGGCTGGACAAGACCGGCGCCCTGATTGCGGTGAAGACCGGCGACCCGGGGCTGACGGTATCCCGCATCTCCGAGACCTACGGCCTGCCGGAGGACATGTTCACCCTGGTGCACAGCCACACCGCCGCCCAGCTGGACGCCCTGCACGACGACCGGCCGGGGGACTGCGGGCTGACCACCATGGGCTCCTTCCTCTCCTTTGCCCAGGGCATCCTCTGCGCCCTGGGGGCCAAGAGCGGGGTGCTGGCGGCCCTGGTGGTGCAGTTTGTGGGGCTGGGACTGGGGGTGGCCCTGGCGGCCCTCTTCGCCCTCACCGGCGGCGCCGGACAGCTGAGCACCGCGGTGGTGCTGGGCTACCAGTTTATCTGGCTGGTGCTGACCGTGGCCCTGCCCGCCCTGAAAAAACAGTGACCTCTGCGGCAAAAAGCCGCGATGCAATAAAAAGAGAGAGGGCGGCTTCCCCCAAACGAGAAGCCGCCCTCTCTCTTTGTCTGCACGGGCAGGCGGAGCGGTCTATTTGAGCCCGGCTTTTTGCAGGGTCTCGTCGCTCTGGGCGTCGATCCAGGCCTGCAGCCGCTGCTCGGCCCGGGGACAGTGGTACTCGTCGATGACCAGGTCGCCCTTCTGGTCCTTGTAATAGGTGAAGGAAATCTCGTCGCCGGTGCGGATACAGGCGCTGGGCTCATAGTCGCTGGCGGGAAAGATGCGGTAGGTGTCGGCGGTGCCCTCTGGCAGGCGGATGGAGTAGGCCCAATAGTAGGTTTTGTAGGCAACCCCCTCGCCGCCCAGATAGTCGCTGGAACCATAGTTGCCGGTGACGACCCCCTCGGCCTGGTGGAGTTCCCGCCCTTCCCAAGCCCGGTCGAGAGTCATCTTTTCGCCGTTTTTGGTGTAGTCGTAGCCGTTGCAAATGAGGTCGACGGGGTCCTCCCCCGGAAAGACGGACACCGAAATCCCTCGGTTTTCATCCAGAACAACGGGCTTTTCTATGAAAGTGTACCAAATCCAGTCCATGATGAGGGGGCGCAGGGCAATCCCCACCACCAGGACGAGGACGCAGATGAAAAAGATGAGCCCCTTTTTGTTTTTCACGGCAGTTACCCCCTTTTGAGCCCGGCTTTTTGCAGGGTCTCGTCACTCTGGGCGTCTGTCCAGGCCTGCAACCGCTGCTCGGCCCGGGGACAGTGGTATTCGTCAATGACCAGGTCGCCCTTCTGGTCCTTGTAATAGGTGAAGGAAATCTCGTCGCCGGTGCGGATACAGGCGTTGGGCTCATAGTCGCTGGCGGGAAAGATGCGATAGGTGTCGGCGGTGCCCTCAGGCAGGCGGATGGAGTAGGCCCAGAAGTAGGTTTTGTAGGCGACCCCCTCGGCCTGGTGGAGTTCCCGCCCTTCCCAGGCCCGGTCGAGAGTCATCTTTTCGCCGTTTTTGGTGTAGTCGTAGCCGTTGCAAATGAGGTCGACGGAGTGCTCTCCCGGAAAGACGGACACTGCGACCCCTCGGTTTTCATCCAGAACAACGGGCTTTTCTATAAAAGTGTACCAAATCCAGTCCATGATGAGGGGGCGCAGGGCGACCCCACCACCAGGACGAGAATGCAGATGAGAAAGATGAGGCCCTTTTTGTTTTCACGGCAGTTTTCCTTCTTTTATCAGTATAACAGGGGGATAGCAGAAAAGATATGGAATATCTGCACATTCCAGCTCTTTTTGAACTATTAAAAACTACAAATTGATATTATTTTATATAATATGATTGATTTTTTCTTCAAAAGGACTATGCTGGGTACAGGGAGATAATTCCGTTGGACGGAGAGATTGGACGGTAGCTGGCGTTCTGCCGCTTTTATCTGGGAGAGGCAATCAGGGCGCCAGGTGGCTTGGGGTGCAGGTGTCTGCAGTGGTGGCGCTTCCCGCCTTTTCGCCCCGCCGACAGTGCGAGCGCCCATGGGGAGCGGCTGAAAAGTGCTCTTTGCCGATGCCCGCCATTGGGGAGGTCCAAAATGGTTTGACCTCACAGATCAGTTCGGTGGGTGGGCCGCAGGGAGTAGCCTTTGACGTGCTCGCTCCATTTCCGGGGGGATGCTGTTTGGACGGGCTGCCAATCTCTGCCATTGGCGGAAAGCGTTGCGTTGGCACCGACAGCCGAAGGGGTTGGGGGTGCCTGTTGTCCCTGACGAGTAGAAAGCAAATGAGAGGGGAGGCGCTGCTTTGGCGGCGCCTCTCTGTTTTGAAAGGGGATGGGCCTGGTGAAGAGGCTGGTTTGTTTGACGGTGCAGCGGTTTCGCAAGAAATCCCTGCTCTTTGCGGTGATCCTCTCCCTGGCGGCAGCCCACTTTCAGTGCCTGTCCTACCTTGGCGGGCCGTTTTCAAAATACGTGGTGGAAGCGGTCAACCCATCGATAGTCAATACCATGACACTGAGCTACTCCCTGGTGCCCTTTCTCTTCTGCCTCTTCATCGGGTATGAATTGAGCGAGGGGATCCGCGCCGAAAATCTGCAGGAGGTCTGGGGGACCAGCAGAAACGGCCTGGGGCGGGTGGTATTGGCCCATCTGCTGGTGCTGGCGGGCTTTGCCTTCCTGCTGACCCTGCAGTACGGGGGGTACAACCTCTACGCCTGCCTGCGCTATCAGGGGGCCACGGCGGGGTACGGGCTCAACCTGCTGGGCGCGCACCTGCTCTACCTCTTCCTGCCCTGCTTTGCGGCCTGTCTCATGGGAACGGTTCTGGCCCTTTTTGCCGGGCGCTACACTGCCTACGGGGTGATGGTGCTCGTCGGCTACCTCTCCTCCAGCCTTTTTGCCGAACTGCTGGAGGCGGTCAATGTCTTCGGAGGGAGGGCTGCCGAGCGGCTGCTGACCCTCTTCACCCTGCCCTTCCAGAGTCGGTCGCTCTTGGACGAGGACTACGGCTTTGGCCTGGAGGGGTACCGGTTTTTCCGGGTCGCCTTCTGGCTCCTGTTGCTGGCGGGCCTTCTCTGGCTGGGCTGCCGGATGCGGCGGCGCTGGCCCGCGCTGCTGTGCGAGGGGCTGGCAGTCCTCTGCGTCGGGGGCTTCTTTTTCCGCGGGTCGGCCTTGGTGCGGGAAGAAGGCCCGGACAGGACATCGGATGTGCTCTATTTTTACTACAGCGAAAATCCTGTCCGAGACCAGCCGGCGGACTTCGCCGTTCGCTCCTGTGACCTGAAGCTGAAAATCGCCGACCGGCTCAAGGGGACGGCCGTCCTTGCGGTGGAGAAAAACGAGGTGGGGGCGGACTGCCGCTTCACCCTCTACCACGGCTACAAGCTCACCTCCCTCACCGACGGGGCGGGCGACCCCCTGGATTACAAGCGGGAGGGCGACTACCTGACGGTCTACCCTCCTGCGGGGGAGCGGTTGGAGGAGCTGGTCTTTCAGTACAGGGGCGAGGGTGGGCTCTCCTACTCCAACCGGCAGGCGGTCTTTCTGCCAGCGGGGTTTGGCTACTACCCCCTGGAGGGGTGGGTACCCCTGTATGAAGAGAACGAGGTGCCCTTTGCCGCCGTGGGGGCGGAGAAGGACTTCACCTTACAGGTGTCGGCCTCCTGCCCGCTGGAAGTCTCCCTTCCCCCGGCGGAGAAGGGCTATGCCGGGCGCACCCAGGGGGTGACTCTGCTGGGTGGACTGGTGACCCGCGGGGACTGCGGGGGGATGGAGCTGGTGAGCGCCTCCCTCTCCCACCGCATGGGGAACATCTTCTGGGACGAGTACCAGAGCCGGCTGGACGCGGCCGCCCAGCTGGGGTTTGACTTCTCCGACAAGCTAAAGGACAAACCGGTCTTTCTCACCGACCAGTCCGACTGGGCGAACTACACCCCCTTTGTGGAGTTCTCCGACCACTACCTCTGCCGTGTCCCGCCCATGCGGTGGGTGGCGGACGAATTCGTCCACCAGGCGCTGGCGGACGCGCCGGAGAAGGAGAAGGTGGCGCAGACGGCCATCTTACTGCTGGACGAGCGCACCCGCAAGGCGTTCGAGGTCAACTGTGTGGGAGCGGGGCTGCCGGAGCCGATGCTGGGGGTCATCGACCTGGACAGGTGCGGCGGCTGGACGGTGGTGCAGCCCTTTGGCGAGGCGGTGTTCCGCCTGGGGGAGGAGCCGGTGATCGCCCAGGTGAAAGCCTACCTGGCCGACGGGACCGACACCCGCACCGCCCTGGAATTTTTGAATGACCTGCGCAGGGGGGCGGAGGGATGAGCCGATTGTGTTACTGGAAGATGCGGGGGATGGGCTGGTGGTACCTGCCGCCGCTGATCGCCCTCTGGCTGGTGCTGCCGGGGATGCTGGCCATCTGGTACCATCATGACCCGCTTCTGGCCGCCACCAGCTACCTTCGCCTCTGCGAGCAGGTGATCCCCCTCTTTTCAGTCTGGTGGCTGGTGATGGCCCGCAAGGAGGAGCTCACCGGCGACGGGCGGGAGCTGCTCTACATCTACGGGGGCTACCGGGGTCGGCTGGGGCCGGTCCTCTTCACCCTGGTCTGGTACCTCCTCCACGCGGCCCTGCCGGTGGCGGCGGGGGTCTGGCTGCTGCCGGAGATGGGGGCGGAGCACCTGGCCAAGACCGGGGCGCAGGTCCTCTTTGTCTGGGGGCTCTGCCTGCTGCTGATGGAGCTCCTGCGCTCCCTGGCGGTGCCGCTGCTCCTCTGCGCGGCCTACTGCTTTGGCGCCTATCTGCTGGAGCGGGAGGTCATGGAGCAGACGACCATCTTTTTCGACGTGCACACCGGCCCCACCTTCTGGCCCAAGTGCGGGGCCATTGCGGCGGCGGGGCTGCTGCTGGCGGCCCTGGGGTGCTGGGGCCTGCGGCGGATGCGGGAGTGAAGGGGCCTTAGAGAGGGCGCAGGCAGCCTTTCAGCAGCCTCTCCCCCTCCAAAAGCGGGGGAGAAGAGCCCCCAAAGACGAGTGAAGAAAAGCCGGGCGGATCCGCCCGGCTTCCTCTTTTTCCCTGTAAAACCGCTATTTTACCCCCCTGCCGTTCACAGAACGTTAAAATTGCAGTCACAATTGTAAACTATACTGCCAATTGCAGGGGTGATTCCCTCTGTTCGCTTTAGTATTGCACAATTTCGTGAAATATCTTCCCGTTTTATATTGCACAAATACCAAAAGCTGTGTACAATATAGATAATATGGTTTGGCAATACTGGCATTTTCCACAATGGAGGTGGCCGGGTCCCCCGCCCCAAGCGGGGTCCTTTTGCCGCCAGGGCCATGCACCTTCGGAAAAGAGAGGAATCGCACTATGTCTAACAGATTATTTCAGGGCATCATCCACCAGATGAAAGACACGGTGGACCGGGTCATCGGTGTGATCGATGACAAGGGGAACGTCATCTCCTGCAGCGAGCTGACCAAGATCGGCGACGTGTTTGAGGGCTGCAATCTGCAAAATGCCAATTTGAAGGAGTGCTTTGTCAAAGAGGGCTATACCTTCAAGCCCTTTGGCACCAACGAAAAGGGCGACTACGCCGTCTTCGTGGCCGGAATCGACGACATCTCCGCCAGCTATGCGGGGCTTTTGACGGTGGCGCTGACGAGCATCAAGCAGTACCACGACGAGAAGTACGACCGCAACAACTTCATCAAAAACGTCATCCTGGACAACATCCTGCCCGGCGACGTCTACGTGAAGGCGCGGGAGCTGCACTTTGGCACCGACGCCCACCGCATCGTGCTGTTGGTGCGCACCGTGGGCAAGACCGAGGTCTCGGCCTACGACGTGATCGTCAACCTCTTCCCCGACAAGCAGAAGGACTTCATCTTTAACATCTCCGAGACCGACACCGTCATCGTCAAGGAGATCCACCCCGACATCGAGACCAAGGACATCGAGAAGCTGGCCCGCAGCATTGTGGACACCCTCTCCAGCGAGTTCTACATCCGCTCCTTTGTGGGCATCGGCACCGTGGTCACCGGCATCAAAGACCTGGCCCGCTCTTTTAAAGAGGCCCAGGTGGCGCTGGAGGTCTCCAAGGTGTTCGACGCCGAGAAGACCATCGTCTCCTTTGACAAGCTGGGCATCGCCCGGCTGATCTACCAGCTGCCCACCACCGTCTGCGAGATGTTCCTCAAAGAGGTGTTCCAAAAGGGCTCCATCGACCAACTGGACCAGGAGACCCTCTTCACCATTCAGCGGTTTTTCGAGAACAACCTCAACGTGTCCGAGACCTCGCGGGGGCTGTTTGTCCACCGCAACACCCTGGTCTACCGGCTGGAAAAAATCAAAAAACTCACCGGGCTGGACCTGCGGGAATTCGATCACGCCATTGTATTCAAGGTGGCCTTGATGGTCAAGAAATATCTGAACTCCAACCCTGTGAAATACTGATATTGAGGCAGTTTTTACATGATTGAATTCAAAAATGTGTCCAAGGTGTACCCCAACGGCACCTACGGGCTCAAGGACGTGAGCGTCCGCATCGACGACGGGGAGTTTGTCTTTGTCCTGGGTGCGTCCGGCGCGGGCAAGTCCACCTTTTTAAAACTCATTATGCACGAGGAGAAGGTGACCTCCGGCGAGCTGGTGGTCAACGGCTTCTCCCTGGCCGGGCTCAAGCAGCGGGAAGTGCCCAAGCTGCGCCGGTCCATGGGCATCGTCTTTCAGGACTTTCGCCTGATCCCCTCGATGAACGTCTACGACAACGTGGCCTTTGCCCTGCGGGTGACCGACACCCCCTACCGGGAGATCCGCAAGCGGGTCCCCTTTGTGCTGGATCTGGTGGGGCTCATCCACAAGGCAAAGAACATGCCCAACGAGCTCTCCGGCGGGGAGCAGCAGCGGGTGGCGCTGGCCCGGGCCCTGGTCAACAAGCCGGCCCTCATCATCGCCGACGAGCCCACCGGCAACATCGACCCCGAGATGTCCATGGAGATCGTGGACATGCTCGACTCCATCAACAAGGTGGGCACCACCATTTTGATGGTCACCCACGAGCACGAACTCATTCGCCGGTACGACCACCGGGTCATCACCATTGAGGGCGGTTCGATTTTGAGCGACCGGCCGGATTGGAGGGATGCGCGGTGAAGGGAAGCGGAACGGGATACTTAGTCAAAACCGGAGTCAAGAGCATCTGGCAGAACAAGCTGATGAGTCTGGCCTCCATCGCCGTGCTCAGCGCCTGCCTGATGATTTTGGGGGTCGCGGCCCTCTTTTCGGTCAACATGGGCGAGGCCCTGGCCTATGTGGAGAGCCAAAACGAGATCGTGGTCTTTATCGCCGAGGAGGCCACCGACGAGGAGCGGGCCGATTTGGAGGCGCTGGTGGCCAGTACCGGCAACATCGAGAGCTACCAGTACATCTCCAAGGAGGACGCCCTCAAAGAGACCAAGGAGGAGTTCGGCCCCGATTCGGCCCTGCTGGACGGGCTGGAGGAAGACAACCCCCTCCCCGCCTCCTACCGCATCAAGCTGCAAAACCTCGACTACATGTACGACACCGTCTCCACCTTCCAAAAGGCCCCCGGGGTCGAGACGGTCAGCTATCCCCAGGACGTGGCGGAGACCATCGTCTCGCTGAAGAACATGGTCAGCATCTTTGGCATCGCCATCATCGCCGTCTTTGTGGCGGTGTCCCTGGTCATCATCTCCAACACCATCCGCCTGACGGTGTTCGCCCGCCGGCGGGAGATCAACATCATGAAGTACGTGGGGGCCACCAACGGCTTCATCCGGCTGCCCTTTGTGGTGGAGGGGATGTTCATTGGCCTGCTGGCCGCCCTCATCGCCTACTTTGCCGTCTGGGGCGGGTACCAGGGGATCATGAACATGATCATGGGCACCACCTCCCAGTTCTTGCAGTCCATGGCCGACAGCCTCATCCCCTTTGGCGAGATCTGGTACTGGGTGCTGGCCGGCTTTGCCCTCACGGGGATGGGGACCGGCGCCCTGGGCAGCGTGCTCTCCATCCGCAAACACCTAAAAGTCTGATTGTTTTTTGAATGAAGGAGGTCTTTCCCATGCATCGAACCCACAGAAAAAAGGCGTTGGTGTCCCTGCTGCTGGCCCTCGCCATCACCCTGGCGGGGCCCTTTGGCGGAACGCAGACGGCCAAGGGCGCGTCGGTGGACGACCTCAACTCGAAATACGACCAGCTCGACGACAAGATCAACGACCTGCAAGACAGCATCGACGACCTGAAAAACTCCAAGTCGGAGGCCCAGGCCCAGAAGGAGCAGCTGGACGAGCAGCTCTCCCTGGTGCGCCAGCAGGTGGCGGTGCTGGAGGACAAGATCGCCGCCCTCAACACCCAGATCTCCGAGAAAGAGGCGTTCATCACCCAGAAAGAAGAGGAGATCGCCGACAACGAGGAGCTCTTCCGCAAGCGGCTGCGGGCCCAGTACATGTCCCCCCGGACTGACGGGCTCACCGCCATCCTCGGGTCGGAGGACTTCAGCCAGATGCTCGTGAAGATGGACACCATGACCCGCATCGCCGACCACGACAAGCAGCTCATCGAGCAGCTGGAGCGGGAGAAGCAGGAGATCGTGGACGCCAAGAACGAGCTGGCTGCCAACAAGGCGGACATCGAGGCCTCCAAATCCCTGCTGGATGCCAAAAAGGCCCAGCTGGCCAGCCAGGCTGAAGAGGTGGGCAACAGCATCTCCTCTCTGGAGGACCAGCAGGCCATGAACGAGAAGCAGGTGGCCCAGTACCGCTCTGAGCAGAAGGCAGTGCAGCAGCAGATCGCCGATCTGCTGGCCTCCTACGAAAATGCGGGCGACACCATGGGCGACAAGTACGTGGGCGGCCAGTTCCAGTGGCCGGTGCCGGGGTACTACCACATCTCGGCCCCCTACGGCAAGTCGGCGGCCTACGGGTGGGAGTTCCACACCGGCATCGACATCTCCCGCGGCAGCCAGGCCAGCATCTACGGCAAGCCCATCGTGGCCGCCAACGACGGCAAGGTGGCGGTGGTCCGCTACGGCAACACCGGCTACGGCAACTACGTGATGATCGACCACGGCGGCAGCCTCTACACCCTGTACGGGCACACCAGCTCGATTGCGGTGAAACAGGGGCAGTACGTCAAAAAGGGGCAGACCATCGCCTACGTGGGCAGCACCGGGAATTCCTCCGGGCCCCACCTGCACTTTGAGGTGCGCAAGGGCATCAGCTACGGCAGCGACGTCAACCCCATGCCCTACCTGCAGAGCTAACGCATAGAGTCCGCCCCCGCAGGGCGGTGAGAGAGGGCCGGTTTTGCCGGCCCTCTTTTGCGCGCGGGGCGGCCCCGGCGCGATTGGGGCTGTACCCCAGGGGGCAGGATGTGCTATAATATGATAAATATCGTTTGTTTTCACCGGGTGCGCCTGCGCGCTCCCCAGTCTCGGCTGTGCCGGGGCGGGGGCGGCCGGCGCCCCTGGCTTGCACGCGGCCGCTGCGGCCGCGATCCCGCCCGCGCCCTTTGCCGCGGGCAGAGAAGGCGGTTTTGTCTATGAACAAGAAAGTTTCTGTGGGGGTCCTCATCTCCCTGCTGGCCATGGTCTGCGCCCTGACCTTCACCATCACCATGGTCCTCTCCATCGGGCTGTTTGACAACAAGATGAACTCCACCAAGAGCCGGGAGGCCATGTACTCCAAAATTTCCGAGGTGGACACCTACGTGCGGGACAACTACGTGGGGGAACTGGCCGACCAGAGCCTGATGGACGCCATGCTCAAGGGCTATGTCAGCGGGATGGGGGACAAGTACGCCCGCTACTACACCGTGGAGGAGTGGAACAGCATCGAGTCCACCTTCAACGGCGCGGTCACCGGCATCGGGGTGGCGGGGAAGGCCGACACCTCGGGCTATATTCGGGTGACCAAGGTCTATGACGGCTCCCCCGCCAAAGAGGCCGGCATCGAGAAAAACGATCTGATCATCGCCGTGGACGGGCAGGACGTGCTGGCCATGGGGGTCACCAAGGCCATGGCCCTGATCCAGGGCGACCCGGGCTCCAAGGTCAAGGTGGACTTTCAGCGCGACAGCGTGAAAAACAGCGTGGAGATCATCCGCAAGAGCATCACCGTCCCCTCGGTGGAGTACCAGAACCTGGACGGGGTGGGCTACATCCGCATCTTTGAATTCAACAACACCACCGCCTCTCAGTTCGACTACGCCCTCAACCAGCTCAAGAGCGCCGGGGCCAGGAGCCTGATCTTCGACGTGCGGGACAACTCCGGCGGCCTGACCAAGGTCACCGCCGAGATCCTGGACACCCTGGTGCCGGAGGGGACCATCCTCTCGGCCGAGTACAAGAGCGGGGAGCAAAAGACCCTCTACACCTCGGGCAAGAGCGAGGAGACCCTGCCCATGACGGTGATCGTCAACGAGAACACCGCCTCGGCCGCCGAGATGTTCGCCGCCGTGCTGCGGGACTTCGGCAAGGCCAAGCTGGTGGGGACCGGCACCTACGGCAAGGGGGTCATGCAGGAGTACAAACAGCTCTCGGACGGGTCGGGCATCGACATCACCGTGGCCTACCTGGTTCCCCCCTCCGGGGAGAAGTTCAACGAGACCGGGCTCAAGCCCGACTACAAGGTGACCCTCAGCACCCAGCAACAGCAGCAGGCCCACATGCTCACCGTTGAGACCGACCCCCAAATCAAAAAGGCCGTCGAGGTGGTAAGCGCCGGGAACAATGCCCAGGGCGGCGCCAACTCCTCCTCTTCCGCCCCCTCCTCCGAGGGACAGGAGGAGGGCCAGCCGGAAGGCGGCGAGGGCGAAGGCGAGAGCAGCGCCCCGGAGGGCGAGTCCTCCGACAGCGGCGAGGGGCAGGAGGCCGCCTGCGGTCCCCGCAGCTGGTACGCCCTTTAAAACAAATAGAGAGATCCGCCCCTTCTCCCCCGCGGAGAGGAGGGCGGATCTTTGGCGTCACAGGGCGGGGAGGCCGCGCCCTTATTCCCCCCTTTTTCGCCGGAAAAGGGGGGAATACCCCCCGCCGCCCCCTCGTATACTGGGAAAAAGGAGGGATGGCGGATGGTGGTGCTGTTGCGGGCCGACGAGAGGCCGTTTCCCCACAACCTCTTTGCCCGGGTGAAGTGCGAGCCCCTGCGGGAGAAGGGCTATCTCCTGCACCGGGTCACCTACCCCAGCAGCCGCAAGCTGCAGGCCTTTTTGCTGGCCCAGGAGGGGCCGGTCTACACGGTGGGGGAGGAGGAGCCAGACCCCGCCTTTCGCCGCAGCCTGGTGGAGGGGGCGGCGGAGCGGCTGCTCGCCCTGTTGGGGGAGGAGGCCTGCCGCCTGCGGCTGCTGCTGTGCGACAGGGAGGGGGCTTGCCGGGAACTGGTGGCCCGCTGCCTGCGCCGGGTCAACACCCTGACGGTGGCCACCGACCAGGTGGAGGAATATCGCGCCTTTGCCGAGGAACACTTTCTGCAGACCGGGGCGCTGTTTGCCGTCTCCCCCTGGGCGGAGGCCGAGAGGGCCCTCGGCCAGAGCGGCGGCGCGGTGCTGGTGCTCAACCCCCTGCGGGAGGAGGTGCGGGCGCCGGGTTGCATCGCCCTGGGGGGCGGGGGCGGCATCAGCGTGGAGCCGGCCGAGTGCGCGGGGCTGCCGCTGGACTGGGTCTGGGCCCTCTGCCGGGACGGGCAGGTGGAGCCCGCCTACCTCTTTTGCGACGAGTGGGAGGTCTCCGCCAAGCGGCGCATCTCCCTGGGAGAGCTGGCGGAGTACGTGCGCCGCCAGTGCGTCCCCGCCCGGGCAGAGACCGCCGGCGGGGAGCGGGGGCGGTGAGAAATCCGCCTTGACATTGGCAGTCCCACTCCCTATAATATATATATTGCCTTGGCGTGCCCAGGTGCCCGCCGTTTACGGAAAGGAAGAAGAAACCATTGGATAAGCAGCTTATCGTGACCGAAGAAGGTCTCAAAAAACTGGAAGACGAGCTGGAGCAGCTGAAGACGGTTCGCCGGCAGGATGTGGCGGAGAAAATCAAGGTTGCCCGTTCTTTTGGCGACCTTTCGGAAAACAGCGAGTACGACGAGGCCAAGAACGAGCAGGCCATGGTGGAGGCCCGGATCGCCCAGCTGGAGCAGCGGTTGAAAAACGTGCGGGTGCTGGACGAGGACGACATCGGCACCGACCACGTCAACGTGGGCTCGGTGGTCAAATGCGCCTGTGACGCCTACGAGGGGGAGGACAACTTCACCATCGTCGGCTCGACCGAGGCCGATCCCCTGTCGGGGAAGATCAGCGACGAGTCGCCGGTGGGCAAGGCCCTGATGGGCCACCAGCAGGGCGACACGGTCGAGGTGGAGCTGCCCAGCGGCCAGCTGGTGCACTACACCATCGTGAAGATCGGCAAATAGTGCCCCGCCCCGCCGGCCAAGCGGCGGAGAGCCAAACAGTTGGGTTGCAAGGAGCGGAGCGAGGAGCCCGCTCCTTTTTTAGAGAGAATCGAGAGGACGAAAAAGGGGGATTTTTTCGTGGAAAATGAGAGAGCAGTAGGCGCCCCGGCAGAGGGCAGCGAGCTGGCGGTGCGCCGCCAGAAGCTCGAGCGGCTGAAGGCGGAGGGGCGCGACCCCTTTGTCATCACCAAGTTTGAGGTGAGCGCCCACGCCGCCGAGATCCAGCGGGATTTTGAGCGGATGGAGGGGCAGATCGTCTCGCTGGCCGGGCGGCTGATGGGCCGCCGGGACATGGGCAAGGCCAACTTCGTCGACCTGCAGGACAAGACCGGCCGCATCCAGATCTTCGCCAACATCGGCGGCCTGGGCGAGGAGGCGTTTGCCGAGTTCAAAAAGTGGGACATCGGCGACATCATCGGCCTGACCGGCGAGGTGTTTCGCACCCGCCGAGGGGAGATCTCGGTCAAGGCCCAGAAGATGACCCTCCTCTCCAAATCCCTGCAGCCGCTGCCCGAGAAGTTCCACGGGCTGACCGACACCGACACCCGCTACCGCCAGCGCTACATCGACCTGATCATGAACCAGGACGTGCGGGAGACCTTCGTCAAGCGCTCGGCCATCATCCGCGAGATCCGCAACTTCCTGGACAGCCAGGACTTTGTGGAGGTGGAGACCCCCATGCTGGTGGCCAACGCCGGCGGCGCCGCCGCCCGGCCCTTCTCGACCCACTACAACGCCTTGGACGAGGACATCAAGCTGCGCATCTCGCTGGAACTCTACCTCAAGCGGCTGATCGTCGGCGGGCTGGACCGGGTCTACGAGATCGGGCGGGTCTTCCGCAACGAGGGGCTGGACACCCGCCACAACCCCGAGTTCACCCTGATGGAGCTCTACCAGGCCTACACCGACTACAACGGGATGATGGATCTGACCGAGAACATGTTCCGCCACGTGGCGCAGAAGGTCTGCGGCACCACCCTCATCCCCTACGCCGACGCCATGATCGACCTGGGCAAGCCCTTTGAGCGGATGACCATGACCGAGGCGGTGAAGAAGTACGCCGGCGTCGACTTCGACCAGGTGCCCGACACGGCGGCCGCCAAAAAGCTGGCCGACGAGCGGGGGCTGCACTACGAGGAGCGCCACACCAAGGGCGACATCCTCAACCTCTTCTTCGAGGAGTATGTGGAGGAGCACCTGATCCAGCCGGTGTTCATCATGGACCACCCGGTGGAGATCTCCCCCCTGACCAAGAGAAAGCCGGACAAGCCCGACTATGTGGAGCGCTTCGAGCTCTTCATCTACGGGCGGGAGATGTGCAACGCCTACTCCGAGCTCAACGACCCGGTGGACCAGCGGGAGCGCTTTGCCGCGCAGGAGAAGCTGCTGGCCCAGGGGGACGAGGAGGCCAACCACACCGACGAGGACTTCCTCACCGCGCTGGAGATCGGCATGCCCCCCACGGGCGGCATCGGCTACGGCATCGACCGGCTGGTGATGCTGCTGACCAACTCCCCGGCCATCCGGGACGTGCTCCTCTTCCCCACCATGAAATCCATCGGCGGCGAGAAGAAGACCGCTGCCGCCCCCTCTGCGGCGGCAGCGCCGGCGGAGAAGATCGACTTCTCCCAGGTAAAGGTGGAGCCGATTTTCGAGGAGATGGTGGACTTCGAGACCTTCAGCAAGTCGGATTTCCGCGCGGTAAAGATCGAGGCCTGCGAGGTGGTCCCGAAGTCGAAGAAACTGCTCAAGTTTACCCTCAACGATGGGACAGACCGCAAGCGGACGATTTTGAGCGGTATCCACGAGTACTATGAGCCGGAGGAGCTGGTGGGCAAGACCGCCATCGCCATCGTCAACCTGCCGCCGAGAAAGATGATGGGAATTTCCTCCGAGGGGATGCTGATCTCTGCGGTCCACGAACAGGACGGCCGCGAAGGGCTGAACCTGCTGATGGTGGACGACCGGATCCCGGCGGGCGCAAAGCTGTACTAAAGGCGTCCCTGCTTGGCGTCGCCCCTCCCCATTTGCGCCGAACAATAAAAAAACCAACTTCCCGCTGCCCGTAGGGGCGGCAAAGGGCGGGCCTGCCCCGGCGGTGAGCCGCGGGGACAGACCCGCCTTTTTTGGCGCCCGATGAGGGGGCGCTAGCTGCGTTGGGAATCGACAGCACCCCTCTGCCCCGGCGTTTGGCAGCCCCTCGGCCGCCCTTTTTGGGGTGCAGCCCCCCTTTGTTTATGGTATAATGACCATAAAGTCCAGTATACCGAAGATGGCCGGGCAGGTGTGCAAACGCCGTTTGCCCCCTGCCCTATGGACCAAAATGCCGCTGTGCGCCCGGCTCTTGCGGCGACCTGACCGCATGGCGGCTGTGATGCCGTTTGTGCGCAGGGCGCTTCCGACCCGGTGCGCACTGTGAAGAGGGCGTGGGGCCGAGGGCGGCCGGAAAACCGGCCGGGTCGGCATTCGGCCCAGAACAGCAAAAGGGGGAGCGACCGTGGCGGCGCTGGCAATGACATTCACCTTGGCGGTGTCGGTGGGGCTGCCCCTGGGGGTGCTTTTCTACCTGCTGGCGCGGCGGCGGGCCCTCCTGCGCCCCTTCTTGGCCGGGGTGGGGACCTTCCTCCTCTTTCAACTGCTGCTGCGCATCCCCCTGCTGGGTTGGCTTAGGGGGTGGGATGGGTTGGCCCTGCTGGCCTTTCGCAGCCCCTGGCTCTACGCCCTCTTCCTGGCCCTCACCGCCGCCCTCTTTGAGGAGGGGGGCCGCTATCTGGCGGCCCGGCTGCTGCTGAAAGGGCGCACCGGCTGCGGCGAGGCGATGGCCTTCGGCCTGGGCCACTGGGGGCTGGAGGCCCTGTCCCTGGTGGGACTGCCCCTCCTCCTCTCCCTTTTGGCGGCCCCGGGTCTGACCCTGGCCGCCGGGGCTGGGGGGCTCTTGGCGGCAGGGGTGGAGCGGGTGGCTGCCCTGCCGGTCCACCTGGCGGCCACCCGCTTGGTCTTTGCCGGGGTGCGCAGGCATCGGGCGCTCCCGCTGCTGGCGGCGTTTGCCCTGCACACCCTGGTGGACCTGTTGGCCGCCCTGGGCTCCCTGGCGGGGCTGCCCCTCTGGGGGATCGAGGGCGGACTGCTGGCGGTGGCGGCGCTGCTCGCCGCCTGGATGATCGGGGACCGGAGGAGAGAGAGGAAGGGGAAGAGAGGATGCAGGTGAAAAAATGGCTGGGGACCGCCCTGGCGCTGGTGTTCGCCCTGGGCTGCCTGAGCGGCTGTGGCGGCAAACTGCCCGAGGGGTTTTCGCGCGACGAGGTGGTCGCCCAGGCCAAGGCCGCCTCCCAGCTGCTGGAGGAAGAGGACTACCAGGGGCTGGTGGCGTGCTGGCGGCCGGACCTTCGGGACGACCAGCTGGAAGAGAAGCTGCGCCAGGCCTGGGAGGGGCTGGGCGGCCCCGAGCTGGGAGAGCGCAGCGAGTACACCGCCGAGGAGGCGGTGGGCAGGGAGGACGACGGCGGCGAGCCCTATGTGGTGGTGCTGCTCATCGCCAAGTACGAGCGGGGAAAGGTGCAGTACACCATCAGCCTCGACAAAGAGGGGCAGCTGGTGGGCTTTTACCTCAAATAAAATAGGACCGAGAAGAGAGACAGGGGGCGCCCTGCGGAGGAGCGCCCCTGCGAGAATTGGAGTTGTGTAGCCATGACCACCATCTACTTTGTGCGGCACGTACAGGCCGCGGGAAACATTCAGCGGACCTTTCAGGGCGCCATCGACACCGACATCAGCCCCCAGGGGGAGATCCAGTGCCAAAACCTCACCGACTACTTTGAGGATGTGGAGCTGGACAAGGTGATCTCCTCCCCCCTGCGACGGGCGGTCCGCACCGGCGCGGCCATTGTCGGCGGGCGGGAGATCCCCCTCTACACCGACGAGCGCATCAAGGAGATCTCGGCCGGCGTCTGGGAGGGGCAGCCCATCGACCAGCTGGAGAGGGACTACCCCGAGGCCTTTCGCACCTGGCAGAGCGAGCCCTGGAACTTCGCTGTCGAGGGCAGCGAGACCATGCGCCAGGTCTTTGCGCGCTGCGCGGCAGCGGTGGAGGACATCCTGTCCCAGAACGCGGGCAAGACCCTGGCGGTGGTCTCCCACGGGTGCGCCCTGCGCTCCTGCATCGCCGCGGCGCTGGGGCTGCCGGTCGAGGGGTTGGGCCAGGTGGAGTGGGTCCGCAACGGCGGCGTCTCCAAACTGGTGTTTGCCGGCGACCAGATTCCCGGCAAGGCGGAATTTCAGGGCTACACCGGCCACATCGACGCGGGTACCATCCTGCACGGCGGCACCTTTTACAGCCGCAAGTAGGGGCAAAGGGGGAAGAGAAGATGGTCATTTTGGGGGTGGACTACGGGGACATGCGCACCGGCCTGGCCCTCTGCGACAGAGGGGAGATGCTGGCCCGTCCGGCCGGGGTCATCTGCGAGCCGGGGCTGGACAAGACCGTCAAGGAAATCGTGGCCTTTGCCCTGGACAACGGGGTGGAGCGGATCGTGGTGGGGCTGCCCAAAAACATGGACGGCAGCCGGGGCGAGCGGGCCGAACTCTGTGAGAAGGTGGCCCGCAAGATTGCCGGGCGGCTCAACGCCACCTCCATCCGGGTGGACCTGTTCGACGAGCGGCAGACCACCGTCTCGGCCATCGGCATCCTCAACGAGCAGAACGTCCGCGGCAAAAAGCGGAAGGAGACGGTGGACGCGGTGGCCGCCACCCTCATTTTAGAGGCCTACCTCCGCCGCCGCAAGAACGAGGGGGAGGCGGAGAGATGACCGGGCTGACCGCCTTTTTCCCCACCTGTGATCTGGCGGCCTGCCGCCGCTTTTACACCGGGGCGCTGGGCCTTTCCCTGCGCCAGGAGGGGGAGGGCCAGTTCATCGTGGACACCGGGCGGGGCTGCCTGGGATTTGTGGACTACGGCGACGGCCGCCCTCTGGCCCAGGGGGTCTGCCTCTCCTTTGACTGCGCCGACCGGGCCGAGGTGGACGCCGTCTACGCCCGGCTGCAGGCGGCCGGCCTTCCCACCCTGGGGGAGGGGCCCTGCCACCACCCCCGCTTCCCGGTCTACTCCTTCTTTTTAAAAGACCCCAACGGCTACACCCTGGAGTTCCAGAAGATCGACGGGGAATAGCGGCAGTAGAAAAAGCGCTCTCCCACCCCATTCACTGGGGTGAGGGAGCGCTTTTGCAGACGGTGGAGAAAACGAAGTCCGGCTTTTTCCTTTTAGCAGGGGAGGCCCAGCAGCCGCCGCACCACCAGCGAGGCCAGGGTGTACCCGGCCACCGGGGGGACAAAGGAGACGCTGCCGGGGGAGTGCCGCCCCTGGGGGGAGTCGCCGGCAAACCCCTCTGGCGGGCGGATGACGGGGGCGGTGGAGTAGACCACCTCCAGCCGCTCGATCCCCCGCTTGCGGCAGAGGGAGCGCATCACCCGGGCCAAGGGGTCGCCGCAGCCGCCGGTATCGTAGAGGTCGCCCAGGTGAAACTGGGTGGGGTCGAGCCGGTTGCCGGTGCCCAGGCAGCACACCAGGGGGGTACCGGCCCCCTGGCAGCCCTCGATCAGGGCCAGCTTCGAGGTGACGGTGTCGATGCAGTCCACCACGTAGTCGGGCCGCCAGGCCAGCAGTTCGGGCAGGGTATCGGCGTCAAGAAAGCAGTCCCGCTCCTCCACCCGGCAGTCGGGGTTGATGGCGCGCAGCCGCTCCCCCAGCACCGCGACCTTGCGCCGGCCGACGGTCTCGGCGGTGGCCAGCAGTTGGCGGTTGCGGTTGGTGTCGTCCACCCGGTCGTGGTCCATCACCAGCAGGTCGCCGATGCCGCAGCGGCAGAGGGCCTCGGCCGCCGCGCCGCCCACCCCGCCGATGCCGATGACGGCCACCCGGCTGCGGCGCAGGGCATCGCACCCCTCCTGGCCGATGACGAGGGCCTGTCTGTCCAGCCACATGGGCTCCACTCCTCTCTCGAATCGTCGAAAAACGCCCCTTGCCGGGGCAAAAATGGCAACAAAAATCCCGCGATGCCGTCTGCAGCCAAGTTAAAACCCGCTTTTTTCAAAACAGGGTGGATACGGGCTCCTTCGCACCGCGCGCTCCCTTCGTCCCCTTGCGGGGGAGGTCTGCAGTTGGTGAGAAGAGACGACCTTCCAATTACATACTTGTAGGATTATAAAAGGCTGCAACAAGTCGAACACCGCAGGACGGAGTATCTCTGCCACTGGCAGAGATACTCTTCGAGGCTACCCTCATTTTTTCTATGGAAAAAAATGAGGGCTATACGCCTCGGACAGGGTCGGAAGATAGATGGGGTCTGCCACCGGCAGAGATGACCTTCGAGGCTACGCCCATTTTTCTTTGGAAAAATAGGTGCTTTACGCCTCGGATGGGGTCGGAAGATAGATGGTACCTGCCACCGGCAGAGATACTCTTCGAGGCTATCCTCATTTTTTCTGCGGAAAAAATAGGTGTTATACGCCTCGGACGGGGCCAGAAAGTCAGATGATCCTTGCCACCGACAGATGAATTTTCAGATACGCATTCGGGAAACCGCACGGGGGAGGGGAGCTACGCTTCTATCCTCTTCAGCTTTCCCGGGGGAAAAGGGGGTTATTCCTCCTCTTCGATGTCGTAGAGGTCGCTCAAGCGCTCGATGAAGATTTGGGCGATCTCGCCGAACTCCTCGTCGTCTTGAATGGGGGTAAAGACTGCCTCCTCGCCCTCGTCCTCCTCCGACTTCATGATGACCAGCTGGCCGTCGCTCTCCAGCATCTCCTGGGGCTGGTCGTACATGGGGATGAGCGCGGTGTAGAGGACACCGTCTTTTTCCATCGAGTCCACCAGCTCAAAGCTGTGTTCGCACCCGTCCTCGTCGCTCATGGTGACGATATAGGGCTCGCCGGTCTCCTGCTCGTTCTCGCTGCCCTCGGAAAGGGGCTCAAAATCCTGGGCCATGGGAATGACCTCCTCATTTGCTGATGGGCAAGGGGCCCTGCTTGCAGGGGCCTTTGCGCGGGAGGCGGCCGGTCGCCGGCGCCTTCTCCCTGCCCTTATTGTACCCTCTTTGCAGGGGGTTCGTCAACAGAAAAAGGCAGCCATTTTTCACCCTCGTCCCCGGCCGCCCCAATTTGCCAAAAAGCGCCCGCATTTTCTTGCATTTGCCGCCAAAACAGGGTAGGATAGGGGTTGCAATCCAATCGGGAGGGCGCGCAATGAATCAAAAAATTTGGTCTGTCCCCCTGGCGCTGGCGCTGGCTTGCAGCCTGCTCTTCGCCGGGTGCGGCACGGACAAAAAGGAGAGCGGAAGCAAGATGCCTATGCAGTTTCAAACCCCGGCCCAGGACGCGCCTGTGGCCGTCATGCACACCAACCAGGGGGACATCTCCCTGGTCCTCTTCCCCGAAAAGGCCCCCAAGGCCTGCGAGAACTTTCTCACCCACGCCAAGGACGGCTACTATGACGGGGTCATCTTTCACCGGGTGATCGAGGGCTTTATGATCCAGGGCGGCGACCCCGAGGGCACCGGCCGCGGCGGCCAGAGCATCTGGGGCCGCGTCTTTGAAAACGAGGTCAGCGGCGACCTGCGCCACTTTGTGGGGGCCCTCTCCATGGCCAACGCCGGCCCCAACACCAACGGCAGCCAGTTCTTCATCGTCACCGGCGACAAGGTGGACCCCTCGCTGCTGGAGCAGATGGAGCAGCTGAGCTGGCCGCAGGAGATCATTAAAGCCTATCGGGAGAAGGGCGGCAGCCCCCACCTGGACGGCGGCTACTCGGTCTTCGGCCAGGTCATCGCCGGGCAGGAGGTGGCCGACGCCATCTCCAAGGTGGAGACCAGCGCCGGCGACAAGCCCAAAGAGGACGTGGTGATCCAGTCCATCGACGTGACCACCTACGGCGAGTGGGCCCAGTAAAAAAGAGAGCGGGGGCGCCCTGGCGGCAGCGATGCCGGCAGGGCGCCTTTTTGTCAGAGAAAACCCCCGGCTGTGCCGGGGGTCCAGAAAAGCTTTGGCGCTGCGAAGAGAATAAAAGTTCCTTTTGATACCATAAAAGTGCGGTCTGCCAACTGCACAAAAGGCTCAAACAGCCCTGCTGGTGGGTCACCATTGCGCTGGGGGGGAGTAAAACCCGGTCGAACACGGCAAATATTTGCGCCATCCTGCACAAGGAAAGCCCCCTTTTTTGGCTAGATTTCCAATTTTGCAAAAACGTTTTTACAACCGGTTGACGGGGCCTCTCCGAGAAGGGTACAATGGGTCTATCAAGAAGTGTCCCGGCCCCTCGGCGGGCCGGTGAGGGGAGAGATGTTCGATGGCAAAACCAGTGGTGGTATTCGGCAGTTTCGTGGTGGATCTGATGGCCCGGGCGGACCACCTGCCCGTGCCCGGCGAAACGGTCAAGAGCGACCTGTTCAAGATGGGGCCTGGCGGCAAGGGCTTTAACCAGGCGGTGGCCGCCAAGCGGGCCGGCGCCGAGGTGGAGATGGTGACCAAGTTGGGCAAAGACAGCTTTGCCAACGTCTGCCTGGAGATGATGGAGGGCGAGGGGATGGACCGCTCTCACGTCTTTGTCACCGACAGGGCGTCCACCGGCGCGGCCCTCATCATGGTGGATGAGCACACCAGCCAAAACCAGATCCTGGTGACCCTGGGCGCCTGCTCCACCTTTGACGACGCCGACATCGCCCAGGTGACCCCCCTCATCGAGGGGGCGGGCATCCTGCTGACCCAGCTGGAGACCAATGTGGACGCGGTGGAAAAGGTGATCGACATCGCCCACCGCAGCGGCACCAAAGTGGTGCTCAACACCGCGCCGGTGCAGCCCATCACCGACGAGATGCTGCGCCAGGTGGACGTGATCACCCCCAACGAGGTGGAGGCATCCATCCTCACCGGGGTGGAGATCAAGACCCCCGACGACGCCCTGAAGGCCGCCCAGGTCTTTTTGGACAAGGGGGTGGGCCAGGTGGTCATCACCCTGGGCAAACAGGGGGTGCTGGCGGTGACCCCCCAGCGCCACCAGCTCTTTGGCAACTACGATGTGCCGGTGCTGGACACCACCGGCGCGGGAGACGCCTTCAACGGCGGTTTTGTGGCTGCCCTGGCCGAGGGGAAGGACCTCTTTGCAGCCTGCGCCTTCGGCAACGCGGTCTCCAACCTGGCGGTGACCAAGATGGGCACCTCGGTGGCCATGCCCCACCGCGCCGAAGTGGACGCCTTCATCGCCGCAAACGGCCTGATGGGATAGCGCATAACTGCGCCAAAAAAAGCGGTCCGCCCCTGTTGCAGGGGCGGGCCGCTTTGCCTGCCGCTCGAGCGCCCAAGAGCCCCGGTCCTGCCGGGGGACAAACAGGCGCTCTGGATGGAAGGGCACCAAGGCCAACGGCGCAAAAGAAGGGCGGTCTCGGGGTGCGGAGAACGCGAAAGGGCCTCCCGACTTGCCGGTTGACCGGCGGCGGTGGGGGCGGCGCGCTCCCAACAGTTCGACGCCCCTTGTGGAGGCACACCGGAACGGCGCCCCTCTCGGGCCTGTACCCACCGCCCGCTTTACCATCGGCTTCGATTGGGCAGGGGACTATCCCTCTTTGCGGTGGATGTAGACGGTGAGTCGGTTTTCGTCGAGGGGCTCCCCCTTTTCCAGCCGGCCGCCGCTCTCCTCCATCTGCCGGCGCTCCTCCTCTTCCCGGGCCTCCCCTTCCCGCTGGGCGGCCTCCAGCCGGGCGAGGAGTTCGCCGCTCTCGATGTCGGCGGGGGTGAGGCCGTCGATCATGATGGTGGTGCCCTTCTCGGTGGTGGTGAAAAAGTGGTAGCGGGCAAAGGTGCAGCCGGCCGCCGTCAGCTTTTGGTGGGCGGCCTCGAACATCTCCGCCAGGACGGGGAGGGAGTCGTCCTCCCAGTCGGCGCGGATGGTGAGCTCCCACTGATCAGAGAGGGATTTGGAGAAGGGGACGTCCAGCGGCAGGGCGCGAACGACCGCCTCGGAAGAGCTGCCCTTGCCCCCCAGCGTCACCATCGAGCTGTTCCCCTCCAACCCGGGGACCGCTTGGAGGAGGGGGATCACCTCGGCGCTGTAACTCTCCTCCAGCCGCTGGCGGGTGTTCCAGCGGTCGGTGACATAGGTGCCGTAGTCGTCGTACTTGACCCGGCCGCCCCGCCAGTAGACGGCAAAGTGGGTGTCCTCGCTGTCGGGGCTCTGCACCTGGGCGGTGTACTCGCCGAATTTAAAGTTGTAGCGGGCCTTCCCCACCTGCCACTCCTGCTGGGGATAGGCGGCCTGTACGTAGGCGACGATGTCCCGCCGCGCCATCCAGGCAGAGAGGGGGTTGCCCACAAAGGCGTTTGCCAAAAAGGCCAGCAGCGCCATCAGCAGCAGGGCGGCCGCCAGGGCCAGGATCTTCAGGGCGGTTTTCTTGCGGGTTCGGTTGGCGTTCATTTTGCACCTCCTGGGTGGTGGGGTCGGGCGGGGCCGTCGGGCTCCCGCCGAAAGACAAAGGCCAGCAGCCTGGCGATCACCGCCCCCACCAGGGTGAGCAGGCTGTAGATCAGGGCCATCAAGAAGGGGGAGAAGAGGAGGAGGGAGAGCCCCTCCCCCCACCCCGTGCTCCCGGAGCGGGTCAGCAGTTCCCAGCCGGCGCGGAGAAACAGCCAGAGGTAGGTCAACCCAAAGCAGCCCAAGGGCGCCCAGGGCCAGCGCCTGCCCAGGGCCAGGGCCCCCGCCGCCCCCGCCAGAGGGAGGAGGATCAGGTTGTAAAACATGTTGGCCGAATAGGTGATGGCGAGCCCCACCAGGCAGCCCAGCCCGGCCAGCAGCAGCCCTCCGGCCAGCAGTCGGCGGCGCAGGGCGGCCAGCACCCGCTCGTCGCTGGGGGGCGAGGGGGGGAGAAAAGGGGTCTCTCCGGCGGTCTCGGCCCGGCAGGACGGGCAGTGGGCCAGGTGGTCTTCCACCAGGCGGCAGCTCTCCTCGCTGGCCACCCCGTCGCAGACCAGGGGCCAGAGGTCCAGGCAGACCTGGCAGGGGATGTCGGTTCGTTCACCGCTCACAGCGATCCCTCCTTTTCCAGCGCGGCGCGCAGCCAGCGCTTGGTGCGAAAATCGATCACCCGGGCCGACGCCTCGGAAATTTGCAGACGCCCGGCGATCTCGGCGTAGGGCCAGCCGTCGGCCCGCATCCGCACCACCGTTTCGGCCGGGTCGCCCCGCTGGCGCAGCAGCTCCCCGATGCGCGCCAGGGTCTGGCGGCGGCAGAGGTCGTCCAGCCCGTCGGCCAGGTAGAGGCCCAGCCGCTCGTCGAGGGGGGCGTGGGCGCGCCCTTTTTGCAGCTGCCGCAGCCAGACGTTGCGGGCAATGCCGAAGAGCCAGGTCTTGGCCGTGGACTCCCCCCGAAAGGCGGGGAGGGCCCGCAGCGCCTCCAAAAACGTCTCGGAGAGGAGGTCTTCGGCCAGATTTGGGTCCCGCGCCAGCCCCAGCAGGTAGCGGTAGACATCGTCCCGGTACTGCCGGTAAAAGCGCTCGATGGGGTGCAAGGCGGCTCCCTCCTCTCCGGCCGTCGGGCCCGTTGGGGTGTCTTCACCTATCTGTCGTCAAAATGGGGCCCGGCGTTACACCCCCCTCTCGAAAAAAAGGGGCAAAGCGCAAAATTGTTTGCTTGACGCGGGATAGGATGGGTGCTATCATCAAACATTAAAAACAGAGTGGCTGCGCCCTGCAGCCGAGAAGGAGGAGCGGGATGAACGAAAACACCATCACCTACGAGGACATTCGCAGCAACCCGAACATTCGCACCTACATTCAAAAGGCGGACGAGATGCTCTCGGCCCTGGGCTTTACCGAGCACTCCTTTGCCCATGTGACCCTCTGCGCCCAGAAGGCCGGCGACCTGCTGGCGGCCCTGGGCTACTCCCCCCGGGAGGTGGAGCTGGCCCGCATCGCCGGGTTCATGCACGACATCGGCAACACCGTCAACCGGGTGGCCCACGCCCAGTCGGGGGCGCTGATGGCCTTTCGCCTGCTGGAGGAGCTGGGGATGGCGCCGGAGGAGGTGGCCACGGTGGTGGCGGCCATCGGCAACCACGACGAGGGCACGGCCCAGCCGGTCAACCCCGCCTCGGCGGCCCTGATTTTGGCAGACAAGTCGGATGTGCGCCGCAACCGGGTGCGGGGCCCGGTGCGCCACCACGAGATCCACGACCGGGTCAACTACGCCGTCACCAACAGCAGCTTGCAGCTCTCCCAGGACCGGTCGATCATCCTCCTGCGGCTGGAACTGGACAGCGCCATCTCCGACGTGATGGACTACTTTGAGATCTTCATGCAGCGGATGGTCCTGTGCAAAAAGGCGGCCAACTTCCTGAAACTGCGCTTTCACCTGGAGATCAACGGGGTGCTGCTGGTCTCGTAGAGGCCCGTTCAGGGGCGAAAGCGCCGCTGGAGGCGGGCGGGGTCGACAATGACGACGCCCCCCTCAGCCAGGGCGATGACCCCGTCGTCCCGCAGCTCCTTCAGATAGCGGTTGACGGTGCGAACCGTGCTGCCCAGAATGGCGGCCAGGGCCTCCTTGTCGACGGCCAGGGGCTGGCCCCGGTTCTGGGCCAGCGTCCAGAGGTATTCGGCCACCCGCTCCTTGGCGGGGCGGTAAAAGTCGAACACCACCTGGCGGGTGTAGTTGAGGATCCCCTGGGCGCAGTACTGCGCCTCCCAGAGGGAGAGGGCGGGGTCGCTGCGGATGATCTCCATAAATTCGCCGGCGGTGATCTGCAGCGCCCGGCAGGGGGTGACCGCTTCGATCTTCACCAGGGAGGTCTCCCCTGTGAGGACGTTCAGCTCCCCCAAAAAGATGTCGGGCCCCACCGGGCGGCCGGCCAGATAGGTGCCGTTGGGGAGAAGGCGGAGGGTGCAGACCCGCCCCTCTAAGAGCAGGTAGACGTGCACGGCGATCTCCCCGGGGGAGAAGATGGTCTGCCCGGCGGCGAAGGAGACCGGCCGCCAGCGCTTCAGATGTCCGCCGGCGCGGAGGAGTTGATACGGGCTGTCCACTGCGGGTGTCCCCCCTTCTCCGTGCCTGGTGACACGGCCAAAAGCGGTGTATTAGAAGATTTATATAAAAAAATATCAATTGTTTGTGCAACAAGGCGGGACAGCGAACCTATTCGCGGTCCTGCCTTATTGTTTACAATGAAATTAGCCCCTTGAGGCGCTGGGGATCGGCGATCCGGACGCCGCCCTCGGCGGGGGCGATGATCCCTTCCTCCCGCAGCTCTTTGAGATAGCGGTTCACCGTGCGCACGGTGGTGCCGAGGAAGGTGGCCATAGACGGCTTGTCCAGCCGCAGCGGTTCGCCGCGGCGGCGCGCCTCCCGCAGGAGGTATTCCGCGATCTGCCCCTTGAGGGGGCGGTGGATGTTGGCGACGGTGTCCCGGGTGTAGTTGAGGATCCCCTGGGCGCAGTACCGCGCCGCCCAGAGGCAGAGCTCGTTGTCCCGCCGCAGGATGTCCAGATAGACGCCTGCCGGGGCGCGGAGCATCCTGCAGGGGGTGCAGGCGATGGTGTCCACCAGGGGCGGCTCGTCGCAGAGGACGGCCAGTTCGCCCAAAAAGGTGCCGGGACCAACCCGCGCCACCTCCAGCTCCACCCCGTCGGTGAGGGGGAGGACGGTGCGCACCTCGCCCTCGACGATCAGGTAGACTTGAACGATGATCTCCCCGATGGAGGAGATCACGTCGCCGGCCTGAAAGGCGACCTCGGTCCACCGCTCCAGGTGGCCGTGGCTCTTGAGGATGTCGTAGGGTTCCCGCATCAACATGAAAATTGCCCCTTTTATTCAAAATGAAAAGACAATGACCCAGATGGATTTTTTGGAGGAAGAAAAATGAAGAAGACAATCGCCAGTTTGCTGGCCCTGACCCTTGCCGCCAGCGCCCTGCTTGCCGGGTGCGGCGACCAGAAGGGAGTGGGCGGCGACACATCTGAAAAAAGCGACCTTCGCAACGTGGCCTTTATCACCGGCGCCCTGGGCGACAAGTCCTTTGCCGACCTGGCCTGGGCCGGGGTGAAAAAGGCGGGCGAGGATTACGGGATCGAGGCCAAAGCCGTGGAGTACGGCACCGACAAGGCCAAGATCGCCCCCACCCTGCTCGACACCGCCGAAAACTACGACATCGTGGTCTTCACCGGCAACGAGGTCATCGAGACGCTGGAGCAGTACTACCAGGACTACCCGAACACCAAGTTCATCGGCTTTGACATCGACCCCGATTACGAGCTCCACATGGAGAACGTCTTTGCCATCACCTACATGCAGCACCAGGGCGAGTTTTTGGCCGGTGCCCTGGCCCAGAAGATGTCGAACACCGGCACCATCGGCTGTGTGCTCGGCAACGACTCCACCGGCATCAACGACTTTTTGGTGGGCTACATCCAGGGCTCGACCTACGCCAACCCCGAGGGGAAGGTGGCCTCCTCCTATGTGGGGGGCTACACCGACACCGCCAAGGCAAAAGAGCTGGCGCTGGTGCAGATCAGCCAGTCGGGGGCCGACGTTCTGCACCAGGTGGCCGGCGGCGCCGGGCTGGGCCTCTTCTCCGCCTGCCAGGAGAGAAAGGTCTGGGGCATTGGGGTGGACGCCGACCAGCGGGAGTTCTTTGTGGACAGCAAGCCCGAAATTGCCGACGTGATCCTCACCTCGATGACCAAGCGCAACGACACCTCCCTCTATAAGACCATCGGCGAGACCATCAAGGGGGAAACGCCCTACGGCACCAAGGTGAAGTGGGGGGTCAAAGAGGGGGCCACGGTGCTGGCGGAAAACGACTACTATCAAAAACAGGTGCCGCAGGAGACCCGCGACTACATCGACGGCCTGGAGGAGAAGATTTCCTCGGGCGAGCTGAAGGTGCAGACTGCCTATGGCATGGAGCAGAGCGCCTTTGTGCAGATGCGCGACAGGGTCAAGCCCTAGCGGAAAAACCGACTGGGAGGATGAACAATGGATTGCAGCCCCATTTTACAGGCATACTTTGACGCGGGATACGGGCGGGAATGGCCACAGTCCGCCTGCAGCCCCGACTTTTTGGCCCGGCGATTACAGCGCCCCGAAGGGGGCAAGCGGCTGGCGGTGGTGCTGGACACCGACACCTTTAACGAGGTGGACGACCAGTACGCCCTGGCCTACCTGCTCAAAAATCCCCAGCGCTTTGACCTCAAGGCTATTTTAGCCGCTCCCTTCCAAAACATCAAGGCCGAGACCCCGGCTTTGGGGATGGAGCGCTCCTACCAGGAGATCTTGCGGGTCCTCAAACTGGTGGGACAGGAGGAGAAGGCCGGGCTGGTCTACCGGGGGGCGGAGCGCTTTCTAAGAAGCGAGACCGCGCCGGAGGACACCCCGGCCGCCCGGCGGCTGGTGGAGCTGGCCCTGGCCCAGCCAGAGGGCGACCCCCTCTATGTGGTCGGCATTGCCGCCGCCACCAACCTGGCCTCCGCCGTGCTGCTGGAGCCCGCCATCTGCCAGAAGATCGTGGTGGTCTGGCTGGGCGGCCACAGCCGGGACTGGCCCAACTGCAAGGGCTTCAACCTGCTGCAGGACATCGCCGCCGCGCGGGTCCTCTTCGGCACCGGGCTGCCCCTGGTGCAGTGCCCGGCCAACGGGGTCACCAACACCCTGGCCGTCACCGGCCCCGAGCTGGAGTACTGGCTGCGGGGGAAAAACCCCCTCTGCGACTACCTCTGCGACGTCACCGAGAAGGAGGCGGCCATCTACCACCAGGAGGGCTGTTGGAGCCGCATCATCTGGGACGTGGCCCCGGTGGCCTGGCTGATGGAGGGCGATTTCGCCCAGAGCCGGCTGGTCACCAGCGTGCAGCCCTCTTACAGCGGCTACTACGAGGTGGGCTCCCTGCGCCACCTGATGGGCTATATTTACAGCATCGACCGGGACCGGGTGTTTACCGAACTGTTTCGGGTGCTGAGCAGGTGAGTGCCCGCAAGGGCATTTGAAACCTCTCTTTTTCCAAACCAAAAGCGCCCCCGCCTCTCATCACAGGGCGGGGGCGTTTTGCAGCCGCTATGCGGGCAGTTCGCTTGCGAGCAGGCGCTGGAGGGCGGGGAGGGTCTCCTCCCGCAGGGGAAAGAAGAAGGCGGTGTGCCGGCAGAGCTGCAGCGGCTGCGCGTCCAGGGAGAAGGAGACCCCCATGGGGCAGCGGGGGTTGCAGGCCCCGCTCCCCGCCAATCGCTTGCAGGGGGCGGCGCGGCGGACGGCGTCCTTCATCCCCTCGGGCAGGCCGTCGAGGAGGGCGGCGTCGGCGAGGGCGCGCTGGGGGTAGACGCGCACCTTGGCCCCCGACTTGCGACAGACAAAGACCGCCAGGGCACCCCCTTTGGCCCCCCGCTTGAAGGAGAGGGTGGGCCCGCTCTTGGCCTCCTTGAGGGCGCAGGGGCACCCGCCCTCGGCGAGCTGCCGGATCAGGGCCTGGGCCAGGGGGCGCTCCCCCTCGCCCAGGGCGGCGAGAAAGCGCTCCGGCGCGCCGTCAGTCACGGGAGGACTCCTTCTTGACCACCGGGATCCAGACTTCGTACTGGGTGTTTTGGGGGTCGGGGTTGAGATAGACCTCCACGTCCGGGCCGTCGGCGTACTCGTAGCCCGAGGTGGGCAGCCACTCGGTGACGATGCGCTGTTCCAGCTCCTGGATGGAGCGGCCGGTGCCGCCGCCGGGGAAGACGGCCCAGGTGAAGGCGGGGATGGTGTACTCCTCCAGCCCCTCGGGCGCCGGCTGGCTGGAGGAGACGGCGATGAAATAGCGCCACTCCTCCCCGTCACCGCAGGCGCTGACCCCCAAAAGCCCCATGGGCGGGGTGTCCATCAGGCCGGCCAGCCGGGGGATGGTGCCGTCGGCCGCAGCCCGCTCCCACATCTGGGGGACGACGGTGAAGTTCTGCTGGATCTCCCGGTGCAGGGGCGCGCTGATCCCCAGGATGCGGATGGGGCCTCTCTCTTCGATGCGGTAGTTCATTTCCTCCACTCCTTTGACGGTGATTTTGAAACTGACAGGAGGGTAGGATTTCAGGGACACGCCGCCCTTTTTGGCCAGGGACGGGGCGATGCCGTGAACGCCCTGAAAGGCCCGGTTGAAGGCGGTGGGGGAGGCGTAGCCGTAGCGCAGGGCGATGTCGAGGACCGTCTCCTCCCCCCGGCAGAGGTCCACCGCGGCCAGGGACATCCGCCGCCGGCGGACGTACTCGGAGAGGGGGACCCCCGCCAGGTAGCTGAACATCCGCTGAAAGTGATAGGACGAACAGCAGGCCACCTTGGCCGCCTCGTCCAGGTCCAGTTCGCCGGCGAGGTGCTCCTCGATATAGCGCACGGCCAGGTTCAGTTGCTCGATCCACTCCATGAAATCCACTCCTTGTCTCTATCATACCGCCGGGGGCGGAAGGCGTCCTCTCTTTTGGCGGCCGGGTCCTGCGAGGCCGAAAAAACGCGCGGCGGCGGGGGAGAACGCCCCTGCCGCCGCGCGGGAAAAGCGGGTGTCTACCTGCCCTGTAAAAAGGCCAGGGCGTTGTCCAGCACCTTGCGGCTGAGCCGCTGGTTCATCTGGAGGGAGGCGCCGGAGCCCCGGTGGGTCAGCAGCACCCCCCGCAGCCCCTCCAGCTCGGGGGCGGCGTCGCCGATGCCGCAGCCGTCGCAGAGGTAGTAGTTGTCCCCGTCCTCCGCCAGCCACTCCTTGAGGGCGGCCCGGTCGAAGGTGTCCCCCAAAGAGGTGTTGAGCAGCAGCTTCCCGCCGGTGAAGGCGGCAAACTCCTCCCTGCCCAGCAGGCGGGTGCCCCGGGGCAGGTGGGTGGAGACGGCGTCGCAGGTCTGCAGCAATTCCTTCAGGGGCAGATAGCGGATGCCCAGCTCCTTTTCCACCTGGGGCTTGGGGGTGCGGCTGAAGTAGTAGAGCTGGGCGCCGAAAAACTGCAGGGCGCGGGCCAGCTTGATGCCCACCGTCCCCAGGCCGATGATGCCCACCTTGAGTCCCCCCAGCTCCCGCGGCTCCCCCCGCCAGAGGGGCCCCTCGAAGCCGTGGAGCAGGTTGACCAGGGCGGCCACCTCGTACTCGATGACCCCCTCGTCGCCGTAGTCGAAGATGCCGGTCACCGGGATGCCCCGGGCCTCGGCGGCGCGGATGTCCACGTTGGCGCTGTCGGCCCCGTAGAGGCTGCAGCACATCCCGATGTAGCGCAGGCCCGGCGCGGAGGCGATGGCCGCGGCGGAGATGGGGGTCTTGTAGGAGACAAAGAGGGCGTCGCACCCCGCCATCCGGCGGATGGTCTCCTCCTCGCTGTCGGGGGCCGTGTCGAAAAAGTCGACCCGGTCGCAGAGGGCGCGCAGTTCCGCCCGCCCCTCATCGGTCAGATTGGTGGGGTCGATGACCACCGCGTGGGAAAATCGCTCCATCCTGTATTCCTCCCTCGGTCGATGAAAATTTAGTAGCCCAGCACGTCGGTCAGGGAATCGTCCTCGTCCACCCAGGCGGACTGGACGTCGATGACCCGGTACTCGTCCCGGGTGTCGCGGATGACCACCGTCTTGATGCCGGCGTTGATGATGAGCCGCTTGCACATGGAGCAGGAGCTGGCGTTCTTGACGTAGTCGCCCCCCTTGCACTCTCGCCCCACCAGGTAGAGGGTGGCGCCGATCATCTTCTGGCGCTCGGCGGAGATGATGGCGTTGGCCTCGGCGTGGACGCTGCGGCAGATCTCATAGCGCTCCCCCCGGGGGATGCCCAGCTTGCTGCGCATGCAGTAGCCCAGGTCGCAGCAGTTCTTGCGGCCCCGGGGCGCGCCCACATAGCCGGTGGAGATGATCTCGTCGTCCCGCACGATGATGGCCCCGTACTTTCGCCGCAGGCAGGTGCCGCGGGTGAGCACGCTCTCGGCGATGTCCAGGTAGTAGTTTGTCTTGTCCCGCCGTTTTTCCATATCCGATCCCTCCCAGGTTGCTTTTTCAAGTTGGTGGCGTTTTCTCTATCATAGGAGATTTTGAAACCGTTTGCAAGGAGATCCCCAATTTTCCAGCGGGGGATGGGGGCTGTTCCCAGCCAGAGAAGTGTGCTATAATGGCCGCAGGACAGCCCGCCCGGCGCGACCGGGCCCAAGCGGGCGGCTCCACCGGCCGCCACCTGATTTTGAGGAGGTCATTTCCATGACAAAAGAGCAAGAGAAGATTCTCATCGAAAAATCCATCGCTTCCTGCGAGGGGGCCTACGTGCCCTACAGCGGCTTTCACGTGGGCGCCTGCGTGCTGGGCGAGGACGGGAAGTTCTACACCGGCTTCAATGTGGAGAACGTCTCCTACGGCGCCACCATCTGCGCCGAGCGCTCGGCGGCCATCAACATGATGACCAACAGCTCCTCCCGCAAGATCCTCGCCCTGGCCGTGGCCGCCGGCGACACCTGTGACACCATGCCCTGCGGCATCTGCCGGCAGTTCCTCTGCGAGTTCATGGCGCCCGACGCCCCGGTCTACACCGTGGCCAGAAACGGCGACTACATGGTCAAGACCTTTGCCGAGATCATGCCGTTTGCCTTCACCTCCTTCAAGAAGGACTAGCGGATGCCGCAGCTCTGGAAGATCGGCTCCATCAAGGACATCCTCTCCCGGCACGGCTTCACCTTCTCCAAGGCCCTGGGCCAGAACTTCCTCATCAACCCCACCGTCTGCCCCCGGATGGCGGAGGTCTCCGGCGTCACCCCCGACAGCGGGGTGATCGAGGTGGGCCCCGGCATCGGGGTGCTGACCGCCGAGCTCTCCAAGCGGGCGCGCAAGGTGGTGGCCATCGAACTGGACGCCCGGCTGCTGCCGGTGTTGGAGGAGACCCTGGGCGAGCGGGAGAATGTGACGGTGGTGCACGGCGACATCCTGAAGATCGACCTGAAAGGGCTCATCGATCGGGAGTTTGCCGGGATGGAGGTCTGTCTCTGCGCCAACCTGCCCTACTACATCACCTCCCAGGTCATCATGCGCCTGCTGGAGGAGCGGCTGCCCCTGCGGTCCATCACCGTGATGGTGCAGAAGGAGGCGGCCGCTCGCCTCTGCGCCCCCCTGGGCAGCCGGGAGTGCGGCGCAGTGACGGTGGCGGTGCGCTATTTCAGCGAGCCGCGGGTGGTCTTTGGGGTCTCGGCGGGGAGCTTTCTCCCCGCCCCCAAGGTGGACTCGGCGGTGATCCAGCTGGCGGTGCGGGAGCGCCCCCCGGTGGAGGTGGAGAGCGAGCGGGCCTTTTTCCGGGTGGTGAAGGCCGCCTTTGCCGGCCGCCGCAAGACCGCCGTCAACAGCCTCTCCATGAACCTGGGGCTGCCCAAGGAGACGGTGTCCGCCGCCTTTGCCGGTGCGGGGATCGCCCCCACCGCCCGGGCGGAAAACCTCTCCATGGAACAGCTGGCCGCACTGGCGGCCGCCCTCTTCCCCCAGACAGGATCGCCGCAGGGTGAAAAAGAGAGATGACAGAAACCGTTCTCGCGGGCCACATATGGGCCCGCGAGAATGTTTTATAAGCGGGAAGGGGGGACACACCTCTTTCTGTGCGGTAGAGATTGGAGGAGTTCAGGACTGTGGTCTGTTTATCGAGCCCAAAAGGCGCCTGCGGCCGCCGCCTTTGCCGGTGCGGAGATCTGCCCAACCGCTCGGGTGAGAAACTCTTCCATGGAACAGCTGGCCGCGCTGGCGGCCGCCCTTTTCCCCAGACAGAGTCGTCGCCGGATGAAAAAGAGAGGTAACAGAAGAAAAGGTCCCCGCGGGCTGCCAGGCCTGTGGGGAGTTTTTTGTGTAGGGGAGGAGAAGGGGACAGGAAGGGTTCGGGGCTGTGAGCCGAGGTAAAAGAGGTGTTTTCCGCCAGTTTTGCCGGTGTGAGACCCTCCACCGCCCGGGCGGAAAACCCCTCCATGGAACAGCTGGCTTTGTCGGGAGGGGGGCATTTGGAGGGCCTCTCGGCGAGGCTGCTTTTCATCCCGTCCCCCCCTCCTTTTTTCGAGTGGGTCGTCGCGAAGGGGAAGGGCAGCTCACTTTGTCCACAAGCTGTCGGGTCAGCGGGCTAAGATGGAGGCGGGAGCAGCCTTTCTCCATCTGCGCAAGGGGGAGAATCGGCGGCAAGTCCCACCTCCCCCCGCAAAAGGACAGGCGTTTCCCGTCCCCCGAACTGCCGACACATCTGGGCTCGCAGGGGTGGCGGGAGGGAACACCTGCGGGTCTGCGCCCAAAATAGAAAAACCGCTTGACAAGAGAACGATTGTTAGCTAACATAATGGCGAACGAATGTTAGCTCAATGGTGGCCTGCCGCCGAGGAGGTTTTATGAAACTCTATTTTGGAAAGTCGACCCTGACCACCCTGCTGCTGGCGGGGTTTGTGGCCTATGCGGCCCTCGCCTTCTGGCGGCGGGCGGAAATCCAGCACTGGGGCCGCAGGACCCTGTTGGTGTTGGCCTGGGGGCTGGTGCTCTGCGTGCAGGCCGCCGTGCGGGACGGCTACCACCTCTCGGTGCAGCACGCCATCGACGGCAGCTGTGCCCCCGGCTTCTTTGCCGCCGCGGGTCCCCAGGCCATCGTCGGCGGGGCGCTGGCGGCAACGGCGGTCCTCTGCGCGATCGTTACCCCCTTTGTGGGCAGCCAGTCGGGGCGGCGGGGGTTGTTTTTCGCGGCCACCGGGTGTATGCTGGTGAAAATTGCCTTTGTAGAGCTCTCCCGCGTCTGGTTCTGGCTGTCGGGGAGCACGGGCTGGAAATTCTGACGGAAAAGAGGGATCGTATGCCCAGGCGAAATACCAAGGAGATCATTTTGGAGAGGGCGCTGGGCCTCTTTTCTCAGCGGGGGTACGCCGGGGTCAGCGTGCGGGACATCGCCGCCGCCGTGGGCATCCGCGAGAGTTCGCTCTACAAGCACTTTCCGGGCAAACGCGCCATCTTTGACGCCATTGTGGAGGAGATGCGGGGCCGGTATGCCGCCGCTGAGCGGGCCCTGCGGGTCCCTCAGGCGGGGGAGGGGGACCTCGCCGCGGCCTACGGCGAGATCGGGCTGGAGCAGCTGGCGGGCCTCTGCCGGAAGATGTTCCTGCACAGCACCCGCGACCCCTACGCCGCCCAGTTTCGCAAGATGCTCACTATCGAGCAGTACGCCTCGCCCGAGGTGATGGCGACCTACCGGGAGTTCTTTCTGGACGGGCCGATCGCCTTTCAGAGCGAACTCTTTTCCCGGATGATCGCCCAGGGATATTTTCGCGAGGGGGATGCAAAGGCCATGGCCCTGCAGTTTTACGGGCCCATCTTCCTGCTGCTCTCCCGCTGCGCCGGGCCGGGGGACGAGGCGGACTGCCTGGCCCTGTTGGAGCGCCATGTGGCCCAGTTTGCTGCCGACCACGGAAGCGGTGCAGAAAAGTAGAGAGAGGGGCGGCCGGTGATTCGGTCGCCCCTCTCCTTTTACCTGTCATTGCAAAAAAGGGGGGGTGGGCAGCGCTCCGCCTGCGGGCCGGCCGCCCGACTTTGCGCGGGGCGCTTGCCGCAGAAGAGCGGCCCGATCCCGCCCTCTCCACCGGTATTTCGCAGGGAGGGATGACCGGGTGTCCCCCCTCTGCTGGGGGCGCGATCCCCGCCCCGCGCTGGCGAGAGCTGGAACTGGGCAGTGCCCAGGGAGAAAGAGAGGGGCGGAGGCCGCCGCTCTCTAAGCAGAGAGCCCCTTCCACCCCCGGTACCAGTGGGGGATCAGCTGGGCAAAGCCGTCGTAGTCGGCCAGGGCGCTGCGGCAGCGCGCCTGCATATCCGCCACCTTGGCGGGGCCAAAGGCCTCGGCCCAGTTGACGGCGCCGAGGGAGTTGTAGGCCACGTAGGCCGCCAGGGCCTGCCAAAAGGGCTCCGGTGGCTCCCCCTGCCAGTAGCCCTGCACCTGCCCCACCGAGAAGGGGATGCTGACGGGGACGTCAAAGGCCTGGACCATGCGAAACTCCTCCCACCCGTCGCCGACGCGCTGGCGGTTGAAGTCGATGACCCCCACCCGCCCCTGTGGGGTGAAAATCAGGTTGCCCAGGTGAAAGTCGCCGTGCAGGTAGACGGCCGGTCGGGCTGCCAGCAGGGGCAGCTGGGTTTTGACCAGGTCGAGGGCGGCCTGGTCCCCCTCGACCCGCGCGCCGCCCTGCTCGTACCGGGCCAGCTTGTCCAGCCGCCGGTCAGTCAGGTCCTCCGCCCCCTCCCCCGGCGAGAGGGGGAGGCTGTGCAGCGCCCGCAGGAACTGACCGGCCTCCCGCCCCAGCCGGTACTGCTCATCCGGCGCAAGGCGGGGGAGGGCGGTCTCCAGCGACTCGCCCTCGACCCATTCCAGCAGCATGTAGAGGGACCTGCCGCCCTGGCACTCGCCCATCTCCACTGCGCGGGAGAGGGGGAAGGGCAGCTCGCCAAAGCGGCGGATGCGCCGGTACTCCACCTCTTTTTGGGGGCGCTGCTGTGCATCGGTGATCCGCAGGAGAAAGTCCTCTCCCGCCCGGGTGCGCACCCGGTACTTTCGCTCGGCCGACCAGCCGGCGAGGATGGGGGTCACCTCGTCCCAGCGCCCGGCGCCGGGGATGTCCTGCCACTCGCTCACACGCGCTTCCTCCTTTTTGGGCCGCCTTTCTGGCGGCATTTTGCCGTGGTAGGGAAAGGATACCACCCGGCGGACAAAAAGACAATGGCGCGGTCGCTTTTTTGAAGGGGAAATGGGAAAAGTTCACAAAATCTTCCCTTTTGCTCCGGCGCGCCGATGGTATACTAAAGACGGCCTATGGCCTGTACGGGAAACACGAGAGCCGGGAGGTTTGGAATGAAGGACCTACAAGACTGCTATATTTTGAAAAACGGCGTCAAAATGCCCTGTGTGGGCTATGGCACCTACAAGACCCACGAGGAGGAGACCTACCGGGCGGTGCGGGCGGCCATCGACATCGGCTACCGCCACATCGACACCGCCTCCCTCTACGGCAACGAGGCGGCGGTGGGCCGGGCCGTTCGGGACTGCGGCCTGCCCCGGGAGGAGCTGTTTGTCACCAGCAAACTGTGGAACGACGACCAGGGCTACGAGTCCACCCTGGCGGCCTTTGCGCGCACCCTGGAGCAGCTGGGGATGGACTACGTCGACCTCTACTTGATCCACTGGCCCATCCCCGAAGGGCGGGAGGGGGACTGGCAGACCCTCAACCAGGAGAGTTGGCGGGCCATGGAGGAGCTCTACCGGGCCGGCAAGATCCGGGCCCTGGGGGTGAGCAACTTCCTCCCTCACCACCTGCAGTCGCTGATGGACACGGCGCAGGTGCCGGTGATGGTGGACCAGCTGGAGATCCACCCCATGCGCCACCAGCGGGAGGCAGTGAACTTCTGCCAGCGAAACGGCATTCAGGTGGAGGCCTGGGCCCCCCTGGTGCGGGGGCGCGCCTTTGATGACCCGGTGCTGCGCTCGCTGGCCGAGAAGTACCAAAAGACGGTGCCCCAGATCTGCCTGCGCTGGAGCATGCAGCAGGGCATCGTCCCCCTGCCCAAATCGTCCCACGAGGGGCGGATCCGGGAGAATGCCGACATCTTTGACTTCGCCCTGGCCCCCGAGGACATGGCAAAGCTCCTCTCTCTGGACGGCGAGCTGGGGGTGGGCCGCCACCCCGACCACTTCGGCGAGAAGAAGTAGCGTCTGCCGGTTGCAAAACCTGTCGATCGGTGGGCGCACAGCGGTGGAAAATAGCGGTTTTGGTTGCTTTTTGACCTCCTTTTGTGCTATCCTTAAAACCAAGTAAGGCCGCGCAGGCACCTGTGCTGTTGGCGCGGCCGGTTTAAGAGGAGTGCAATCGTATGAAATCCATCTTCCGCAAGATCGCCTGTCTCTCCCTGGCGGCGCTGGTCGCCCTGGGCGCCCTCACCGGCTGTGGGAAGAACAGCTACGTGTCCAAGCTCAACGAGGTCACCGAGGCCTGCAACCCCATTGTCGACGAGTTCAACACCGCCCTGAAAAACTTTGAGTCCGAAGAGGGCGCGGGCCAGATCGGGGACATTTTGGACCGGCTGCAGACCGAGTACAAAAAGATCCTCGAGGTCAAGGCCCCCAAGGGCTATGAGGACTGCACCGAGAAGTTCCAGGAGGCGGCCGACAAGCTGGACGCGGGCATCGCCCTCTACAAAGAGGCCCTCGCCACCCCGATCAGCGACGAGATGACCGCCGAGGAGCGCAAGGCCTACACCGAGAAGATCTCCCAGGGCGACGATCTCTTTAAAGAGTATCAGACCGCCTACCAAGAGGGGATCAACCTGGTCAACAGCAAATAGGGGCAGCCGCCCAAAGAGAAACCCCCTCTCCCGAACAGTGGGAGAGGGGGTTTTTGCGTTCTGTTTTACTCGGCCGCGAGGGCCTCTTCCCGGGGGGCAGATCTCTTTTGGCGGGGGAAGATCAGCTGGCAGACGGCGGCCATGGCCACGGCGGTCACGGCAAAGGTGGCGTAGGCGGGCCGGTAGCTGCCCATGCTGTCAAAGACCGCGCCCATCACCAGGGGGGTCAGCATGTCGCCAAAGCGGGTAAAGGCGGTGAGGAAGCCGTAGATGGCGCTGTAATCCCGCAGCCCGTAAAGGCTTTGGGTCAGGATGGGGTAGGCCACCGAGCCGTAGGCGCAGCCCAGGCCGGCGCCGAGGACCACCAGCACCAAAAAGAGGGGGGAGACGTGGGCAAAGAGGCAGCCGATGAGCCCCACCACCGTGGCGGCGTAGGCCGAGAGGGTGGCGATGCGGATGCCCAACTTGTCGTAGAGGGTGCCCAGCAGCAGTTTGCCCACTGCCAGCGAGCCCATGCAGGCCGCCGAAATCAGGGCCGAGGTCTGCAGGGAGTAGCCCACGTCGCTGACGTGGGGGGCGATGTTGATCATCAGCCCGTACATGCACAGCTCACTGACGATGATGCAGAGGCAGAAGGCCCAGAAGCGGGGGGTCTTGACCACCTGGCCGAAGGTGAAGCCCTCGCCCATCTGGGCGGTGGGGGCCTGTTCCCCCTTCTCCCCCAGGGGGAGAAGGCCCATGTCCTCCGGCCTGTTGCGGATGACGAAGAAGACGATGGGGATGAGGGTGATCCCCATGATGGCCGCCAAAATTTGAAAGCTGACCCGCCAGCCCATCCCCTCGATGAGGACCCCGGCCAGGGAGTTGAAGAGCATGCCGCCCACGCCGCTGCCCATAAAGGCCAGCCCCAGGGCAAAGCCCCGCTTCTCGTGAAACCAGTTGCTCAGCAGGATGGAGAGGGGCACCATGTGCACGGTGCCCAGCGCCAGCCCCAGCACCGCTGAAATCAGGTAGAAGACCCAGATGGACGAGGCCAGGGAGTAGCAGAAAAAGCTGACAGTCAGGGCGATGGAGCTGACCTTCATCACCTGTTTGACGGCGAAGCGGGAGAAGATCCTGCCGCTGAGCAGGGCGGTGACCATCATCGCCGCATTGGAGATGGTCTGCATGGCCCCCACCGACTGGCGGGAAAAGCCGAAATGGGCGCAGATGGGCTTGATGAACAGGCTGAAGCAGTTGGTGGCGATGCCCATGGAGACCGCCATCACCACAAAGGCCGCCCCCACGATCACCCAGCCGTAGAAAAACGGTTTGCGTGTCTTTTGCACGGTGTTATCCTCCTCGACGTCCTGAAAGCCGGGCGGCCGCCCAGCTTTCGACAATACGTGTTCATTCTATCGCAATTTGGCGGGGCGGGCAAGGGGCAGCGCAAAATTTGAGGGCCGTCCCCGCCGGGACGGCCCTCTTTTGGAGGGAAAAACCTGTCAGCGCCGGTTGAGACCGGCGAACACTCCCGCCCCTAGGGGTAGAAAGCAGACCGGGTACTGAAGGAGGAAGGTGGCTGCCCACGAAAAGGCATAGGTGGGAAACCCGCCCAGGAGATAGACCCACAAAAACCCCCAGAGGAGCAGAAAGAGCGCCGCGCAGAGCAGGCCCATCCCTCTGCGCACCTCGCCCCGGCGGATGCGCAGGTCCCTCCAGACCGAGGGGAGGGCGAGGATGACCGCCCCCGCCAGCCCGTAGTAGAGGGGGGAGAGGGCCGCCACGAAAAGCAGGTAGGGGCGGAGGTTGTAGGTGTGCATCCCCTGCTCGTGCAGGCCGGGCCCCACCAGGGTGCGCACCAGCAGCGCCGTGGCGAAGAGGGCCGTCAACACCGCGGCCCGCACCGCCCGCTGCCGCCGCCCGGCAGCAAAGCTCTCACCCCCCAAGTCGGCCATCACCTCGTCGGCAAACTGGCGGGGAGGGCCCAGGCGGGCGATGGTCTCCGCCTCCCCCTCGCCGTACTCAGCGGCGGAGGCAAAGCTCTCGCGCAGGCCGGCGAGGACGCTGGCCTCGGCCTCCCGCGACAGCAGAAGCTGGTTTTTCACCTGTTTGATGTAACGCTCTTTCACTTGACTGCGCCTCCTTTTTTCGCGCTTTCGATGAAGCCGTCCACACAGGACACATAGCGGCTCCAATAGGCGGTGAGCTCCTCCAGCAGGGCCCTGCCCGCCGGGGTGATGGAGTAGTACTTCTTGGTCCCCCCGTTGGCTGCGGCGGGGGCGGTGCGGCTCTGGATCAGGCCGCCGCCCTCCAACCGGTAGAGGATGGGGTAGACCGTCCCCTCCCGGGCGGGGCCGAAGATGTCGCCGCCCCGCTGCCCCAGATGGGTGATGATTTCGTAGCCGTAACTCTCCCCTTCGGCCAGCAGGCAGAGGAGCACCATCTCCAAAGACCCCTTTTTGAACTGCTGGATGTACTTGGCGTCCAACCGCACCCCTCCCTTGCACTGCTATTTAGTATTACTAGGTATATTTCCACCTTCAGTATATCCCTCTCGGGGCCGCCTGTCAATGGGGAAGGGGGTGTCTGCCGCGGGTGCAGGTGGGTTTGACAGCCCAACCGTGAAAGGTGGGGCAGATCATTGCGATGGGGGCACGGCCTCGGCGGCGAAGGGGTGTGCAGCTGGGTTTACCCGGTGGAAAAGAGGGTGTTTAAAAATCGAGAGGGCGTCGGGGGATAGAGAGGGATGCCGCCTTGCGATTGCCGACCGACAAACTGGGGGGAGGGGGGCCGCCGTCGCCGCGCCGTCCCATCCCCCCTGTAAACAGCGCCAGGCCTGCCGAAGGGGGCGCCCGACTTGCTGTAGGAAGACGCGGCCGCCCGATGCGCGGGCCCGCCCGCGGGAAGGAGCGAAAGGGGGGCAAAAAAAGAGGGGCACAGCCAGATGGCCGTGCCCCTCTAAGCGGGCAGATGAAAAATGGGCGCTACATCGACTCCGGCGCCGAGATGCCCAGCATCTCCAGCACGTTGCGCAGCACCTGGCGAACGGCCAGGCAGAGGTTCAGGCGGGCCTGCAGCAGCCCCTCCGCCTCGCCCTTGACGTGGCAGGCGTTGTAGAACTTGTGGAAGAGGGTGGCCAGCTCGACACAGTACTTGGTGATTTTAGAGGAGTCCAGCGCCTTGACGCTGGCGTTGACCACGTCGGGCAGGGTGGCCATAAAGCGGACCAGTTCCCGCTCCTGCTCGGTCTGCAGCAGGTCCAGCTCCTCCCGGGTGCAGGCGCGGGGGGAGATCCCCTCGGCTGCCAGGGACTTGAGGATGGAGCAGATGCGGGCGTGGGCGTACTGGACGTAGTAGACCGGGTTCTGCGAGGACTCGCTCACCGCCAGTTCCAGGTCGAACTCGCAGTGGGTGTTGGGCTCGCGCTGGTTGAAGAAGAAGCGGGCCGCGTCTACCGGGATCTCGTCCAGCAGGTCGGCCAGGGTGATGGCCTTGCCGGTGCGCTTGCTCATCCGGGCGACCTCGCCGCCCCGCATCAGCCGCACCAGCTGCATCAGCACCACGTCCAACTTGCTGCCGTCCAGCCCCACGGCATCCATCGCGCCCTTGAGGCGGGCCACGTGGCCGTGGTGGTCGGCCCCCCAGACGTTGATGACCCAGTCAAAGCCCCGCACGGCGAACTTGTTGTAGTGGTAGGCGATGTCGGCGGCAAAGTAGGTGGGGTTGCCGTTGGCGCGCACCAGCACCTCGTCCTTCTCGTCGCCAAAGGCGGTGGCCTTGTACCAGACGGCCCCGTCCTTCTCGTAGGTGAGGCCGCGGCTGCGCAGCAACTCGATGATCCGCCCGACGCTGCCGTCCTCGTGGAGCTGGCTCTCGTGGAACCACACGTCGTAGTGGATGCGGTACTTGGCCAGGTCTTCCTTGAGCTTTTGGATGTTTTTGGGCAGGGCGTAGTCGATGAGGGTCTGGCTGCGCAGCTCCTCGCTCTCCTTTTCAAGGCCGGTGCCGTGCTCGTCGATATACTGCTGGGCCAGCACCCGGATGTCGGCGCCCTGGTAGCCGTCCTCGGGGAAGACCACCGCGTCATCGCCCAGCACGATCTGCAGGTAGCGGGCGGAGAGGGACTTGCCGAACTTTTCGATCTGGTTGCCGGCGTCGTTGATGTAAAACTCCCGGGTCACGTCGTACCCGGCCCAGCGCAGCACGCTGGCCAGGCAGTCGCCCAGGGCGCCGCCCCGGGCATTGCCCAGGTGCATGGGGCCGGTGGGGTTGGCCGAGACGAACTCCACCATCACCTTTTTGCCCTGGCCCAGGTCGGTGGTGCCGTAGCGCTCCCCCTCTTCCAGCACCGCTTCCACCGCGCCGGTGAACCAGCTCTGGTCCAAGAAAAAGTTGAGGAAGCCGGGGCCGGCCACCTCGATGCGGGAGAAACCGGTCCCCTCCAGCGCGGCGTGGGCGATGATGGCGTCGGCGATCTTGCGGGGGGCCATCTTGTAGGTGCGGGCCCCGGCCATGGCGAAGTTGCAGGCAAAGTCGCCGTGGCTGTGGTCGGCGGGGATCTCGATGCCGTACTCCCCGGCGGGGCAGTCGGGCAGGTCCCCGGCGGCAATGGCGGCCGCCGCCGCCCGGTCGACGATTTGGGCGATCTGGCCTTTGGCTTGTAAAATTGGGTTGATCATAGGCTTGTCCTCTCTTCTGGTTGGGAAATTTGACCGGCGGGCGGCAGCCCTTTGCCGGGTAGACTGACTGTTTTTAGGGGGGGTCTGCGGCCGCTATACCGCAAGCGCCGCGCGCGGCGGGATTTGGCCATGGGGCGGGGGGCAAAGGGCATTTGCGCCTCTGCCTGGCCACTCCCGGTGTAATCGCCACTCTGTGGCCATTATATCACACCGGTGTCCCCCGGGGCGCTATTGGGGTAAAAAAGACTGGCCGCGCAGCCGCACCGAGATCTGCACCCGGTTGACCGCCAGCAGGGCGTGGTTGCAGTCGATGTGGTAGATCAGCACCACCTCGCCCCCCTCGGCGGTGAGGCGGTTTTGGATCTCCCGGCCCACGATCTCCAGCTCCAAGACCCCGCTGCCGGTGTCGTACTGGCAGTAGTGGCGGCGGCCCGGCTCCACGACTAGCCGGGTGCGGCTGTCGCCAAAGCGCAGGAGGGTCGCCCTCTCCTCCCCCTCGATGCGCAGGGTGGTGGTGTCGCCCTCAAAACCGGTGGCGACGGTCTCCTGGTAGGTGAGAAAGGCGCGCTCCCCCTGCCAGCCAAAGTTTCCCTCGGTGACCAGCTCGGTGGTCTCCTCCTCGTCTCCGGCCGACTGGGTGGCCCGAATGGTGATGACAGCAGGTCGTTTCACAGTTCGGTTCCCTCCTTCCGCCCCGCGGGCAGTCGATTGCAGTAACTGATTCATTTTACCGCATTGTCTGTCAAAAAACAAGGGCGACTCGGCCTGCCCGGCCCCGGCCCATCGGGCAATTTCCTCCCGCCGTGTTGAGGCGCGGGGGCCGATGTGATATGGTAGAGGAAAGAGGGCGTTTGTGCGGGGCGGACGCGGTCCCGCGCGGTTTTGAATGGGGGGACACAGGTGAAAAAAGCCTATTTCAATTGGAGCGGCGGAAAGGATTCCGCCTTGGCGCTGTACCGCGCGCTCCAGTCTGGAGAATACGAGGTCTCCCTCCTCTTTTCGGCCGTCAAAAAGGGGGATGCGCGCCTCGCCATGCACGAGACGGGTGTCGACCTGCTGAAAAAACAGGCCGCGTCCATTGGCATCCCCCTGGTCGTGTGGGAGTGGGACCCGGCATCGCCTGTCGAGGAGTACCGGGCGGCCATGGGGCGGCAAGTCGCCCAATTGAGAGAAATGGGCATAGAGGCGGCGCTGTTTGGCGACCTCTACCTGGAGGAGCTGCGCGCGCACAGGGAGAAAAACTGCGCTGCCTCGAGGATGGAGGCGGCCTTCCCCCTCTGGGGGATGGGCGCGGAGCAGGTGATGGGGGCGTTTGTCGCCTCCGGTTTCAAGGGGGTCGTGACCTGCGTCGACGGTGCTGTGTTGGGCGAGGACTTTTTGGGCAGGGCAATCGACGAGGAGTTTCTCCGCGACCTGCCGCCGGGGGCGGACATCTGCGGGGAGAACGGGGAGTACCACTCCTTTGTCTTCGACGGCCCGATTTTTCAAGCCCCTGTTCCCTTTCGCGTTTTGGAGAGGGGGTACAGGGAGTATCCGGACCCGGCGGGAACAGGGACCCACCGGTTTTGGCACTGTCGGCTGACGTGAGGGAGGGCCAAAGGGCTGTGTTGCAAACGGGCGCGCGGGTCTGCCCTCTGTCCGCCGGTGCGCAAAGGCCCGGAGGAGAAGCGCGCCCGCCCCGTCGCCTTCGGTGAGGCGGGCGGGGCGGGGACTCGCAGGGGGGATGCGGGGCGGGAATTCTACAGTGTGCCCCCAAAGCGTGCGCGGGCCCGCGAGAGGGCAGCCCACCGGGCGGCGCCCGTTTCCGGCAGGGCGTTTGGGAACGCGGCGAAAAGGGGAGGTCTTTTGGCCAGTCCGCGGTTGGCCGGAGAAGGGGCCCCAAGTGCCCAGCTGCCTCTGCGGCGCGTTGCCGGGGGTGGGCTGTGGGGGAAGCGCGGCCCGCAGCGTCCGAAAAGGCCCTTTGCAAAAAAAGAGAAAATGTTGTGCCACCGCCGCGGGGTCGGGGGGATGGCAGAGGCTGTCCCCCGGGGGCAGAGGGCCTTTTTTCGGGCTCCCCTATAGGGGCAAAAAAAGGGGGGCGGGTATTGCCCGCCCCCCCTTGCAGGAGCTCTGTTCGAGTGGTCGCTGCCGCCGCTAAAAGGCGTCGATGTCCACCTGTTTGACCTGGCCGCTCCAACTGTCCCCCATGAAGAGGGAGGCCACCGCCTCAAAGTCGTCGGTGCGGTCGCTGACGTAGTAGCGGTCCTCGGCGGGAAAGGCGAGGCCGCTCTCCATCCCCTCCCTCTCGAGAAAGTCCCGCAGGCGGTGGGCCACGCAGATGCCGGGGTCGATGAGCTTGACCTCGTCCCCCACCACCGGGCCGATGATCGATTTGAGCAGGGGGAAGTGGGTGCAGCCGAGGATCAGGGTGTCGATCCCCTCCTCCGGCACAAAGGAGAGATAGTCCTTTGCCACCAGGGTGGTGACCGGGTTGCCCGGCTCCACATAGCCGTTTTCCACCAGGGGGACAAAGAGGGGACAGGGGCGGGAGTGGACATGCACCCCCGGCCGGTGGCCCGTCACCGCCCGCTCAAAGGCGCCGCTGCGCACGGTGGCGGCGGTGCCGATGACCCCCACCTGGCCGCTGCAGGTGGTCTCGGCCGCCATCCGGGCGGTCACCTCCACCACCCCCATGTAGGGCACCGGCAGGGAGTGGGCGAAGCCCTCGTCCACCGTGGTGCTGATGGTGCCGCAGGCGGCCACCAGCATCTTCACCCCGTGGGAGAGCAGAAAGCGGCTGTCCTGCCTCGCGTAGTGCAGCAGGGTCTGGCGGCTGCGGTTGCCGTAGGGGACCCGGGCGGTGTCGCCAAAGTAGACGATCTGCTCCCGGGGGAGCAGCCGCTTGACCTGTTTGACGATCGAGAGCCCGCCCAGGCCGGAGTCGAATACGCCGATGGGGCGAGGGTCCATGTCAGTCATCTCCTTTTCAATGGGCCGGCAGCCTCACTCCGCCGCCCGCTCCAGGGCCAGGTCCACCAGCCGGTCCAGCAGCTCCCCGTAGGGGATGCCGGCGGCCTCCATCATCTTGGGGTACATGCTGATGGAGGTGAAGCCCGGCAGGGTGTTGATCTCGTTGAGGCAGATGCCGAACTCGCCCACAAAGAAGTCGATGCGGGAGAGGCCGGTGCAGCCCAGCACCGCAAAGGCCCGCTTGGCGGTCTCCTGCACCTGGTCCAACAGGGCGGGGGAGAGCCGGGCAGGGACGACGGTGGGGCTTTGGGAGACGTACTTGGCGTCGTAGTCGTAAAACTCGCTCTCGGAGAGGATCTCCCCGGGGATGCCGGTGATCAGCTGGCGGTTGCCCAGCACGGCGCACTCCACCTCCTGGCCGACCATGGCCTTTTCCACCAGCACCTTGTCGTCGTGGGTAAAGGCCAGCAGCACCGCGTCCCGCAGCTCCTCCTCGCACTTGACTTTGGTGATGCCCACCGAGCTGCCGGCGTTGGCGGGCTTGACAAAGCAGGGGTAGCCCAGGTCCTGGGCGATCTCTTTTTTGTAGGCGTCCAGCCGGTCGATGTCGCCTTTGGAAAACCAGAGGAAGGGGGCCGTCTGGATCCCCGCCTGTTCCAGCAGCACCTTGGTGACCACCTTGTCCATGCAGCAGGCCGAGGAGAGGACGCCGCAGCCCACGTAGGGGATGCCCGCCAGATCCAAAAGCCCCTGTACGGTGCCGTCCTCGCCGTTTTTGCCGTGCAGCACCGGGAAGGCCGCGTCGATCTTGACGCAGGAGGTGGTGCCGTCGGGCAGGTACTTGACGATGCCCCGGCGGCTGCGGTCGGGGCTGATGGAGCAGCCCACGCAGTCGGGGTGGGTCTTCCAGCTGCCGTCGCGCACCATCTCATAGTTGCCGGGGAAGTAGAGCCAGCGCCCCGACTTGGTGATGCCCACCGGGAACACCTCGTAGCGCTCCTGGGGGATGTTTTGCAGCACGTTGTAGGCCGACTGCAGCGACACCTCGTACTCGCTGGAGACGCCGCCGAACAGGACGGCCAGTTTGATTCTCGACATAAGCGGTTTTCCTCCTCACCGGGGCGCGCCGGGCGCGCGCTCCCCCTTCATCTATATGCGCGGGGCGCGGCAAAAAAGCGCCCCCGGTTCATTTACCCGCCCATCATAGCACAAAAGCGGCGGCGATTCAACGCAAACCGGGCGAAAAAGGCGGGCCAAAGCCTTGACGCGGGGGAGTGCATGTGCTATAGTAGTTGTACCTCTAAAAAAGGGCTCTTTTTTTGTGCGCATTTTTTGCGGGGCAAAATGGGCTCTGCTGAGGGAGGCCAAAAAATCCGATACAATCAGGAGGTGCCGAAATGAGAGTGAAAGTCACTTTGGCTTGCACGGAATGCAAGCAGCGCAACTACAACAAGATGAAAAACAAGAAGAACAACCCCGACCGACTGGAGATGAACAAGTACTGCCGTTTCTGTCGGAAACACACGCTCCATAAGGAGACGAAGTAGAGGCGAAAGGTAGGGTCAGCCAATGGCAAAAACCACTGCGGACAAGCCCGCCAAGAAGAAGGGGCGCTTCAGTCCCAAACGCATCGCCTCGCGAATCGCCAAATACTTTCGAGATTTCAGGAGCGAGCTGAAAAAGATCGTCTGGCCGTCCAGAAAGCAGATCGTGAAGAGCACCGCCGTCGTCTTGCTAATGGTGTTCATCGCGGGTGTGGTCATCTGGGGCTTTGACACCATCTTGGGCTTCCTCGTCAACCTGCTTCTCAAAAACGCTTGACCGAATGCCGCCCGACCGGGCGAATGACTTGGCGTGTGGAGGGATGATTCATGTCAGATTCTGCAAAATGGTATGTGGTGCACACCTACTCGGGCTACGAGAACAAGGTGGCACAGAACCTGGAGAAACTGGTGGAAAACAGAAATCTGCAGTCCCTCATCCATGAAGTGAGGGTCCCGACGGAACTGGTGGTCGAACAGAAGGACGACACCCAGAAGGAAGTCGAGCGCAAGATGTTCCCCGGTTATGTCTTGGTAAAAATGGAGATGACCGACGACTCCTGGTATGTTGTCCGCAACATCCGGGGGGTCACCGGCTTTGTCGGCCCCGGCTCCAAGCCGGTCCCCCTCTCCCCCAAAGAGGTAGAGGCGCTGGGCGTTGAGAAGCGCTCGTACAAGGTCGACTACGCCGTGGGCGACAGCGTCAGCATCAAAGAGGGCCCCCTGGAGGGCTTTACCGGCGTCGTCGAGGCGATCGACCCGGAAAACGGCACGGTACAGGTGAAAGTCTCCCTGTTCGGGCGGGACACCCCCGCCGAGCTGGAGCTCTCGAAGGTACAGCCGGTCTAGTGGCGCGACCTCATCGCGCCAGCCGTACCCACTCGGCTGTGGGAGGAAATGGGACCCCGGTCCCCCTCGTTTTCCGCTTACCACAATATTTATGGAGGTGCAAACAATGGCACAAAAGGTAGTAGGCTACATCAAATTGCAGATTCCCGCCGGCAAGGCGACCCCGGCTCCCCCGGTCGGTCCGGCCCTGGGCCAGCACGGCGTGAACATCATGGCATTCACCAAAGAGTTCAACGAGCGCACCAAAAACGACGCCGGCCTGCTGATTCCCGTCGTCATCACCGTGTACGCCGACCGCTCTTTCAGCTTCGTTACCAAAACCCCTCCGGCCGCTGTGCTGATCAAAAAAGCCATCGGTCTGGACAAGGCTTCCGGCGAGCCCAACAAGAAAAAGGTTGGCTCCATCACCAAAGAGCAGATCCAGAAGATCGCCGAGCAGAAGATGCCCGATCTCAACGCCTCCAGCGTCGAGAGCGCCATGAGCATGATCGCCGGCACTGCCAGAAGCATGGGTATCACTGTAGAGGACTAGCCGCCAGCGGCTTTTCAGGCGCAAGGCCTGTTTGGCGGCGTCCCTTTTCGCTGCCAAAACCCCTACCCGTGGGAGGAAATTTCCGCTAATTACCACTATTACAGGGAGGAACGAAAGTGAAACACGGTAAAAACTATACAGACAGCAAGAAGATCGTCGAGAGCGACAAGCTCTACGACCTGGCAGAGGCCTGCGAGATGGTCTGCAAGACCGCCAAGGCCAAGTTTGACGAGACCGTCGAGCTGCACGTCCGCCTGGGCGTCGACTCCCGCCACGCCGACCAGCAGGTCCGCGGCGCCGTCGTGCTGCCCCACGGCACCGGCAAGAACGTCCGCACCCTGGTGTTCGCCAAGGGCGACAACGAGAAGGCCGCCCAGGAAGCTGGGGCCGATTTCGTGGGCGCCGAGGAGCTGATCCCCAAAATTCAGGGCGGCTGGATGGACTTCGACGTGGTCATCGCCACCCCTGACATGATGGGCGTGGTCGGCCGTCTGGGCAAGGTGCTGGGCCCCCGTGGCCTGATGCCCAACCCCAAGGCCGGCACCGTCACCCCCGACGTGGCCAAGGCTGTCACCGAGGCCAAGGCCGGTAAGATCGAGTACCGTCTGGACAAGTCGAACATCATCCACTGCCCCACCGGCAAGGTCTCCTTCGGCTCCGAGAAGCTGCAGGACAACGTGCAGACCCTGATGGACGCCATCGTTAAGGCCAAACCGGCCGCCGCCAAGGGCGTCTACATCCGCTCCTGCGTGATTGCCTCCACCATGGGCCCCGGGGTCAAAGTCAACCCCAACAAGTTCATGCAGCAGCAGTAAATCAGCCAAAAAGCCGGGTCTGTCCCGGCTTTTTTTGTTGCCTGTACAAAGCTGTGAAAGGCAGGGCGCGCCCGGTTTGGGCCATGGGCGGGAACGGGGCGCGCAAAAAAAACGGGCCGCCCCCCTGTCCTGCGGCCGCTTGGCCGGACAGGGGACAGCCAATGTGTTGATTTGTGGGAGGAGGAGAGGCCGGTGAAGGGGGAAAACAGCCCCACCCTGTACACCCAGCGGCTGGTTTTGCGCCGGTTCACGCCGGCGGACCGGGAGGCGCTGCTGGACATCTACGGCGACAGGGAGGTCAACACCTTCCTGCCCTGGTTCCCCATCTCCACTCTGGAGGAGGCCGACGCCCTCTTTGCGGCGCGATACGAAGCCGCCTACCGGCAGCCCGGCGGCTACCGCTACGCCCTCTGCCGGCGGGCGGACGACCGCCCCATCGGCTATCTCCACCTGGAGGGGGAGGGGGCGCACGACTTTGGCTACGCCCTGCTGCGCCCCTTTTGGGGGCGGGGCTACGCCACCGAGGCGGGCCGGGCGGTGCTGGAGCGGGCGCGGGCGGACGGCGTCCCCTTTGTCACCGCCACCCACGACCGGCAAAACCCCGCCAGCGGCCGGGTGATGCAGCGGCTGGGGATGGCCTATCGCTACTCCTACCGGGAGCAGTGGCAGCCCAAGGACCTGCCGGTGGTCTTTCGCCTCTACCAGCTCAATTTCACCTGCCCGGAGGACTGGGTCTATCGGGGGTACTGGGAGCAGTACCCCGAGCACTTTGTAGAAGCGGGGGTGTGAGCCCGGCAGCTGCGCCCCGTCGCCGCGCGGAAGGCCCGCGCTGAGAGTGTCGCCCCCTCTTGGGGGACTGCCGGGGAGGGCGGCTCCTTTTTCCCACTCCGCAGGGCCGGAGAGCGCAAAAATTGGGCCGGTTGGGCCAATTTCTGGCGAGGTGGGGCGGGGCCGGTTTGCCAAGAGCTTCGGCAGAGTGACGGCTGGGAAAGTGGCGATCCCGGCCCTGCCTTTTGCCGGCTTTTCCCCTGTTTCCCCTCTCCCAACCGGCGCGGGCCGTCCCCGGCATATCCAACTGCCCGCTCCGGGGCGGTGGGGAAACCGGCTGCGGCGGCGATTGCCCAAAATTTTGGTTGACAAACCGACTGTCCTTTGCTAAACTATATACGTTGTCATTCGTAGACAGCAGGTGCAACTGCGTAAGGGCTTCGGCCCGCCTGCCGAGGATGAGGCGAGAAATGTTTGATTTTTCTGCCCTTCCTCTGCGCGAGGAAGGGTTTTTTCTTGCGCGAATGACCGAAACCAGGTGTGGAGGTGAATGAATTTGCCAAGTGAACTGACTTTGAACAAGAAGAAGGAGTATGTCTCCCAGCTCAGAGAGAAGGTCGAGAACTCGGTTGCCGGTGTGGTGGTGAGCTACCAGGGCATCAGCGTGGCCGACGATACCTCCCTGCGCAAAGAGCTGCGCGAGGCCGGGATCGACTACAAGGTCGTGAAGAACACCATGCTCCGCTTCGCTGTGGAGGGGACCGCCTTCGCGGACTTAAGCAACGTGCTGGAGGGCTCGACCGCTCTGGCCGTCTCCAACGAGGACCCCATTGCCGCCGCCAAGATCCTGGCCAAGTACGCCGACAAGATCGAATCTTTCGAGCTGAAGGCCGGCTATCTGGACGGGAAGGTGCTCGACGCCGCCGGCATCTCCGAGATCGCGAAGCTGCCCGGCAAGCAGGAGCTGCTGTCCATGCTGTGCAGCGCCCTCAGCGGCAACATCAGAGGTCTGGCTGTGGCCATCAACGCCATTGCCGAGAAGCAGGGCGACGAGGCCGTTTCCGCCTAGCGTTTCCCCCAACCCAACGACTGGCCGCCCAGGGCGGCCCCTACAACATCAAAAAATAGGAGGTAGCTATCATGGCTTCTGAGAAAATCCTGAAATTTGTTGAAGACATCAAAGAGCTGACCGTTCTCGAGCTGAACGAGCTGGTCAAAGCGATCGAGGAGGAGTTCGGTGTTTCCGCCGCTGCTCCCGTCGTCGTCGCCGGTGGCGCCGCTGCCGGTGCTGCCGCTGCCGAGGAGAAGACCGAGTTTGACGTGGTGCTGGCCGACATCGGCGGCAACAAGATGCAGGTCATCAAGGCCGTCAAAGAGATCACCGGCCTGGGCCTGAAAGAGTCCAAAGAGCTGGTCGAGAGCGCTCCCAAAGCCATCAAAGAGGCCGTCGCCAAAGACGAGGCCGAAGAGATGAAGAAGAAGCTGGAAGAAGTCGGCGCCAAGATCGAGCTGAAGTAGTTTCACCTGACACCGAAGAGAGAGAGCGGGTTTCCGCTCTCTTTTTTTGTCCTTTTGTCGAAAAATGTCGCCTCTTTCTGGCCCTTCTGTCAATGGCCGGCCCCCCTGTGACCCGGTATACTAAAGGGGAGGAGGGATCTATCCCGCCGCCTGCAAAGGAGAGGAGCGCACGCCAATGAAGCGAAAGAGCACCCACGCCACCTACACCGCCGCCAAGCGGGCCGGTCTGCTGGCCCTGGCCGCCTGTCTCATCTTCACCGGCTGCGGCGGGGCGGGCGAATCCGCCGCCCCGCCGAATGGACCGGCCCCCATGGAAGAGGTGCCCGCCCTCCTCCGCTCGCCCCCTGCGGTGGCGGCCTTTCTGGCCGGGGCCGGGGAGGCGGTGTTGGAGGAGAGGACAGGCCTTATCTGCTACGCCCCCTGGGAGGGGTGGGAGAGCGCCTTCCCCGACGGGACGGTCACGGCGACCGAGTTCCAATTGGACGACAGCGGTGGCTGGGACGGCTTTTCTCCCTTTGCCATCCAGGGGGACTGGGTCTACGGCACCCGCAGCGACCACTCCTACTTCCCCAAGACGGCGGTCTGGCGCTTGAACCGGGCCACCGGCCGAGGACAGCGTCTGCTCTCCTCCGACCAGTTCACCTATCTCATCCCGCCGGAAACCTCTCCCCACTCCGAGAGCAATACGGTGGTCATCACCCTGAACGCCCTGTCGGAGGAGCGGATCTTCTTCACCGTCTCCCTGGGGGTCGTTTTGGGCCCGGTGGGACAGAGGCGGCTGTACAGCTGCAACCTGCAGGGGGGCGAGGTGCGCCTTCTCTACGATTTCCCTGAGGAGGGGGCGGAGAACACCCTCTGGGGCACCTGGGGGGAGCGGTACCTGCTGGCGGAAGACGCCCTCTACTTCTGCGCCGTACGGGAGGAAGAGGGGGCGTTCGACCCGGAGCGCAGCCCCTTTCCCGACACCGTCCTCCTGCGCTGCAACCTGAAAAGCGGGGCGGTGACCACCCTGCTGGAGGGCGGCTATGCCCCCATCCTCCGCGGCGGCCAGGTCTGCTGTTATCAAAAAGGGGAGGGACTGGTCCGGCTGGTGCGGCTGGACGGGACGGTGTTGGAGACCCTGCCCGGCGACGCCTTCTCCCGCTGGTACAACGTCGGGGCGGGGGAGGACGGCGCGCTGGCGGTGTCCACCGATTTTGACAGGCGGGAGCACAGCCTCCTCAGACAGGGGGCGGGGCTTCAGGGCGGCGGCAGCGATCTGGTCGTGTTGCGGGCCGCGGGCGTCGACCTAACAGAGCGGATCTCCGACGGCTGGTGCCTCCTTCAGGACGGGGTGTTCACCCCCCTCTTCGCCAGCTATATGGGCTGGAGCGGCGTCTCCAGTTCTGCCCCGGTGCTGTCGGCGGACGGGCTGCTCTGTTGGGACCAGCGAGATGAGAAGGGGCGGCTCCCCCTCTGGCTCTACGACCGCGAGGGGGAGCGGTTCCTCACCCTGCCGATCCCCCTGTCCGACGACTGGCAGGCCGTTCCCCTAAAGGACGGGGAGGGCCTGGCCCTCTGGGTCGTCACCCGCTCGCCGGGGGATGGGGAAGGGGAGAGCGCCTGCCGCTACACCCTCTACCGGCTGACCACCGCGCCGCAGGGGTGAATCAAAAGGGCCGGTGGAACGGGTGGGGTGCACCGGCCTGAAAGGGGCGTCACACGGGCCCTGCCCCTCAAGGGGCATCGCTTGTGATGGCATTGCACCCGCTGCCAGCGGTGATTTAGGGCAACATCTCCTGCCATCGCTCGCCAAAAGCCGCCTTTCTGTTGCCCCTTCAGCGCCCTTCCCTTCGAGAGATTTTACGCCAAGGCCGATTTGCCTCTCCCGGCAGAACGGGGGATCGGGGCGTAAAATCTGTAGGCCACAACCGCCAGTAAAACCGGGGGATAGATCCGGCCCCATAAGGGCCGAGTATCAGCGGGCGTTTGAAGGGGCGGCGGAATTTTGTATCACCTGCGCCGCCTGCCTTGCGACTGCAGATGGACAAGTTTGCCTTCTTGCTCCCCTCTCTTTTGACCGCCCCACTGTCTGCTGACAGCCCGCTTCGCCCGGCGCTGGCGGCAAACGCTTTTTACATGCCCTCACCGGCAGGGGCAGTGGCTTTCGCCAACGACAAAAGGACCGCCGTTCTCGATGGACGGCGGCCCTTCTATGCCGTGTTCAGATTTCAGGTTTTAGCCCTCTCTCGCCTGCTTTTGGGCGGGCTGCAGGGGGTAGCAGTGGTGCAGCAACAGGTCTTCGCTGCCGACGGCCCGGTAGAAGTGCTCGCAGATGCGGCCGGTGATCACGTCGATGTCCCGCGCCTCGAGATCGGACGCCATGATGAGGAATTGGCAGCTGCTGTACTGGGTAAAGACATCCCCCATCCGCAGGGAGTGGAGGATGACCTCTTTGAGGGTGTCCATCTGCGCCCCCCGGTCGGCGAGGGCGGGGTAGTCGCCCCGCCCGTCGGTGAGGGTGATGAGGATGACGTAAACACTTCCCGCCACCCGCTGCAGGCGGCGCTCGACAAACCGGTAGATGCGCTGAAAGGTCTCGTAATCCTGGCAGTAGGCGCCGGGGGCCGGCTGCTGTTCGGCCAGCTCCTCCCGGATCAGCTGCATGTCGATGGCGATGCCGTCCCGCCCTCCCCGGGCGGGTTTGGCGGCGCGGCCCCTGCGGCGGCGCTTTTCCTCCAACAGGTGCTGGTCGGCCCGGTCAAACAGACTCTGGTAGTCGTCGCCGGGCTGGTAGAGGCTGCCGCCGACGCTGGCCGTGAGGGGGAAACTGGCGCCCCCGACGGGGATCTCCCGCAGCCGGGCCTTGATTTGGCGGGCCCGCTCCTTGACAAACCGCTCGTCCTGTTCCAGTGGCATGTAGAGGACGAACTCGTCGCCCCCCACCCGGCCGACAATGTCGCTTTTAAAGGCCAGGTAGCGCAACACCTGTGCGATCTGCTGCAGCACCTGGTCGCCCGCAATGTGGCCGTAGCGGTCATTGATCTGCTTGAACTGGTCCACGTCGATGACCAGCAGCAGGCCGGTCTGCCGCTGGGCGATGGCCTCGTCGACCTTCTCCTGGGTGGCCATGCGGTTGTAGAGGTGGGTCAGCCAGTCCCGCTGGGCCAGCTGGGCCAACCGCTCATTTTCCTGCTGCAGCTGGGCAATGACTCGCTCCATCCGCTCTCCCCCCTCTGGGCTGATCGTTTCTATTGTCTTTTATCATACTGAAAACAGGTTGGCCCGTCAATGACATTTTTTAAGTGTTATTTTTTCCTTTCAGGGGGCGGGGCGGTCAACCGCCCGGCTGCGCCCTCCGCTTTTCGGCCAGGGCCAACCCCTCTCTGGCCTCGGATGAGCGCTTCCAGCGGCCGCTGGCAATGTACCAGGCATAGAGCAGGGTGGAGACGATGGGCCCGATGATCACGGCGACGGCGATCCCCGAAAAGCCCATCAGCCGGGTGCAGAGAAAGGCCACCGGGATGCGCACGGCGTACTGGGAGAGGAAGACGTTGTAGAAGTTGACCATCGAGTTGCCGGTCCCCCGCAGAAAGCCGATGAGGGGGTGGACGGTGGCGAAGCCGAAGTAGGAGAGGCAGGAGAGCCGCAGATAGCTGCCCGCCAGTTCCTGCACCGCCGGGTCGCCGTTGAAGATCCCGGCGATCCGGCTGCCGAAGAGGGCGACAATGGCGGCCACCGCGGCGGCGATGAGGAGGGCCAGCTTCATCGACTCCTTGAGGCCCTCGGTGATCCGCTCGGGTTTGCCGGCCCCCAGGTTTTGCGAGGAGAAGGAGGACATGGAGGCGTTGATGGCGTCGCTGGGCAACATGGCAAAGCTGTCGATCTTGATACCGATGCCGTAGGCCGCGCTGGCCTGCAACCCAAAGCTGTTGGCCAGCCCGCTGAAGGTGGTCATGGCCACGTTGAGCAGCAGCTGCTGGGCGGCGGTGGGCAGCCCCAGGTGGAGCAGCCGCTTCAGGTGGGGCCGGGAGATGCGGATGGTCTTGGGGTGAAAGGTGATGACGTGCCGGTTGAGGCGGAAGTAGGCCACCCCCATGAAGAAGGAGACCGACTGGGAGATCACCGTCGCCAGCGAGGCCCCAAAGGCCCCCAGCTGAAAGAAGCGCAGAAAGACAAAGTCCAGCACGATGTTGGTCACGGTGGCCACCAGCACAAAGATCATGCTGGAGCGGGAGTCGCCGAACCCCCGCTGAAAGGCGCAGATCAGGTTGTAGCCGAACATGAAGACGATGCCGGCGAAGATGGTGCGCAGGTAGGCGACCGCCTGGTCGAAGGCCTCGGCCGGGGTCTGCACCAGCCGCAGGATCTGCGGGGTGAAGAGGATGCCCAGGGCGGTGACCGCCGCCGCCAGCAGCAGATAGAGGGCGATGGAGGTGCCGGCGGCCTGCACCACCTCGCCGTCCTCCCCCCGGCCGGCGTAGCTGGCGATCATCACCGACACCCCGATGGAGAGGCCGGTGATGGTCATGATCATGATGTTCATGATCGGCCCGCTGACCGACACGGCAGCCAGCCCGGCGGTGCCGGTGTAGCGGCCCACAAAGAACATGTCCACCGCGTTGTAGAGGGCCTGAAAGAGGTTGGACACAATGAGGGGCAGGGCAAAGCGGAGGATGTGCCCCCGCACCCTGCCCCGGGTCAGATCGTTTTGCAGCGCCATAGGCGCGCCTCCCTTCTCGACAAGTCATTTCATACAGGTTCCAGTATACCACCGATTGGCCCCGCTGTGTTGACGCATTTGCACAGGAAAGTACCTCTTTTTTTGTGGAATTGACCAATAGAGAAGGAAAGGAAAACATCCCGCTTTCCCCCTGTGTGGGGGAGGGAGTGTCGGCAACTGGCACAAAAGAGGGGGCGGAAAAGTGCACCATCTGCCGAAGTTTCAGCGGGCCGTTGTTTTCCGCCGAGAGAACCGCTATACTTAATTTTGGATTCCATTTTGCGAGAAAAAAGAGGAGGAAGAAACGATATGAACAAGATCCCCGTGCTGCTGGACTGCGACACCGGCTTTGACGACGCCTTTGCCATCGCCATGGCCATCGCCAGCGACCGCCTGGAGGTCAAGGGCGTCACCACTGTGGCGGGCAACTACACCCTGCCCGACGTGCTGCTCAACACCAGGCGCACCCTGTCCATCACCGACCCCTCGGTCCCCTACGCCGTGGGTGCGGCCCAGCCCCTGCTGCGGCCCCTCTACACCCACGGCCACCCCACCCACATGATGGATGAGCTGGGCGACCCCGACATCGCCCCCGACCCCCGCGGCGCGGTGGAGTTTATGGCCGACATCCTGCGGGAGAGCGACGAGCCCATCACCCTGATCCCCCTGGGGCCCCTGACCAACATCGCTGTGCTGCTGGCGGCCCACCCCGAGCTCAAGGAAAAAATCAAAGAGATGGTCATCATGGGCGGCTCGGTGTACAGCGGCAACACCACCCCCTCGGCGGAGTTCAACATCTATGTCGACCCGGAGGCCGCCCACATGGTCTTCAAGTCGGGGGTGCCCATCGTCATGTGCGGGCTGGAAGTCTGCGAGGACGCCCGGGTGAACCCCGACCACGCCCACCGGCTCATCGAGCTGGGGAACCCCACCGCCGTGGCCTACGGCAACGAGCTGCTGCGGGGCTTCACCGTGGGCGAGAGCATCATCTTCGACGCGGTGCCGGTGGCCTACATCCTCCACCCGGAAATCGTGAAGACCGAGCGCTACTATGTGGAGGTGGACATCACCGGCGGCCTCTCCGCCGGCTGCACCGTCACCGACACCCGCGCCTTCCACCACGACGACGCCCCCGCCCCCAACACCACCGTGGCCATGTCCATGGACCGGGAGAAGTTCGGCGAGCTGTTGGTGGAGCTGTTCTCCTCCTTTGGCAAATAGCCCATGCGCAAGAAAAGAGGGAGCCCTTTCGGGCCCCCTCTTTTTTGATTTACATCTTGTACTTTCGGTTGCGCTTGATCCGGCGCTTCTTTTTCTCCCGGCGGATGGCCAGCACCACATAGACCACATAGGCGGCCACCGCGAGCCCCAGCAGGACGAGGATCACCTTGGCGGCGGTGGTGGCCAGCAGGCCGTTGATGGAGTCCACCACCCACAGCAGGGTGGAGCGCTTGACCGACTCGGCGGCCACCAGGGTGGTCTCGCCGATGGGCTCGCCCCCCAGCTTGAGGGTGACGGTGCCCAGCTTCTGCCCCTTCTCCACCGGGGCGGCCACCTTTTCGCTGTCCAGGGTCACCACCAGCTGCACCGACGACTCGTCGGCGCTGGTGGGCATCAGCAGGCTCACGTCCGACCCGGCCTGGAGCAGCAGGTTGTCGGTCTGGAAGGAGTGGGCCACCTTGACCTGGTGGACGGCCTCCCCCTCCTTGAGGGGGGTCTTGAGGGTGAAGTTCTTGTCGGCCCAGGAGAAGAGCTTGTTGGCCAGCAAAAACGCCTTGTTCTGAGTTCCCTCCATGGGGGCGCCCATGATCACCAGCAAAAAGTCCTTGCCATTGTTTTGGTAGCGGGTCACCACGCAGCGGCCGGCGTTGTCGGTGGTGCCGGTCTTGATCCCCTTGATGTAGGGGGAGTAGACGCCCTCCCCCCCGCGGATGCGGTCCTGCATCAGCACGGTGGTCACCAGGGTGCGGGGGCCCTGCTTGTTGGTCTGGGGGATGGTGTAGCGGGTGGACTCGCACACCTCGGAAAAGTTGGGCAGGGAGAGGGCGTACTGGGCGATTTTGGCCATGTCGCGGGGGGTGGAGTAGTGGTTGTCCGCGTCCAGGCCGTGGGGGTTGACAAAGTGGGTGTTGGTGCAGCCCAGCTCGGTGGCCTTTTGATTCATCATCTGGCAGAACTTGTCGATGCTGCCGCCCCCGAAGTGGTCGGCCACTACGCTGGCCCCCTCGTTGGCCGACTGCAGCATCATGGCGTAGACCAGCTGCTGGATGGTCAGCTGCTCCCCCCGCAAGATGTTGGCGGTGGAGACATTGAGCCCCACAAACTCGTCGTAGATGTAGTCGGGGGCGGTGGCTGTCTCCTCCTCCCAGTTCTCGGTGTTTTCCAGGGCGAGGATGGTGGTCATGATTTTGGTGAGGGAGGCCGGCGCCATCTTGGTGTCGGCGTTTTGCTCAAAGAGCACCTGCCCGGTGTCCAGGGACAGGAGGAGGATCCCCTCCTGGGCGCTGTCCATCTCGAAGTCCGGCTCGTAGACGGCGGCCTGCGCCGGGAAGGTGGGGAGAAATAGGGTAAAGGCGACTGCGAAAGCGGTGAGAACCCGCGCAAATTTTTGTTTCATCTAGACATCTGCCCTCTAAGTATTGTATTATAAAACCAGCGCCGGCTCCGCCGCCCTCTGCGGCGGGGCCGGTCTGCCGGCGTCTTATCTAATGTAGTATACCAAACAGACCGGCAAAAAACAATGAAATCAATCTTAATTCTGCCGCGGCGCGGAAAAACCGGCCGCTGCTCACGGCGGGGGGAGAAGGGTTAGGCATGCTCTATCTGACGGGGGACACCCACGGCGACTACCGGCGCTTTGAGCGCAAGGAGATCCGCCATCTCAAACAGGGCGACGTGCTGGTGGTCTGCGGCGACTTCGGCTTTGTGTGGGAGGGCGGCAAAAAAGAGGAGAAGCTCCTGCAAAAAATCGGCAAGCGCAAGCACCACACCCTCTTTGTCCCCGGCGCCAACGAAAATTATGACCTGCTGCGCCAGTACCCCGAGGTGGAGTACGCCGGCGGCCGGGCGCGGCAGATATCGGGCAACCTCTACCAGCTGCTCACCGGCGAGACCTACCGCCTGGGGGAGAAGACCCTGCTGGCCTTTGGCGGGGGCGAGGCGCTGGACTGCGACATTGTCGACCGCACCCTCTACGAGGACCAGCTCCCCAAGAAGGAGGAGCTGGACGCCGTCCTGGCCAGGTTGGAGGGGCAGCGGGTGGACTGCGTGGTCTCCTACGAGCCGCCCTACTCCATCGCCGCCTTCCTCGATTTGGAGGCCAAGCCCGACGGCTACTACGGCCTCTACCTGGACCAGGTGCAAAAGCAGCTCCAGCTGGGACAGTGGTTTTTCGGAAAGTACCACCTGGACAAGCGGGTGACCCCGCGGTTCATGGCCGTCTACGAGAAGGCGGTCCCCCTGCGCTAGCGCGCGCCCCAATATTCAAGTGAAAAACGCCCTCTGCCGGGGATTTTGCCGGCAGAGGGCGTTTTTTGGCGGCAAAAGCCGCCCTGCAAGCGAGGGGAGAGAGCTACTTCAGCTCAAAGGACTTGCAGTCGGTGCACTGGTCCATGGTGGGGTTGAGCTCATGGGTCCCGACGGTGATGCAGTCCAGGGCGCAGTAGTCCTCGTTGGCGCAGTGGTTTTTGCACTGCTGAACGGTGCATTTGATGCAGTGGTTGGCATGGCAGTTCATAGTGATTCCCTCCGTCTTGTTTTTTGTTGAAGTGAAGACGCTTCCCCTCTAGTATGCGCCGCTGTCGCACAACTATCCCGGACAGACGGCTGCCAGGAGAGGAAAAATTTTTTGTTGCCGCGCGGGCAGAGTGCCCCTCGGGCGGCGGGGCGGCAGGGGCGCACCCGGTTGGGGGCAAAAGAGGGGAACCCCCGATCGCCCCCGCAGATGGCGGCCATATCGCGCGCCCGAGCACTCGCACGCGTCCCCAAAGCCGAGCAGGGTGCGGTAGTGGCGCGCGCTCTCCATAGACGGGAAGGCGGCAATGGAGTGCTCGTCGCCGTCGGGCCCTATGTCTTCGCAACTGCAAAAGTCGAGCGCCCACTCCACCGCCGACCGGTGGAGGCGGACCTCCATCCTCGCCTGCACCCTCTCCAGCGCTTCCGAAAAATCCAAAATCGGCGGGGGGCAGTCCCATGGCGCGAACCGCTCCCCTTCCACCTGCAAGTCGGCGGCGCGGGGCAGCCGGAACAGGCGGAGATCCCCCCGCTTGCGGCAGTAGGCTAGGTGCCGGCGGCTACTTTTGAGCGCAAGCTGGTACGATTCGGCAGTCCGTGGCGGGTCCAGGCAGTCAAACGGGAGGAGCCGGTCGCCCTGCAGGGCCGCTTTAATAGGGGCGGGTGTTTTGGTTGCCCGGCCAGGGGATCGAATCGATGGAGAGTTGGTCTGTCCGCAGCGCGATCTCCCCGGTCCAGTCGGCGGGGACAAAGCGCTTGCCCTTTGTGGGGGCGTTTGCCAGCTCATTGCCATTCCCATTGCTGTTGCCCCGCACCATCTGGGAGAGGCCGGTGCGCCCCATCGGAATTGCTGAGAGGTCGGCAGCCGAAAAGGCCGTTTTGTCGACCTTGAAGTCCAGCGTGCCCTCAAAGCCACTGCCCGCCCCCGGTGTGGAGCGGATGGGGATGCCCGCTGGTCCTGCTGCTTTCCCATCTCCCGCTTGGTGGAAGCGAATTTAGGCGCGCTTTAGAAAAAGGGGGAAGAGACCGCAAAGCCGCGCGACGGCACGACTTTATGGCCTCTTGTTTGCGACAAAACCGAAGGGAAGAAATGCAGGGGCTCTATTTTGCCCTCCCCTTTGGCGGCCGCTCCGGCTTGCCCAACAGCCGCCGCAGGGTCTGCCAGTCGGCCTTTTTGGCACAGCCCGAGAGGCGGCAGAGGGGGAGAAAGAGGGCCAGCGACGATCCGATGGCCGCAGGCAGCTGGCCGGGGGAGGCGCCCCCCGCCAGCAGGGGGCCCAGCAGCAGCCGGGCCCCGGCACACCCCAGCAGGGCCGCCGCCAGGGGGCGGACCACCCACAGCCCCCAGCGGGGCACCACCTCGGTGCGCCGGCAGAGCAGCCAGAGCCCCAGCCCGGTGTTGAGGGCCGAGGGCAGGTAGAGGGTGACGATGTACCCCCGGATGCCGAAGCGGGGGAGGAGGAGCACCAGCAGCGCGGCGGTGAGGGCCATGTCGGCGATATTGTGCCAGAGCAGCCGGTTTTGCTCCCCCATCCCCTTGAGGACGCAGTCCACCGCGTGGTCGAGAAAGAGGACGGGCACCAGCGGGGCCAGGGCCTGCAAGAAGGCGGAGACCCCCTCCCCGGTGGGGAAGATGGCCGCCAGCGAGTCGGAAAAGACCAGAAAGATCCCGGTGACAAAGCAGGAGAAGAGGAGGGTCAGCCGCACCACCGCCACGATCAGCTCCTCCAGCTTGCGGGTGTTTTGCAGGGTGTGCAGCTTGACCACCACCGGGATCAGCAGCATGGAGAAGGAGGCCAGCAGTGCCCCCGGGTAGGAGAGGAGGGGGAGCACCATCCCCCCCAGCACCCCGTACTGGGAGAGGGCCAGCTCGGCGCTGGTCCCGCTCTGTTGCAGCCCCTGGGGCACCAGGGTATTTTCCAGGGTGTTGAAGCCGCTCTGCAGGTAGGAGCAGAGGGCCACCGGGATGCAGATGCGCAGAAAGGCCAGCCCCAGGGAGCCGCCGTCCCAGGCGGGTCCCCGGTCGGGGGGCAGGTCGCGGCGGCCCCGCCAGTAGAGGGCCCCCAGGTAGAGACAGCCCCCCACTTCCCCGCAGGTGGAGGCAAAACAGGCCGTCGCCACCGCCTCAGCCGCTCCGGCGGGGGGGTGCAGCGAAAAGAGGAGGGCGGTGAGCCCCATCTTGCACAGCCGTTTGACCACGTTGGCCAGAGTGCCCTGCACGATTTTGGAGCCGGCGAAAAAGTATCCCTGCAGACAGGCGGAGAGCGCCAAAAAGGGCAGTCCCAGGGCCAGCAGGCGAAAGGGGTACACCGTCTGATCGTTTCCCAAAAGCGCCCCCAGCCGGGGGGCCAGGGCCCACCCGCCCAGCCCGGTGAGGCAGCCCAGAGAGAGGGCGTAGAGGCCGGCCCGCCGCAGCACCCGGGGCAGGGTGGAGAACTGCCGGCGGGCGATGGCGGCCGCGCAGAGCTGGGTCACCCCCAGCTGGGCGCCGGACATGGCCAGGGTGGCCGCAAACCCGAAGAGGGAGAAGACCAGCTGGTAGAGCCCCATCCCCTGGGAGCCGATGATCCCCGACAGGTAGATCTTAAAGCCGATGCTCATGGTCTTGAGCACCAGCCCCAGGGCGGTGAGGGCGGCGGCGCTGTAGAGCGGCCGGGCCCAATTCTTCCTCTCTGCCGTCGCCACCCGACCGCCCCCTTTTCGACTGATCCTCTTACAAGGGATATGCGGCGCGGGGGGAGAAGATGTCCCCCTTTGGGCGGGGCGAAAGGGGTTTGAGAAAAGGGGGAAAGCGTGCTATGATAGAAAAAAGGCCGGGCTTTCGGCCGCACCCCGCAGGCAAAAGGGACAGCGGGGCAGAGAGGCAAAGAGAGAGGGGCGGGCCGCCGGCCCGGCCAGGGGGGATCGCATGTTTGAAGAGCTGAGGACCTTCGTCGACGTGGCGGAGAGCAAGAATTTTACCAAGACCGGGAAGAAGCTCAACTTCTCCCAGCCCACCATCAGCCAGCAGGTGAAAAAGGTGGAGATGTTCTTCGGCAACGTGACGCTGCTGACGCGCTCGGCCAACTCCAAACAGGTGGAGCTGACGGCCGAGGGCGAGGTGGTCTACCGCAGGGCCAAGGAGATCTTGGCCCTGCTGGGCCAGACCTTTGAGGAGGTGGAGGCCTGCCGCCGCCAGGGGGAGGAGCGGCTGCGCATCGGCGCCAGCGAGACCATCGGCAACTTCCTGCTGCCCCGGCTGCTGGAGCAGTACGCCCAGCGCTGGCCCCAGGTGGTGGTGGAGGTGCAGATCGCCAACACCCGCCAGACCTGCGACGCCCTGGCGGAGGGGCGGGTGGACATCGGCCTCATCGAGGGGCGCAACATCCACCACAACTTCCGCCGGATCGACTTTTTCACCGACCGGATGATCCTGGTGGCCGCCCCCCAGGTGGCCCAGCGGGTCCCCGGCTTCTCGGCCAGCCTGCTGGGAAAGCTGCCCTGGGTCACCCGGGAGAAGGGCTCGGGCACCGAACAGTACCTGCGCGCCTTCACCGAGTCCAACAACATCCTCGTCGAGCACACCGCCGTCTGCAATTCCAACTACGCCATCAAGGAGATGGTCAAGCAGGGGCTGGGGGTGACCGTCCTCTCCCAGCTGGTGGTGGAGGGGGAGTTGGCCTCCGGCGAGCTGGTGGAGCTGCCCGCCCACAAGTCCTACAGCCGCAGCTTTTCCTACATCCTCCCCGAAGGGCGGGCCTGTTCCCCTGCGGCGCAGGACCTGATTTCGATTTTGGAGGCGCTGGGGGAGAGATAGCCCCGGCCTGCCCGGCCCATTTTCCCTATCTCAAACTGTCCCAGGGGCTGGGGGGATCGAAACCGGAGCCCCACCTGCACCTCAAGGGGAGTCGGTCATACCCCGCGCAGGCAGGTAGGGTAAAATCCCTATGTCGCCCCCAACGCCGGCAAGCGGCCAAACGCCACACTCCGCGCGGGTGCAGGGAGTGAAATTGGAGCGGGCCGAGCGGCGGGAAAGTCGCTGCCCCGCCGTCCTGCGCGCGGGTACACAAATCGAGATCTGCGGCAGGGGACATGACGTCGACCGCCGTCGCCGAACCGCTCGCAGATGGGGGAATGAAAGGGTTGGCGCTTTTCCGGCCGCTCCCCACTGCGGCGCTGTCCCCCACGCAGGCGGGGCGAGTGAAAACGGCGCCCGGCTAGAAATGCTCCGGCGCGAAGGGCGCTGATCCCGCCCCCTGACAGTTTGCCCGTTTGCGCCGGTTTTTCCCATCCTTGCCCTCGCCTTTGCCCTCACTTCTGCTTTTTTGCAGAGAGGCCCCCCGATGTAGCGGTTCTCCTACATCGGGGGGCCTTTTTTTGCCGCGCATTTTTAATTTCACTTTTTGGGTAGCGTGGGGAGGCAGCTACGGCTGTCTATCCCCGTTTGTGGCGGCCCCTCCTCCCTGCCGCTGCAGCAGGGAGAGCCCCTTGACCAAGGGGGTGTAGAGCAGCAGGGTGGTGAGGAAGTTGCCCGCGCAGTGGGCGATGTCGAAGGGGATGCCCGAGACCCAGTTGGCCAGGGCCGCCCCCGGGCCAAAGGCCAGGTAGGGCAGGGCGCAGAGGGCCCCAAAGCAGAGGCCGTACCCCCCTGCCGCCACCGCCCGCACCACCCCGGAGGAGGTGCGCCGCAGCGCCAGGGAGAGGAGCACCCAGATGGGCCAGACGTAGAGGTACATCACCCACCAGAGGCCAAAGCCGTAGAGGATTCCCTCCAACAGGTCAAAGACCAGCACCGCCCCCAGCGCCTGCCGCAGGGGAAAGACCGCCGTGTAGCAGAGGAGCAGCAGGGTCACCAGTTCGATGTTGGGGAGGAAGGAGAGGCTGATCTGCGCCAGCAGTAGGATGGCCGCCAGCAGGGCGGTCACCACCAACGGCCGGGGGGAGAGGCGGGGGGCCGGGCGCATCAGTAGCCGGTGGTGAGGGTCAGCTCAAACCGGTCGCCGTCGGCGATGGGGGTGGTGTCCACCCCGGTGCTCACCGGCTCGCCGCCCTTGGTCAGGCACCACCACTGCTGCTTGGCGCTGTCGGCGGGAACGCCGCCCGCCTCGGTGATGTAGAGGCCGTAGGGGCCGTCCTCTCCCTTCACCAGCCCGGCGTCCAGCAGAGCCTGGCCCAGGTACTCGGCGTCGGTGCGCAGGGTGTGCTCGTCGCCCTTCTCCCCGGCGGCCACCGTCACCACCACCGCTTTGGCCCCGGCCTGGGTGCCCGGGCGCAGGGCCAGGTAGACCCCTGCCAGGGCCCCCACGGCCACCAGCAGCGCCAGCACCGACAGGAGGATCTTGGTGTTTTTCTTCATCGGTCGTCACATCCCTTGTCTCGTTCAAAAAGGGCTGGCAGAGCAGCCCTTTTGCTTGCCTATCAGTATACCACGGCGCCGGGGAAAAGCAAAGGGGGCCCCTTTTTTATGCCCGCCGCCCCTGCCCTTCTGCCGCCCCCGATCGAAAAGGCAGGGGGAGGGAGCTGTCCGGCGGGCGGCGCGTCCCCGTCCACCGCTCTCTCTAAAAGGGCCCGGTGCGAAGAGGCGGGGCGACGCCGCGGTCAGCCTTTGCCTGCTCGGCGCACCACCAAGATTTCAAGGCGGCTGCAGTACAGCTCGGGGGTCTGGACTGCCAGGTCGTCCAGCAGATACTGCCCATAGGCGTCCCCAGCCACCGTTAACCCCCGCTCCCGCACAAAGTCCAACAGCTGCTGGCAGAGGTGCGGCGCGTCGTCCCCTTTGCCCATCGCGTAAGCCACGGCGTAAAGGCCGGCCGGCTTCCAGGCGTTTCCGCCTTGCCCGGCCATAAAATAGTAGCGGTAAGGCGGTTTTTTGGCGGCGGGGGGAAAGCCCTCTCGGGGGATCAACGCGCCCAGTGGATAGCCCGGGTTGATCCCGTGGCCGATGGCGTACTCATAAGCGAGGATTTCCGCCTCATCGGTGTCCGCGACGGCGGGAGTTGGCGGACAGAGGAAGATGCGCTCCCGCTTTCGCTCCTCCACCAAAAACTGGCTTTCGCGGTGACAGAGGGCCTCCCGCGCCATGTTGGCGTAGCGCTCCATGATTTCGCTGGCCTCCCGCAGCCTGGCAATCTCCGCCTGAATGCGCGCCTCCTGGTCGGCAAACAGGGCCAGCATCTTGTCCGGCGTCCGGTCGGCGGAGTACCGCCGGATCTCCTCCAGCCCCACCCCCAACAGCCGCAAGCTGCTGATCAGGTAGGCGGAGCCGAGTTGGTGACGGGTGTAGTAGCGGTAGCCGTTGTCCCCCCGCAGCGCCGGCTTTAAGAGGCCGATCCGGTCGTAAAAGCGCAGGTTGTCCCGCGCAATTCCCGTCAGCCGGGAAAATTCTAGGATGGAGAGCTGTTTTTTCTGGCCCATAGGCACCTCACAAAAAATTCACAGTACAGCGGTTGACATTGGAGCGACTTTAAGGTTTATGATACCCCTTGCCGGGAAAAAATACAAGGCCGGCGAAGGGAGGCTCTCCATGGGCAATGTAAAACAGTTTCTCCTGCGGCACAGGGGCAAGGCGGCCCTGGCCCTTGTGTTGCTGCTGGGGCAGGTGGTGGGCACGCTGCTCATCCCCGCCCTGGTGGCCGGCATTGTGGACCGGGGCATTTTGCAGGGCGACATGGGCGCCGTCTACCGCATCGGGGCGCAGATGCTGGGTGTCACCGCTCTGTCCACAGGCATTGCGGCGGCGGGCAGTTGGGTCACCAGCGACCTCTCCGCCCTCTTTGGGCTAGAGATGCGCTCGCTCCTTCTGCAAAAGAGCCAGCAGCTCTCGGTGCAGCAGTTTGACGCGGTGGGCGTCTCCTCCATGATCACCCGCACCACCTCGGACATCATCAACCTGCAAAGGACCATGGGCATGGTGCTTCAGATGGTGGTTCCAGCGCCCATCCTGGTGGTGGTCTCCGTCGTCATGACCGCTGCAATCAGCCCCGTGATGGCGGCGATCCAACTGGGCTTTATGGCGGTGTTGCTGGTGCTGACCGCCGCGATCCTCAAAAAGTCCAACGCCCTCTCCCGCAGCATTCAAACCAAGCTCGACCGCATCAACCGGGTGGTGCGGGAGATGGTCACCGGGGTGCGGGTCATCCGCGCCTTTGGCAACGAGCAGTACGAGGAGGAGCGGTCGGGCGCCGCCTATGGGGACTACGCCGGCCACATGATCCGCCTCAACCGGCTGTTCGCCGTCGTCAACCCGGTGGTGTGGCTGCTGATGGGGGGACTGATGGCGGTCGTCCTGGGGGTGGGCGGGGCCCTCTCCCTGGGCGGCGGCATGGCGGTGGGGCAGATCACCGCCGTGGCCGAGTACTCCACCCTCACCATGGCCTACCTCATCATGGCGGCCTCGGTCCTCACCGCCCTGCCCAAGGCGCGGTCCTGCCTGGATCGCCTCCGGGCACTGCTGGACACCGAGCCCGCCGTCTGCGACCGGAACATTCTCCCCACAGCGGTCCTGCCCGCGTCCGCCGCGGTGGAATTTGAACAGGTGACATTTTTCTATGAGGGGGCCGAGGAGCCGGTCATCCGCGACCTGTCCTTTTCCCTAAAACCCGGCCAGACCACCGCCGTCATCGGCAGCACCGGCTCGGGGAAGAGCACCCTGGCCGACCTATTGCTCCGCCTCCACGACGTCCAGTCGGGGCGCATCCTGCTGGGGGGCGTCGACCTGCGCGACCTCCCCCAGTCGGACCTGCGGGAGCGGATCGGCTGTGTGCCCCAAAAGGCGTTTTTGTTTGGCGGGACCATCGCGGAGAACCTGCGCATGGGCCGGGCCAGCGCCAGCGACGAGCTGCTCTGGGAGGCCCTGCGGATCGCCCAGGCCGAGGCGTTTGTCAAACAGCTGCCGCTGCGCCTAGAGGCCCCCGTGGCCCAGGGCGGCACCAACTTTTCCGGCGGGCAGCGCCAGCGCCTGGCCATTGCCCGGGCGCTGGTCAAGCGGGCCGACATCCTCCTCTTCGACGACAGCTTTTCGGCTTTGGACGGGCGGACGGACGCCGCCCTGCGCAGGGCCCTGCGCCAGAGCGTGACGGCGCCCGCCAAGCTCATCATCGCCCAGCGGGTGAGCACCGTCCTGGACGCCGACCAGATTTTGGTGCTGGACCAGGGGCGGCTGGTGGGCAGGGGGACGCACTGGGAGCTGCTGGAACGCTGCCCCACCTACCGCGAAATCGCCGAGAGCCAGATGCAGAGAGAGGAGGGATGGCCTAATGGCACAAAATGAGAAAAAGCGGAGGATGTCCAGCGAGGACATCCCCCAAAACACCAGGGCGACTGCCAAGCGGCTTTTGGGCCGGTTGGGCCGCCAGAAGGGGAAACTGGTCGCCATTGTCCTGGCTACGCTGTTTGGCTCCGCCGCCTTTACCGCCCTGCCCCTGGCTGTGGGCAGGGGGATCGACGGCCTGGTGGCGGCCATCCGGACCTACGACGGCTCTGCCGGAATAGGGGAGACGGCGGCGCGGGTCCTCTGGCTGCCGGTGCTCCTCATCGCCGCCTCGGCCATATTCAGCGGCCTGCTGTCCTACCTGCAACAGTACCTGGTCGCCAGCGTGGGGGAGGAGCTGACCCTCTCCTTGCGCAGGGACATCAGCGCCAAGCTGCACCGGTTGCCGCTGCGCTACTTTGACACCCACAAGACCGGCGAGGTGATGAGCCGGGTGACCAACGACCTGGAAAAGGTGTCCGCCGCCATGCAGGAGGGCCTACCCCAGTTTGTCTCCTCAGTTTTCACCATCCTGTTTGCGGCCGCCGTCATGCTGTCTTTGAGCCCCGGCCTCTTTCTCGTGGTCTTGCTCTCCCTGGCTGTCAGCATGGTGGCCACCGGGTACGTCTCCACTCTGGCCCAGCGGGCCTATGGGGAGAACTTGGCGTCGGTGGGCGCGCTGACCGGGAAGGTCGAGGAGGTCTATGCGGGCAACCGGGTGGTCAAACTGTTCAACCAGCAAGAGCGCGTGCTGGCCGAGGCGGAAGCGCTGAACCGGCGGCAGTACCGCGCCCAGCGGGCCGCCCAATTCGCCGACTTCGCCATCTACCCCACCATCCGCGCCCTGGGTCAGCTGGGCTTTATCGCCACTGCCATCCTGGGCGGCGGCATGGCCCTGAAGGGGGCCATCACCCTGGGCACCGCGCAGGCCTTCTTGCAGTATGTCAACCAGATCTCCGAGCCGGTCACCGAGACCGCCTACGTGCTCACCTCCCTCCAGGCGGCCATTGCGGGGGCGGAGCGGGTCTTCGCCCTGCTGGACGAGGAGGAGGAGCGGCCGGACGGGGACGGCAGCGCGGAGGGCATTGCCCGGGGGCAGGTGGTCTTTCAGGGCGTTCGGTTCGGCTACACCCCCGACAAACCCCTCATCAAGGGCCTTGACCTGGAGGTGCGCCCCAACGAGATGGTGGCCATTGTCGGCCCCACAGGGGGCGGCAAGACCACCCTGGTCAACCTCCTGATGCGCTTTTACGAGCTGGACGGGGGCGCCATCACCATCGACGGGCAGAACATCGCCGACCTGCCCCGGCGCGAGATGCGCCGGCGCGTGGGGATGGTGCTCCAGGACGCCTGGCTCTTTGAGGGCACCGTCGCCGAGAACATCGCCTACGGCAAGAGGGACGCCACCCGGGAGGAGATCGTGGCCGCGGCCCGCGCCGCCTGCTGCGACCACTTTATCCGCACCCTGCCCCAGGGGTATGACACCCTGCTCTCCGGCGAGGTCGCCAAGGTCTCCCAGGGGCAGATGCAGCTGTTGACCATCGCCCGGGCCATGCTCACCGACCCGGCCATTTTGGTGCTGGACGAGGCCACCTCCAGCGTGGACACCCGCACCGAGGTGGAGATCCAAAGGGCCATGGCCCGGCTGATGGAGGGCAAGACCAGCTTTGTCATCGCCCACCGGCTGTCCACCATCCGCAATGCCGACTTGATTTTGGTGGTGCGCGACGGCGACATCGTGGAGCGGGGCAGCCATGCGGAGCTGTTGAAGCGGGACGGCTTTTACGCCTCCCTCTATCGCAGCCAATTCGAGGTGGCGTGACGGGCGCAGAGAGGGCTCCCCCTCCGTAAGGAAGGGGAGCCCTCTCGCTCTGCCCAGGGCCCTTTGCCTGTGAAATGCCGCGCCCGGCCTGTCGCCGCAGAGGGGCCAGCGGCCCCCGCAGAGGCGGTCAGTCCTCCTCGGCGGGGAGGTCGGTGCCCTCGAGGGCAGCTTTGTCCAGCTGGCGCAACAGGGCCTCCCGCTCGGCGCCCTGGGCGGCGCGGAGGATGGCCTGGCGCGCCTGGCCGCTCTCCTGGCAGAGGGCGGCGTACTCCGGCCCGAACTGGCGGGCGAGGCGCTTTTTTACCTCCCTGGCGAGGCCGGGATTTTGCCCCCCGGTGGAGACCGCCAGCTGAAATGCCCCCCGTTTCACCACCGCGGGGAAGATGGCGTCCGACTGCCCCGCATCGTCGCAGAGGCAGCAGAGGATCCCCCGCTCCCGGCAGAGGTCGCCGACGCGGGCGTTGACCTCCCGCCGGTCGGTGCAGGCCACTGCCAGAAAGACCCCCTCCAAGTCGGCGGGGGCGAACGCCCCCTGCCGCCAGGCGACCTTGCCCTCCGCGGCCAGTTCGGCCAGCTGGTCGCAGAGGGCCGGGGCCACCACCCGCAGGTCCGCCCCGGCAGAGAGGAGGGCGTCGCCCTTGCGCCGGGCCACCCGGCCGCCCCCCACCAGCAGCACCGGGCGGTCGGCGAGCTGGATCATCAGCGGGTAATAGGACATGGAAATCTCCTCCTCACAGGTTTAAGCCCGGCCGTCTTCGACGATGAGCTGGGCCATCTCTTCGGCGGTGCAGCGCCCGCTCTCCAGCGCCGGCTCCAGCCCGTGGGCGCGCAGACAGCCGCTGGTCACCGGGCCGATGCTGACGATCTTGGTGCCCGCCAGACAGCGGGCAAAATCGGGGCCGAGGGCGCGCAGGGTGCTCTCCACCGCCGAGGGGCTGGTGAAGGTCAGGTAATCGGCCTCCCCGCCCCGCAGGGCTGTCAGGGCGTCGCCCAGGTCGCGGGCGTCCTCCAATGTCTCGTAGAGGACCACCTGGTCGGTGGGGCAGTGGGTGGGCAGCCATTCCCCCAGCTTTCCCCGCACCGCTTTGGCCCGGGGGTAGAGGACCCGGTCGTCCGGCCCCAGCCGGTCTCCCAGCACCTCCCACAGCCCGGCGGAGGTGTGGCGGGGCGGGGTCAGGTCGACTGCCAACCCCTCCCGGGCCAGGGCGGCGGCGGTGGGGGGGGCCACGGCGCAGAGGCAGTGCCCCGCCAGGGCGCGCAGATCCCTGCCCGAGCGGCGGAGCTCCTCCAGGAAGATGCGCACCGCGTTCTGGCTGGTGAAGATCAGGTAGCTGTACTCCCCCAGCCGGGCAAAGGCCCGCTGCAGGTCCTCCCCCGGACAGGGGCGGATGCGGATGGCGTCCAGCCGCTCCACCCGTGCGCCCGCCTCTTCCAGGGTGGCGGAGAGGTCAAAGCCGTGGGATTTTTGCCGGGTGGTCACCACCGTGCGCCCAAAGAGAGGGCGCTCCTCAAAGCAGTCCAGCACCTCGCCCAGCGAGGCCACCTGCCCCACCACGGTGATGGCCGGCGGGGGCAGCTCGGCCGCCCGTACCGCCGCCGCCAGCTTTCCCAGGGGAGCGCGGACGGTCCGTTGCAAGGGGGTGGTGGCCCGGCTCACCACCGCCGCCGGGGTGTCGGGGGGCAGGCCGTTTTCCAACAGCTTCCGGCAGGTGTTTTCCAGCCGGGAGAGCCCCATCAAAAAGACCAGCGTCCCCTCCTGCCGGGCCGCTGCGGCCCAGTCCACCGGGTCCTCCCCGGTGCGGCTGGCGGCGGTGTAGACGTGAAAGGAGGTGGCGAGCCCCCGGTGGGTGATGGGGATGCCCGCGCAGCAGGGCCCCGCCACCGCCGAGGTCACCCCCGGCACCACCTCAAAGGGGACGCCCGCCCCCTTCAGGTAGAGGGCCTCCTCCCCCCCGCGGCCAAAGACGTAGGGGTCGCCCCCCTTGAGGCGGACCACCCGCTTGCCCTCCTTTGCCTTTTGCGCCAGAAGGGCGTTGAGCGCCTCCTGGGGAAGGGCGTGGTTGCCCGCCTCCTTCCCGGCGTAGATCTGCTCGCAGCCGGCGGGGGTCAGGGCCAGCAGCCGGGGGCTCGCCAGGTGGTCGTAGACCACGCAGTCGCACCGGCGCAGCCGGTCGGCGGCCCGCAGGGTCAAAAGGCCGGGATCCCCCGGCCCTGCCCCGACGATGGAGACAAGCCCGCTCATCGGTCTGTCTCCCGCAAGCGCTGGGCCAGTTGGGCCTTTAGCTGCTCGCCCAGGCGGCAGCCCAGCGCGGCCTCCTCCCCGGCGGGGGCGCTCTCCCGCCCCTCGACCCAGAGGGGGCCGTCCTCGGTCCCCAGCATCCCCAGCAGGGTGGAGCGGCCCCCCTCCACCTGGCAGTAGGCCCCCACCGGCAGGTGACAGCTCCCCCCCGCGGCGGCGAGAAAGGCCCGCTCTGCCGCTGCCTGGCGGGCGGCCAGGGGGTCTTCTAAGGGGGCCAGGGCGGCCTTCACCGCCCGGTCATCGGCGCGAATTTGCAGCCCCAGGGCCCCCTGGCCGCAGGCGGGGATCATCTCGTCGGGGGAGAAGGGGTGGCAGATGCGCCCCGCCCACCCCAGCCGCTTCAGGCCGGAGACCGCCAGGATGGTGCCGTCCAGCCCGTCTCTTTCGATGCGGTCGAGGCGGGTGTCCACGTTGCCGCGGATGGGGCAAATCTCCAAGTCGGGGCGGAGGGCCAGCAGCTGGCAGATGCGCCGCTTGCTGCCGCAGCCGATTTTGGCCCCCTGGGGCAGCTCCTCCAGCGAGGCGATGCCGGGGCGGGCCACCAGGGCGTCCCGCGGGTCCTCCCGGGCGGGGACGCAGGCCAGGTCCAACCCCTCCTCCATGGCGGAGGGCATGTCTTTGAGGCTGTGTACCGCCAAGTCGATTTCGCCGCTGTGCAGGGCGGCGACAATGGCCCGGGTGAAGATGCCCTGGCCGCCGATTTGGTCCAGGGGCAGGTTTTGAATGCGGTCGCCCTTGGTGGTGATGGTCTTGATCTCCACCTCCACCGCCGGGTCCTGGCGGCGAAGGGCGTCTGCCACCCACTGGGTTTGGATGAGGGCCAACCGGCTGGCCCGGGTGCCGATCACGAGTTTCACAGGGGAAGCCTCCTTCTTGTGGGGTTTGTGCGGGGGTGTGCCGGGGGGAAGGGCCGCACTTGAAAGCGGCGCTTTTCTCTATTGTAAGCCCGCCGGCGTGGCAAAGACAAGGGCCAAACGGCCTGTCGCCGCCTGGCCCTTGTGGATCGCGCAAATATGTGTCTGAAAGTGCCCCACGCGGGGGGCGATAGAACGCCGTTTTTGCGCCGAGGGGGAACTTTTTGCTCCCCCCAGCCGGCAGCCCGGCGGCAGGGTCCGCCTGCCGGGAAAGATATCCCTTCTGACCTGGATGGGCGGGGGGAGGGCAGGCGGTTCGTTCTGGACTTTGCCCAAGTGCTGCCCAACACAGCGGGGACTGTTTGATGTTGTGTTCAGCGCGCCCGGGAAAAGCATCCCTTCCCGCCGGTGCCGGGGGGAAGGGACTTGCTCCCCCAGGCCGGGTGCTCCTGCATCTGATGTCCTACTCAGCAGCGGGGCTGCTCTCCGATTTTGCTTGAGCAAAACCGCGAGCGGAGTGAACGGAGGAGAGCTGCCAAACAGCGCAGGCTCAGCGTGCCGGGAAAAGCATCCTTTCCGGCCGGCGCAGAGGGGAAGCGACTTGCTCCCCTCTGCCGGGCGCCCTTGCATCCGACGCCCCACCCAGCAGCGAGGCTGCAAAGCGGTTTTGCCTTTGCAAAACTGCGCACATTGTGCGCAAAGCTTTGCTGCCAAACAGCAATAAAGGCGCGGTGCTCCTTTATTGCTGGGGGCCGGCCACCGGGTGCTCGCCGATGGGGATGACGTTGATTTGGCCCCGCATCTCGCTCTCGGCCCACATGATCCGCTGGGCGACCTTGGCCTCGGGGTTGAGCTCCACCCCGTCGAGGATCATCTCCTTGAACTTCTCGTACCCGGCCATGTCGATCAAGTGGCCGCCGTGCATGTAGACGGGCTTGTAGTCCAGCACCCAGGCGGAGAATTTCTGCCAGTTGCCCAGCACCCCCAGCACCACCTCTTCGGTGGCGAAGTTGATGAAGGTCTTGCCCAGGCGAGGGGTGTGCTTGCCGGTCCGCCCGCCGATGGTGATGCGGAAGAACTTTTTGGGCTGGCGCACCCAGGCCCCGGCCGGGCAGACCACGGCGCACTCGCCGCAGCCCAGGCAGCAGCAGGTGTCCTTGGCGACCTTTTTGTCCTCGGTCAGGCTCAGCACCCCGGTGGCGTGCTTTTTGCAGGCGTCCACGCACTGGCCGCAGCCGATGCAGCGGTCGTAGACGTAGTCCATCTTGGCCTGGCCGATGATGCCGAAGTCGTTGCACTGGCCTTTGCCGCAGTCGTTGGGGCAGCCGGACATCCCGATTTTGATGTGGTAGTGGCTGGGGAAGATGAGGGGCTCGATCTTCTTGGCCAGCTCCTGGGTGTTGTAGTTGGCGAGAATGCAGTGGCGGTTGCCGATGCAGGCCATGATGTTGCGGGCGCCGATAGTGGGGTAGCCGTTCTCCGACTCCTCCATCTCCACCCCGCACATCTCATTTTCCACCTGGGAGATGTAGTCTTTGATATAGGCGTTGACCGCCGGGATGTTTTCGTACTTGACGCCGGGGACGTTCAGGGTGTGGCGCATCCCCACGTGAAAGAGGCCGTTGCCCCAGGTGTTGGCGATGTAGATCACCCGCTCCAGGTGCTTGGCTTCGATCAGGGAGCCGGGCACCCGCAGCTGCAGCATGAATTCGCCGGGCACCTTGGACTGCCGCCAGCAGTTTTTTTGCAGTTGTTTGATGTTGATATCGCAGTTCATCCTCAATGCCTCCCCTTAGTCCAGCAGGTTTTTGGCCACGGTGTACGGGAATACCGGCCCTTCCAGGCAGACGTAGGTCTCGTCGATGCGGCAGTGGCCGCACTTGCCCACCGCGCAGGACATCTTGCGCTCGAACGAGACCCAGATCTTCTCCTCCGGCACCCCGCAGCTGAGCGCCTCCAAAGCGGCAAAGTGCATCATCACCGGGGGCCCGACGATGATCACGGCGTAGTTGCCCCCAAAGGTGTCAAAGGGGATCTCGGGGATGAACTTGGTCACCAGCCCGGTGTTCCAGCCCTCGATCTGGTCGTTGTCCAGGGTGTAGTGGGTGGAAAAGCGCTCTTTCCAGCGGGCGAGGTCGGGCTTAAAGAGGATGCCGGCCTCGTTTTTGAACCCGGCGATCAGGTGGACGCTCTCGGCCATCTCCGGCTCGTCGTAGAGCTTGTTCAGCCAGCTCTTCACCGGCGCCAGCCCGGTGCCGCCGGTCACAAACACCAGGTGTTTGCCCCGCAGCTGTTCCACCGGCCAGCCCTTGCCGTAGGGCCCGCGCAGGAACAGCTCGTCGCCGGGGCGCATGGAGAACAGCTGGTCGGTCACCTTGCCCACGGCGCGGATGGTGAATTCCAGCCAGCCCTCGCCAAAGGAGCTCACCGAGATGGGGCACTCGCCCACCCGGGGGACCGAGAGCTGGAAAAACTGCCCGTGCTCGGGGACAAAGTCGGCCTCGATGCGGAAGGTGTACTCCATCTCAGTCTCGTGGTTGATATGTAAAATGCGGTGTGCTTTGGGCATCACGGGATTTGTCATAGGGTCGTCCTCCTCACTCTATTTCGACGCTTCGGCCGCGATCTCCTCCAGGGCGGCGCTCATCTTGTTGATGATGGCCGGGAAGGAGATGAACTTGGGACACCGGGCGCTGCACCGGCCGCAGCCGACGCACATGTGGTAGTCCCCAAAGCGAGCCTTGTAATCGTGCACCTTGTGGAGGGCCCGGTAGCGGATGCGATCGGCCGGGGTGGTGCGGAACCCGTGCCCGCCGGCCATGGCGTCGAACCCGGGGATCTGGCAGGAGTCCAGCACCCGGCGGCGCTCGCCGGCCTTGGCGTTCTCGCTGTAGATCTTGTCCCGGGTGGTGAAGCAGGTGCAGGTGCTGCAGGCCAGGGTGCAGCTGCCGCAGCTGACACAGCGGTCGTTGTACTCCTGCCACATGGGGTGCTTTTTCAGCTTGGCCAGGGTCTCCTTGTCGGCGATTTCGGGGATCTTGACTTCAAACTGGTTTTTCTCGATGAACTGCAGCTGCCACTCGGCCTCTTCACAGCCAGCGAAATAGGGGGCCAGCTCCTCGTCCTTCACCGACCAGAGGATCCCCTCCTCGGTGCGGCGGACGGCGGCGCTGTACTCCTCGGCCCTGTTGGCGCCCATGGAGCAGCAAAAACAGGTGTCCCAGCCCTCGGTGCACTCCATCAGCACGAAGCGGGTCTTCTCCCGCATCCGCTGGTAGTAGCTGTCGCAGAAGCCGCCGTTGCCCAGGTAGATGCGGTCCTGGTGCTCAAAGGCGTTGATGTCGCAGGGCCGCAGGAAGATGAGGATCTTCTTTTTTGGGGCCCCGCTCTCCCGGTACTCGTCCTCGGTGAAGTAGAAGATGGGCTCGGTCACCGGGGTGAGCACCTCTTTGGCGGAGAAGTCGGACTTTTTGTCCCAGACGATCTCCTCCACCGCGTGGATCTCGTCGTAGCGCACGATGTCGGTGTCCGAGTAGCGCCCCTGCTTGGCAAACCGCTTGGGGGCATAGATTTTGTACTCTGCCGCCAGCCGGTCGAAGAGGGCGTCGGTCTCTCGGTCGTTTAAGCTGTATCCCATTGCTGTACCGCCTTTCCTGTGAACCGCCCGGCGCACCGGAAGGGACCGGTGCGCCGGGCGCTGCTCGAGGTTTTCTATGGATTTTAGTATAGCATATTCGGGACAGGCCGACCACCATTCGCCCCGGCCCACTCCATTGAAAAAAAGAATGGTTAGCCGAGCAAGGGCTGATGATTTGACAAAAGGCAAAGAAAATCCCCCTCTTTTTCCCCGATATTTGAGAAAAAGAGAGGGATGGGGCGAAATTCAGCAGTCGCTGTCCTTCCTTGCCAGCAAGAAGGGGTGGCGCTCCCCCGCCCCCCAGAGCACCTCTTCGCTCCGGAGCACCGAGAAGCCCATCTCCTCCAGCAGTTCCCGGTAGGTGGCGGCGGCGTAGTTGCTCCAGTACATGGTGGTGCCGAAGAAGTCGGGCTCGGTGTAGGAGGGCTCGTCCTCCCGGGCGGCGGAGAAGAGGAAGTAGCCGCCCGGGGCCAGCAGTTCCTTCACCTTGCGCAGAAAGGCGGGGTGGAGGTCCCGCCGGGTGTGAAAGAGGGTGTAAAAGCAGGTGATCGCCGCAAAGGGCCCCTCGATGTCCAGCTCCAGAAAGTCGCCGCAGAGGAGCCGGGCCTCCGGCACCTGCCTGCGGGCGATGGCCAGTTGGGCGGGGGAGAGGTCGACCCCCACCACCTCCCGGCAGCACTGGCAGAGGGCGCGGGTCACCGGCACCCCGCCCCCGCAGCCGATGTCCAGGGCCCGGCTCTCGGGGGCCAGAAGGGGCAGCAGCCAGTCCAGCGCCGGCTCCCGGTCCCCGCTGCGGGCGGCGCAGTAGTCGGCGGCACAGTTGTCATAGCCCTGGCGCACCAGGGCCAGGTAGTCGGTCTGTCGGTCGTCCACAGGGGTGACGGGCATCTCGGTTTCCTCCTTAAAATAGGTCGGGATGGGTGTCAAAAGAAGAGCTTGCTCTCCCCCTTGCCCCGCCGGCCGATGGCGGCGGCGCAGCGGGCGGATTCCCGCAAGATCTCCTCCACGTCGAAGGCGAGGCGGCCGTCCTCCTTGACAAAGCGGCCGCCAACCAGGGTGTGGCGGATGGCCCGCGCCGGGTCGGCGCTGTAGAGGATGGCGGCCAGGGGGTCGTAGAGGGGGGCGGTGGCGGGGTCGTCCAGCGACCAGACGTTCAGGTCGGCGGCCCAGCCCTCCTCCAAGCGGCCGCTGTGAAAGCCCAGGGCCTGGTGCCCGGCGAAGAGGAGCCGCCAGATGTCTTTCAGGGCGAAGTCCTCGGCCTGGTCCCGCCACTTGCCCAGCAGGGCGAAGAGCCGGGCCTGCTCCAGCGGATTGACGGTGGCCGAACTGGCCGCGCCGTCGGTGCCGGTGGCCAGGCGGAGGTTTTTCCAGTGCCGCCAGAGCCCGCCCTCGCCCATCCCCAATTTGAGGTAGGTCTTGGGGCAGGCGGCGACAAAGGTGTCCTCCCCCAGCAGGGGGAGGTCCCCCTCCTCGATGTAGAGGGCGTGGGCGACGATACAGGGCAGGGTGAAGCCCCCGCAGTCGGCCACCACCGCAAAGGGGGTGCGGCCGTACTTCTCCCGGCTCTCGGCCACCTGGGCGGCGGTCTCGGAGACGTGCAGGTGGATGCCCACCCCCCGGGCCCGGGCCCGCTCGACGAGGGCGGTGAGCACCTCCGGGGTGCACATGTAGGGGGAGTGGGGGCCGAAGCGCACCTGCACCAGGGGGTCGCCGGCACAGGCGTCCATCAGGTCCTCGGTGGCCTGTATCTCGGCGGCGGCGTCCCCCCCAAAGCCGAAGGCGGTGTAGGCGATGTCCGCCCGCAGCCCGCACTCCCGGGCGGCCTGGGCGATCATCGCCCCGCCGAAGTAGTGGTCGGCAAAGGCGGTGACCCCGTTCTGGGCCATCTCGGCGATGGCCAGCTTGGAGCCCCAGTAGATGTCCTCGTCGGTGATCTTGGACTCGTAGGGCCAGAGTTCCCGGTTGAACCAGTCGTCGATGTTCACGTCCTCGGCGATCCCCTTGAAGATGTTCATGGGGGTGTGGGCGTGGAGATTGCAGAGCCCGGGGGTCAAAAACTGCCCGGTGCAGTCGATCACCCGGGCCCCTTCGGCCGGCAGGTGGGGGCCGATGCGGGCGATGAGCCCCCCCTCCACCAGCAAGTCGGTGTGGGGGGAGAGGCGCCCTTGTTCGTCGATGAGGGTGGCGTTTTGAAAGAGGGTGGACATGGCGGGTCCTTCCTTTCTGGTGGGGCCGCGGCGGCGGTCAGTTGAATCCGTTTTCGGAGATGGAGGAGAAGAGCCGCCCCACCGCCTGGCGCAGCAGGGGCCAGCGGCGGAGAGTGGCGTCCTCTTCCAACAGTTGGCGGGCCACGGCCGAGGTCTCGGCCAGGGTGGTGCGGTCGGTGAGCAGGTCGGCGATCTTGAGCTGGGGCAGGCCGTGCTGGGCCGCCCCGAAAAAGTCGCCGGGGCCCCGCATCTCCAGATCTAGGTTGGCCAGGGCGAAGCCGTCGGAGCTCTCGCACATGGCCTGCAGCCGCTTGCGGGCCCCCTCCCCCCCGCTCTTGGAGAGGAGGATGCAGTAGCTCTGGCAGTCCGAGCGCCCCACCCGTCCCCGCAGCTGGTGCAGGGCCGAGAGGCCGAACCGGTCGGCGTTGTGGATCATCATCAGGTTGGCGTTGGGCACGTCCACCCCCACCTCCACCACCGTGGTGGAGCAGAGGGTGTCCAGCTCCCCGGCCGAGAAGGCGGCCATCACCGCCTCCTTCTCCCGGGCCTTCATCTTCCCGTGCAGCAGGCCGATGCGGCGGTGGGGGAGGTAGGCGGCCATCTGGTCGCGCACCGCGCTCACGCTCTCCAGCTCGCTCTCCCCCTCCTCGATGAGGGGGCAGACCACGTAGACCTGGTGGCCGGCGGCGATCTGCTTCTCGGCGAAGTTCAGGGCCCGCTGGTAGCGGCCGTAGCCCACGGCAAAGGTCTCGATCTCCCGCCGCCCGGCGGGCTTTTCGTCCAGCACCGAGATGTCCAGGTCGCCGTAGATGATCAGCGCCAGGGTGCGGGGGATGGGGGTGGCGCTCATCACCAGCACGTGGGGGGCGCGGCCCTTGTCCCCCAGGGCGCCCCGCTGGTTGACCCCAAAGCGGTGCTGCTCGTCGGTGATGACCAGCCCCAGCTCGGCAAAGGAGACCGCATCCCCCAGCAGGGCGTGGGTGCCCACCACCAAGTCGGTGCTGCCGTCTTGCAGCCCGGCCAGCACCGCCCGCTTCTCGGCGGCCTTCATCGACCCGGTGAGGAGGGCGACGGTCAGCCCCAGGGGGCGAAGCAGCCCCGCCAGGGTGCGGTGGTGCTGGGCGGCGAGGATCTCGGTGGGGGCCATCAGGGCGCTCTGCACCCCGGCCTGGGCGGCCCGGTAGACGGCGGCGGCGGCCACCACCGTCTTGCCCGAGCCCACGTCCCCCTGCAGCAGCCGGTTCATGGGCACCGCCCCCGCCATGTCCCCCCCGATCTCGCCGATGCAGCGCAGCTGCGCCCCGGTGAGGGAGTAGGGGAGGGCCTGCAAAAAGGGCCCCAGGTCGGCGGCGGGGATCTGCAAGTCGGTGTGCTCCCGCCCCTTTTTTTTGAGGCTGCCCAGCCCCAACTGCAACACCAGCAGCTCCTCGAAAATCAATCGGCGGCGGGCGGTCTGGGCGGCCTGGGCGGTCTCGGGGCGGTGGATGTTCTTCACCGCGTACCCCGCCCGGCAGAGCTGGTATTCGGCCTGCACCGGGGCGGGCAGGGGGTCGGGGATCTCCTCCCCGTAGGCCGCGAGGGCGTTTTCCACCGCCGTGGCCACCGCCTTGGAGGTCAGCCCCTTGGTCAGGGGGTAGACCGGCAGCAGGTCCCGCCGCTCCCCCTCGGGCAAAAAGAGGGGGGAATTGACCTCCCGCTGGGTCAGGGTGCCGCCGAATTTGCCGTAGAAGAGGTAGTCCTGCCCCTCCTTGAGGGACTCGTAGGGGAAGCGGTTTTGCCAGAAGACGACGGCGAAGTCCTGGGTGAAGTCGGTGGCCAGCAGCTTGTAGAGGGTCTTGCCCCCGCCCAGCCGGGCGGGGGGGAGTTTGCGCACCACCCGCCCCAGCACCGCGCAGGGGGCGTCAAAGGGCGCCTGGGAGAGGGGGAGCGTCTGCTGCAGGTCGATGTAGGCCCGGGGGTAAAACTGCAGCAGGGCGCCCACCGAGTCGATGCCCAGCTTGGAAAACAGCTCGGCCCGCTTTGGCCCCACCCCTTTGACGTACTGTATGTCGATGGAAAACAGGTCCCGCTGTCCGTCCACGGCGCTTCCTCCTCTCGCGGGAAAAATAAAAGGGCGGCAGGGGCGGCGGCCGGCTGCAACCGGCCGCGCCGCCACTGCCGCGCCAAGGGCCGAACAGCTCTCTATTCGGCCGAAATGATGTAGTAATAGACCGGCTGGCCGCCGTAGACCACCGCCATCTCCACCCCTTCGGGGAGGCGGGCGCGCACAGCGTTTTCGATCTGCTCGCTCTCGGCGGTGGGGACGTCCTGCCCGGTGATGAGGGTGATGAAGGAGGTGTCCTTCCGGATGAGCTGGCGCACCAGCTTGACCACCGCCTTCTGCAGCTCGCTCTCGGTGAAGGAGAGCTTGCCGTTTAGCATGGCCAGCATCTGCCCCTCTTTGATTTTATGGCCGTCGTATTCGGAGTTGCGGGCGGCATAGGTGATCTGCCCGGTGCCCACGTGGTCGATGGCCTTGGTCATGTTCACCGAGTTCTCCCGCACCGAGGCGGAGGGGTCAAAACTCAGCATGGCCGAGAGCCCCTGGGGGATGGTGCGGGTCTGCAGCACCACCACCCGGCGGTCGGCCAGGGCCAGGGTCTGCTCGGCGGACATGATGATGTTTTTGTTGTTGGGCAGCACGAAGACCGTTTTGGCCGGCACCGAGTGGATGGCCTTGAGGATGTCCTCGGTGGAGGGGTTCATGGTCTGCCCCCCGCTGACCACCGCGTTGACCCCCAGGTCCAAAAAGAGGGTCTTGATGCCGCTGCCGGCGGCTACTGCCACAAAGCCGTACTCGCAGTCCGGGTCCACCGGCTGGTAGTCAAAGCGCTCCTCGTCCTCGTCGGAGACGAAGGTGGGGGGGATTTCCTCCTCGGGGTTGGCCCCCTCGGCCAGCCGGGCCTTGTACTGCTCGAGCATGTTCTCGATTTTCAGGTTGGTCAGGTAGCCCCACTTGACCGCCTCACTCAAAGCGGCGCCCGGGTCCCCGGTGTGCACATGCACCTTGATGATGTCCTCGTCGTCCACAAAGACCACGCTGTTGCCCATGGCCTCCAAAAAGGCCCGCAGCTTCAGGGGGTCCTGCCGGTCCTCGCCCCGGTTGATGATGAACTCGGTGCAGTAGAGCTCGGTCATGGACATGTCGAACTCGCCGGCTACCTCTTTGGTGCCGGCGGCCTTCTTGGCCTTTTCGGCGGGGCGGTTTTCGCCCTCCACCACCGGGCCGCCCTGCAGCACCTGCAGCATCCCCTGGAAGATGACCAGCAGCCCGCGGCCGCCGGCGTCCACCACCCCGGCCTTTTTCAGCACCGGCAGCAGTTCGGGGGTCTCGGCCAGGGTCTCCTCGGCCACCTGGCAGACCAGCGCCCACAGATCGGCGGCGCTCTCGGCGTGGGGGGCGTACTCCACCGCCCGCTCGGCCGACACCCGGGCCACCGTGAGGATGGTGCCCTCGGTGGGCTTCATCACTGCCTTGTAGGCCCCGGCCACCCCCTCTTGCAGGGCGCGGGCCAGGTCGGCGGGGGAGGCGGTCTCCAGCCCCTTGAGTCCCTTGGAAAAGCCGCGGAAGATCAGGGACAGAATGACCCCCGAATTGCCCCGCGCCCCCCGCAGCAGGGCCGAGGCGGCGGTCTTGGCGGCCTCGGCCACGGTGCAGCTGTCCGGCAGCACGGCCAGCTCTTTGGCCCCGTTGCCGATGGTCATGGACATGTTGGTGCCGGTGTCCCCGTCGGGCACCGGGAAGACGTTTAACTCATCCACCGCCAACCGCTGGTTTTGAATGTTGTTGGCGCCGGAGATGATGCTGTCGCGCAGCAGTTGTCCTGTTATCATCCAAATACTCCCCTTTATTCGGCCGCCATGTCGTCAACAAAGACGTTGATCTTTGCCACCTGCAGACCCACGGCCTGGGAGACGGCGTACCGGACTTTGTTCATGATGCTTTTCACAATGGCGGAAACGTTGATTCCGTAGAGGACCTTGATGTGAATGTCCACGACCAGCTTGTTGCCGATCGCCTTGATCTTGACCCCCTGCGCGGGAGTGGAGCGGCCGGACACCCGGCGCAACATCCCCTGCATCGGGGTCGAGGCGGAGATCCCCACCACGCCGTAGCAGCTGGAGACCACGTTGCCGATGAGACCGGCAAAGTATTCGGTGGTGATCGTTGTCGTGCCCAGGTGGTTTTCTAATTTCAACAAACCAAGTCACTCCCTTTTCCATTCGTCTGGCGGGGCGGGGGAGCGCTGCCCCCGCGCCCGCCTGAAAGCAATCAAAACAGGCACCTCTCGCCCGGCGCCCAGCGGGGCCGGGGGAGAAATGCGGAAAAATGGTACCTCTATTATAGAGAATAAACGCCGTTTTGTAAACTGGGGGGCGGCCGGGGTGTCCACCCCCCTTTCAGTTTATGCCAAAATGGGGCCCCTTATCGCCCGGGGCGGCACAAAAAGACAGCCAGCGCCCGCGAGCGGCGCTGGCTGACAGCGGGGCGTCGGACTGCCCCACCCGACTTGGAGTCCCCGATTCAGCGGGGCTCTACAATGAGCTTGATACCGGTCTTTTCCTCCCCGTCAATGGCGATGGTGGTAAAGGCGGGAATGCAGATCAGGTTGACCCCCGACGGCGCCATATAGCCCCGGGCAACGGCCACCGCCTTGAGGGCCTGGTTGATCGCGCCGGCGCCCACCGCCTGGAGTTCAGCCGCGCCGCTTTCTTTGACCACTGCTGCGATTGCGCCCGCCACAGAGTTGGGCGCGGACTTGGACGACACCTTTAACACTTCCATGTAACACCCTCCTTACAAGGTGAACTCCTGATAAAGAGAGTGTAACACATTGACTATATTTTTACAATAGCAAAGGAAATATACGGTTGTTATACACAAAAAGAGGCGATATTTTTCGCTCTTTTGCCCTCCAGCTCCAGGGCGACCCCGCAGAGGGTGCAGGGGCCGGAGGCGATCTCGAACCGGTTTGGCAGGTGGGTGAGGAACCGCTCCAGAATGATTTCCTTTTTCACCCCCAGCACCGAGTCGGCGGGCCCGGTCATCCCCGCGTCGGTGATGTAGGCGGTGCCGCCGGGCAGGATCTGGGCGTCGGCGGTCTGCACGTGGGTGTGGGTGCCCAGCACGGCGGCCACCCGCCCGTCCAGGTAAAACCCCATGGCCCGCTTCTCGCTGGTGGCCTCGGCGTGAAAGTCCACCACCACCGTCTCGCAGGGCGGGTCTTTGAGAAATTCGTCCATCGTCTCAAAGGGGCTGGGGAGGCCGTCCATAAAGACCGTCCCCATCAGGGAGACCACGCAGACCTGCCCGCGGATGCTGTCAAAGAGGTACCACCCGCAGCCCGGCGCCCGGGTGTAGTTGAGGGGGCGCACCACGTGGGGCATCTCCTCGAGGAGGGAGAGGGCCTCCCTCTTTTTAAAGAGGTGGTTGCCGGTGGTGATCACGTCGGCCCCGGCCTGCAGGAGCATCTGGGCGCTGTCGTAGCCAAGGCCGTTCCCCTCGGCCGAGTTCTCCCCGTTGCAGATGCACAGCTGCGCCCCATACTGCCGCCGCAGGTCGGGCAGCACCCGCTGCAGGTGGCGGCAGCCCGCCGGACCCACCACGTCCCCGATGAAGAGGATGTTCACATCTCCTCGCTCCCTTCTCAAAAGCCCGCCGCCCCATCTCCGGGCGGCCGATCCTGTCTGGTATTATAGCACAAAAGCGGCGAAAAAAGCGCCCCGCGCCGGAGAAATCCCGGCGCGGGGCGCTCTGTGTACAGAGAAATGGGCGCGGCCTTATTTGGCGAAGTCGATGGCCCGGCTCTCGCGGATGATGTGCACCTTGATTTGGCCGGGGTAGTCCAGGTCGGACTCGATCTTTTTGACGATGTCGTGGGCCAGCACGGTCATCTCGTCGTCCTTGATGACCTCCGGCTTGACCATGATCCGCACTTCGCGGCCGGCCTGGATGGCAAAGGACTTCTCGACCCCGTCGAAGGAGTTGGTCAGCTCTTCCAGCCGCTGCAGCCGCTTGATGTAGTTCTCCACGTTCTCCCGGCGAGCGCCCGGGCGGGCGGCGCTGATGGCGTCGGCCGCCTTGACGATGCAGGCGAGAACGGTCTGGGCCTCCACGTCGCCGTGGTGGGCCTCGATGGCGTGAACGATCTGGGGGTTTTCCCGGTAGCGCTTGGCCACGTCCACCCCGATCTTGATGTGGGAGCCCTCGACCTCGTGGTCCAGGGCCTTGCCGATGTCGTGCAGCAGCCCGGCCCGCTTGGCCATGTCCACGTCCACTCCCAGTTCACCGGCCAGAAGGCCCGAGAGCTGGGCGACCTCCATCGAGTGGTTGAGGACGTTTTGGCCGTAGCTGGTGCGGTAGCGCAGCCGGCCCAGCAGCTTGACCAGCTCGGGGTTGATGCCGTGGATACCCAGTTCCATCACGGCGCGGTGCCCCTCCTGCTTGATGGTGTTCTCCACCTCGTTTTTGGCCTTGTTCACCATCTCCTCGATGCGGGAGGGGTGGATCCGCCCGTCCTGGATCAGCCGCTCCAGGGCCACCCGCGCCACCTCCCGGCGCACCGGGTCAAAGCTCGAGAGGGTGATGGCCTCGGGGGTGTCGTCGATGATCAGGTCGACCCCGGTCAGGGTCTCCAGCGCGCGGATGTTGCGGCCCTCGCGGCCGATGATCCGCCCCTTCATCTCGTCGTTGGGCAGGGGCACCACCGAGACGGTGGCCTCCGAGGCGTGGTCGGCGGCGCAGCGGGCGATGGAGAGGCCCAGCAGGTTGCGGGTCATCTCGTCCTGCTCCTCTTTCAGGCGGGCCTCGTAGGCGCTGATCTTCAGGGCCTTCTCGTGGGTCAGTTCCTCGTCCAGCTTTTCCAGCAGCTGGGCCTTGGCCTGCTCGGCGGTCAGGCCGGAAATCTTCTCCAGGGTCTCAAACTGGCTGGCCTTGATGGCCTCGGCCTCGGCCAGGCGGTCCTCGGCGTCCTTGAGCTTCTTTTCCAGCCGGTCGCTCTTCTGCTCCACCCCGGCGATCTTTTTGTCCAGGGACTCCTCTTTTTGAATGACCCGCTTCTCCTGGCGGGAGATGTCCGCCCGGCGGTCTTTCAGCTCCCGGTCGGTTTCGGTTTTCAGTTTGAGGATTTCGTCTTTGGCTTCCAGCAGGCTCTCTTTCTTGCGGGCCTGCGCCTCTTTCACGGCGTCATTTACAATTCTGGTCGCTTCGGTCTCGGCTGCGCCGATTTTGGATTCGGCCACTTTCTTGCGATAGGCAAAGCCGCCGGCAAAGGCGACGACTGCCAAAATCACCGCTGAAACGGCGATGATTGCAATGGTTACAGGCGTAAATGGCATGGAGAAAATCCCTCCTTTTCTTTGAATTTTTTGCTTTTCAGCATGTATTTTTTAGCAGTTAGAACAAAAAGGACACTGTTCTTATTTTATATTAGGAACAAGTTGCTGTCAAGGCGCAAAGACGGGCGCAGGGGGCGGAAGTCCCGCCCAATAGGCGTGCTTTTTTCGCCGAAAAACGGCCTGCCAGGCGGGCAGATGGCGATTGACAGGGGGGAGAAGCTGTGCTAGTATGAAAACAGAAAAAGCGTAGATGAGGACATGCGCGCCCGCCTTCCCCCAAAAGAGAGCGCCGCCGTCGGCTGAAAGCGGCGCGGGGTGGGGGCGGGGCCGCGTACCACCTCGGAGTGCAGCCAATCCCTGCCGGCCCAGGGCCGTTATCCCCTGGCACGAGTGGCGCCCCTTGCCGGGCGCAATTTGGGTGGAACCGTGGAGTTTGCGAGAGTGTGACTTCACCCCTTGGAAGATGCGAGGGGTGAAGTTTTTTTTATTGCGCCGCGGCCGACGGGCCGGGCGCAGGGCGCGGCCTTCCCGCCGCCAGCCCCTCTGGGCCCCGCCGCGCAGACGCGGCAACTTGTGCACACAGCGCCTTTTTGGGCGCACAGTGAGGAGGAGACAACAATGATCGATGTCAAACTGAAAGACGGCTCGTCTCTGCAGGTGGAGCAGGGCTCTACCGTGGCAGAGGTGGCCAAGCAGATTTCCATGGGCCTTTACCGCAATGCGGTGGGCGGCCTGGTGGACGGCGAGGTGGCCGACCTGCGCCAGCCGCTGGAGAAGGACTGTTCCCTGGAGATCTTGACCTTTGAGGACGCGGCGGGCAAGCGGGTTTTCTGGCACACCGCCTCCCACGTCCTGGCCCAGGCGGTGCAGCACCTCTTCCCCGGGGTGAAATTCGCCATCGGCCCGGCCATCGACGGCGGCTTCTACTACGATTTCGACGTGGAGAAGCCCTTCACCACCGAGGACCTGGAGAAGATCGAGGCCGAGATGAAGAAGATCGCCAAAGAGGCCCTGCCCCTGGAGCGCTTCGAGCTGGACCCTGCCGAGGCCAAGGAGCTGATGGCCGACCAGCCCTACAAGCTGGAGCTGATCGAGGAGCACGCCGGCAAGGGGGAGAAGATCTCCTTCTTTAAACAGGGGGACTTCACCGACCTCTGCGCCGGGCCTCACCTGCTGGACACCTCCAAGGTCAAAGCCGTCAAGCTCACCAGCGCCACCGGCGCCTACTGGCGGGGCGATTCGGACAAGGCCATGCTCTGCCGCGTCTACGGCACCGCCTTCCCCAAGGCCAGCTTGCTGGAAGAGCACCTGGCCCTGCTGGAAGAGGCCAAAAAGCGGGACCACCGCAAGCTGGGCAAGGAGCTGGAGCTCTTCACCCTGCTGGACGAGGGCCCGGGCTTCCCCTTCTTCCTGCCCAAGGGGATGGTGCTCAAAAACACCCTCATCGACTACTGGCGGGAGATCCACCACAAGGCCGGCTACCAGGAGATCAGCACCCCCATCATCCTCAGCCGCACCCTGTGGGAGCGCAGCGGCCACTGGGGCCACTACAAGGACAACATGTACACCACCGTCATCGACGAGCAGGACTTCGCCATCAAGCCGATGAACTGCCCCGGCGGGATGCTGGTCTACAAGACCCAGCCCCACTCCTACCGCGACCTGCCCATGCGGGTGGGCGAGCTGGGTCTGGTGCACCGGCACGAGCTCTCCGGCGCCCTTCACGGGCTGATGCGGGTGCGCTGCTTCACCCAGGACGACGCCCACATCTTCATGACCTCCGAGCAGATCAAGGACGAGATCAAAGGGGTCATCCGCCTCATCGACGAGGTGTACAGCCTCTTCGGCTTCCCCTATAAGATCGAGCTCTCCACCATGCCCGAGGACCACATGGGCAGCGACGAGGACTGGGAGCGCGCCACCAACGGCCTGAAGGAGGCCATGGAGGAGCTGGGCCGGGAGTACACCATCAACGAGGGCGACGGCGCCTTCTACGGGCCCAAGCTGGACTTCCACCTGGTGGACGCCATCGGCCGCACCTGGCAGTGCGGCACCATTCAGCTGGACATGCAGATGCCCGAGCGCTTTGAGCTGGAGTACACCGGCGAGGACGGCCAGAAGCACCGCCCCGTGATGATCCACCGAGTGGTCTTTGGCAGCATCGAGCGGTTCATCGGCATCCTCATCGAGCACTTTGCCGGCGCCTTCCCCACCTGGCTGGCCCCGGTGCAGGTGAAGATCGTCCCCATCAGCGAGAAGTTCCACGACTACGCCCAGCAGTTGCAGCAGCAGCTGGACAGCCAGGGCATCCGGGTCGAGGGGGACTACCGCGCCGAGAAGATGGGCTACAAGATCCGCGAGGCCCAGTTGCAGAAGATCCCCTACATGCTGGTGGTGGGCGAGAAGGAGCAGTCCGAGGGCAACGTCTCGGTCCGCTCCCGCAGCGAGGGCGACCTGGGCGCCATGTCGCTGGAGGCCTTCACCGACATGGTGCGGGCGAAGATCGCCACCAAAGAGCGCGACTGACCGAACCTGCCCTGTATAAAATGTGAGAAAACGCCTGCATGAGCGATGAGAGAGCGGCGGCCACTTGTGGCCGCCGCTCTCTTTTTGCGCCCCGACGGCCCGGCAAAAAATCGGTATATTTTTTGCGCGACAGGGCAGGATAGTGGGGAGCGCGGCCGGTGGGGGGAGAGATGACTCCCTCAAAGCGGCGCAGAAGGCGCGAGGGGCCGACCGGCCGCCACGCAGATTTCCGGAAATTTGGCAAAAAAGTGTTGACTTTGCAGGGGGCAGGTGCTATTATAAATAAGCGCTTTACGAGCGCATTTTTCAGAATATGAACCACTAGCTCAGTTGGCAGAGCATTTGACTTTTAATCAAAGGGTCCGGGGTTCGAATCCCCGGTGGTTCACCAGAAAAGGTCTGCATTGATTAATGCAGACCTTTTTTATAGTGCAAAAAGCAGTTACCGGAGAACGATAATCCCCCGGTAACTACTACAATCAAAGACACTATTACAATTATTTCAATCCGCATATTAATAATATGACAATTAATTATACTTTAACTAAGAAAACAAAGTCAAGGATTAATATAAAAATCGAAAGCTCTAAAAGTAGGGAGAAAGCAAGTAGAAGGGTAAAAACAGAATCAGAATAAAATTCAATTGTAATAGAGTAAATAGTATGCTATACTGACTTAAGAAGACGAGAAAAACGGTCCACAGTCTGACACACTATGGGCCGCCTTAGAGCAGTTGGCACCGTCAGACACGGCAAACCAAACTTGCGTTCTTAGTTTACCGCACAAAATACGGCGATGTCAAGGAGCCCGGGGGAGAAAGGAGGGCGGGAAATCTCTGTCTTCAAATAAACTATAAGAAGGAAGGCATCGCCCATGTATGCAGACAAGCTGCATATGAACCTGGGGCATGAGAATTCTCACCGGCCCCAAGACATTGAATCCCTCCACATTGTCGGCAGCGGTTGGGATGGCTACTACCCGGTGGAGTACGTCTGCAATTTCTTACTGCGGCAGCCGGAGTCCATTCAGTTGGATTTCTACCCCTTTGAGGACCTGCAGCCCGCCATCGAGCCCTACGGCAGGCGGTATGTGGTCTCCTCCCCCGACCCACAGGTGGGGGACATGCTTTTTTACCTGGCAAAATCATAGGCAGAAATGGCTCGGGTATCTCCGGGCCATTTCTTTCCCCCAAAATTGTCGGATTTCGTCGAATATTCAAATGTCAAAAGATGTCGCGAATTGGTTGATTTGTCCAATCAAAAAGCGTATTATTTAAACAAATATAGTGAAAAGGTGGTGGCGCAGTGTATATTGCCCACAAAACTGGGGACGAGAGGGAGCAGCCCCTCAAAGCGCACCTTTCTGCGGTGGCTGAGAGCTGCCGCACGGTGGGTCTCGGCGTTGGTCTCCCCATCACCTTCTACCTAGTGGGTTTGCTCCACGACATGGGGAAGTACAGCCGGGAGTTTCAGGACTATATCAGCAAAGCCCTCCCCGCCCTGCGGGGCACCGTCAACCACAGCGCCGCCGGCGGCAGGTGGGTGGAGCAATGCAACCCCATGACCGGGGTGGACGGGCTGCTGTCCGAATTGATGGTGGCCGCCATCTGCGGCCACCACAGCGGTCTCCCCGACTGCCTGGATTTAAATGGGGATTTGCCGCTGCGCAACCGGCTCACCCCCCGCAAGCCCCCGGACTGGGACGAGGTGTTTGCCCGCTTTTTCTCCGACTGCTTGGAAAAGGGCGAGTGGGATCGCCTCTTTGCACAGGCCAGGGGGGAGTGGCAGCTGCACAAAAAAGTGCTGGTGGACATCGCCAAAAAGGCGGGCGCTTCGGCCAACGCGCTCTACGCCTTTTTGCTCGGGATGACGCAGCGCTTTCTGGAGAGCGCCCTTGTCGATGCCGACCGCTACGACGCCTATCTCTTTGAAGCGGGCCTATCCCCCTCCCCGGAAGTGGATGTTGCCCCCCTGTGGGAGCAAATGGCCGACAACCTGGAAAAGCAGATGCAGGATTTTGCCCGGATGCCCGACAGAAATGCCATCGAGATTGCGCGGGGGGAGATTGCGGACGCCTGTCTGGCCTTTGCCCAGCGGGTCCCGGGCATCTATCAGCTCTATGTCCCCACTGGCGGGGGGAAGACCCTCAGCTCGGTGCGCTACGCCCTGGCCTGCGCCCGCCGCTGGAAGATGCGGCGGATATTCTACATCGCCCCCTACAAGTCCATCCTCACCCAAAACGCCGGCGTACTGGACAAAACACTGAAGGCGGGAGACGCCCTGCTGGAACACCACGGCGATGCGGTGGTGCCGGAGGGCGAAGAGGGGGGTGAGGACGACGGCCGCGCGCGCCACCAACTCCTCACCGAGCGCTGGAACGCGCCGATGATCCTCACCTCGGCTGTCCAGTTCCTCAACACCCTCTTCAGCGGGAAATCCGCCTCGGTCCGCCGGTTTCACCAGCTGGCCGGTTCGGTCATCCTCCTCGACGAGGTGCAGTCCATCCCCATCAAATGCCTCCACCTCCTCAACGGCGCTCTGGATTATCTGGCGGGGGTCTGCGGCTGTTCGGTGGTCCTCTGCACCGCCACCCAGCCCAATCTGGACGACCGGGAGATCCCCCTTCTCCTCGGCCCCAACGCCCAGATGGTGGAGGGGGTGGAGGAGATTTTCGAGAAATTCCGCCGGGTCGACGTCATCGACGAAACCCGACAGGAACACACCGCCGACACCTTTGCCCAGCGGCTGGAGCAGCAGCTGGAAGAGGCCGACAGCATCTTGGCGGTGGTCAACACCAAGGCGGCGGCGCAGGCGCTCTACGAAGCGCTGTGCCGGCGGCGCGAGGAGGGGGAGGGGCGGAGCGACTACCTGTTGAGCAACTGGCTCTGTTCCCAACACCGACAGGACAAGCTGGATGTGCTGTGCGAGCAGTTGTCGGCAAATGAAGGGCCTGGTCTCCACCAAAAAATCATCTGCGTCAGCACCCAGCTCATCGAGGCGGGGGTGGACATCTCCTTTGACTGCGTCTTTCGCTCTCTGGCGGGCCTTGACAGCATTGCCCAGGCGGCGGGCCGCTGCAACCGCCACGGCAAGGGCGGGCGCGGCAAGGTCTTTATCGTCAAATACGGGGCGGAGAGACTGGGCCCCCTGCCGGACATCCGGCGCGCACAGGAGGCCTGTATCCCGATCCTCGAGCAGGTGGCGAGAAAGATCGCCAGGGGAGAGGCGGACGGGGGGACCTACCTGGCGCCCGCCACCATCCACGCCTACTATCGGGAGTACTATACCCGGCAGGGCGGGCAGCTCAACTACCCGGTCTCCGCCAAAAAGAGCGACTGTCTCCTCGATGTGGAACTCTTTGATCTGCTCTCCGCCAACCGGGCAGGGGAGGAAGTTTGGAAGGACAGGCGCGAGGGCGAGGGCATCACCGTCCCCGCCCACCACGCCTACCATACAGCGGGCCGCCTCTTTGAGGCCATCGAGGACCGGGGCGGTATCGACGTGCTGGTGCCCTATGGCAAGGGAAAGGAACTGATCGACTGGTTTGCAAACTGTCCCGATATCCGGCAGTTGCCCGCCAAGTTGAGGGAAGCCCAGCGCTACCTGGTGCACATCTCCGACTACGAAAAGAACCTGTTGACGGAGAAACAGGCCCTGGAGTACCGGCCCGAGGCCGGCGTCTGGACGCTAGATGAGCGCTTTTACGACAGCGAGTTGGGCCTGCAAAAAGAGCCCGGCGAGCTCTCTTTACTGAATTTTTAAACAAAACTACACAGAAAGGCGGGAGAGAATGGAACGGGAGAACCGAATCGATTTTCTGGTCTACGGGCGGAATGCCCTCTTCAGTGACCCGGTGACCCGGGTGGGCGGCGAAAAGTGCAGCTACCAGGTCCCCACCTACCAGGCCCTCAAGGGGATTGCAGAATCCATATACTGGAAGCCAACGTTTACTTGGGTCGTCGACCGGGTGCGGGTCCTCAACCCCATCCGCACCCAGTCCAAGGGGGTGCGACCCATCAAGTACCAGAGCGATGAAAACGAACTGTCCATCTACACCTATCTCACCGATGTGGCCTACCAGGTGCAGGTCCACTTTGAGTGGAACGAGCACCGCCCTGAACTGGCCTGCGACAGAAACGAGAACAAGCACTACGCCATCGCCAAGCGGATGGTGGAGCGGGGCGGTCGGCGGGACATCTTCCTGGGCGCGCGGGAGTGCCAGGGCTATGTCGAGCCCTGCACCTTCGGCGAGGGGCCGGGCGCCTATGACGACTGTCCGGAACTGGCCTTTGGGGTGATGTTTCACGGCTTCAACTACCCGGACGAGACGGGCCGCACCCAGATGGAGACCCGCCTCTGGCTGCCCAAGATGGAGCGGGGGGTCATCGCCTTCTGCCGGCCGGAGGAGTGCACCCTGGTTCACCCGGTGGGGGAGCGCTCAGTCAAAGCCTTTGTTCCGGGGGAAAACCTCTCCCTCAGCGATTGCCTGGCAGAGGAGGTGGGCCTGTGAGCTGGATGCAAAAGCTCTGCGAGACCTATGACCGCTGTGCCGACCAGGTGGGGGTGGTGCAGGCGGGGCGGGTCCCCCTGCTCCCGGCCTATCACACCACCCAGCTGGCGCAGATCGAGCTGGTGCTCGACACCGAGGGGAACATCTGCCCCGGCCGCTCGTCGGTCATCGAGGGGAAGGGAGAACAGACCACCATCATCCCCTGCACCGAGTCCTCTGCCGGGCGCACCAGCGGGTTGGAACCCCACCCCCTCTTTGACAAACTGCAGTACCTGGCGGGCGATTTTGCCGCCTGTGTGCCGGGGAAGAAGAGCGGGTACGAGCTCTATATGGAGCAGCTGGACCGCTGGTGCGAAGACCCGGCCTGCCACCCCTTTGTCGTGGCGGTCTGGCAGTACTTAAAGAAGGGGCGGCTGATTGCCGATTTGGCGGCCGACGGCATTCTCTGGCTGGACGAGCAGGCCCATCTTCTGCAAAAGTGGGACGGCGCCAAGGAGGAGCTGCCCCCCATCTTCCGGGCCTGCACCGGCGGCAAGCAGATGGACGCCTTTGTCCGTTTCACCGTTCTCCCCGCCGACGGCAGCTTTTCGCCCGACAGCCGCCTCTGGGCCAGCGCGGCGGTCCGGCAGTGCTATATCGACTGGCAAAACCGCGCCCCGCAGGAGCGGGACATCTGCTTTGTCGCCGGCCGGGAGATGCCGGTCTCGGTGATGAGCCCCAAAAAGATCCGCAACCCCGGCGACGGGGCCAAATTGGTGTCCAGCAACGACGCGTCGGGCTTTACCTACCGCGGCCGCTTCCGAGACGCCCGAGAGGCCTTCTCCCTGGGGCGGGAGACCACCGAAAAGGCCCACAGCGCCCTGCGCTGGCTGATTTCCCGCCAGGGCTATAAAAACGGCGACCAGGTGGTGCTCACCTGGCGGGACAGCGGCGGCAAATTGCCCTCGGTCTGTGCAGACAGCATGGACGTTGTGGGCGAGGTGCCTGAGCCGCCTTCCCGCCGGGCGGATACGGGCGATTGGTGGGCCGCGCAGCTCAGCCGCGCCCTGGCCGGGTACAGCGGGGTGCCGGACGGGGGGGAGCGCGCCATGATCTTGGGCCTCGATTCGGCCACCCCCGGCCGCCTCTCCGTCTTTTACTACCGGGAGATGCCGGCGGAGGACTTTTTGGAGCGCATCCGGCGGTGGCACACCAGTTGCACCTGGCTGCACCGCTACCGCAGCCGCCCGACGGGGGAATTGGACAAGAAGGGGAAGCCTAAATACGAGCCGGCGACCTTTGTCGGCGCCCCCTCCCCAATCGACATTGTCGAGACAGCCTACGGGCGCAATGTGGACGACAAGTTGAGAAAGAGCGCGCTGGAGCGACTGCTCCCCTGCATCATCGAGGGCGCCCAGCTGCCGTCCGACCTGGTGCACTGCGCCGCCCGCAGAGCGTCCAACCCCATCGCGATGGAGGGGTGGGAGGCCGGAAAGACCCTCAGCATCGCCTGCGCCCTCATTCGCAAGCTGAAAAACGACCGGATAAACGGTTGGAATACGACCGGTGAATACAAGGAGGAATGGACCATGGCACTGGACACCCAAAAGACCGACCGCAGCTATCTCTTTGGTCGGCTGCTGGCCTACGCCCGCCAGATCGAGAGCCGCGCCCTCTTTTTGATGGAGGAAAAGCGCGCCACCAACGCCGAGCGGCTGCAGCAGGCCTTTGCCTCGCACCCCCGGCGCACCTGGAAAATCATCGACGGCCAGCTCAAACCCTATCTGCTGCGCTACAAGGGACAGACCTTTGAATACGAAAAGGGCATCTTTCAAATCATCGACATGTTTGAAGAGGGCGACTTCAACGACGAGCCGCTGGACGAGACCTATCTGCTGGGATACAGCAGCCAGATGAACCACTTTATCCAGACCAGCAAGAAGAGCGGCAAAAGCGAGGAAAAATCGCCCACCGAGAGCCAGTCGGAAGACAAACAGTAAAAGAGGAGGATATTTGAGATGAGCGCTCTGAACAACAAAATCGACTTTGCGGTGATCCTTTCGGTGACCAACGCCAACCCCAACGGCGACCCCCTCAACGGCAACCGCCCCCGCATCAACTACGACGGCCACGGGGAGATTTCCGACGTCTGCATCAAGCGGAAGATCCGCAACCGGCTGATGGATATGGGGGAGCCCGTTTTTGTCCAGTCCGACGACCGCCGGAACGACGGGTACAAGAGCTTGCAGGACCGCGCCAAGGGCTGCGAGGCGGTGCAGAAGGCCGCCAAGGACAAAGACGCCTATGCCAAGGCGGCCTGCGAGGCCTGGACCGACGTCCGCAGCTTTGGTCAGGTCTTCGCCTTCAAAGGGGAAGACGTGTCGGTAGGGGTGCGGGGCCCGGTTTCGGTGCATCCGGCCATCAGCGTTGACCCGGTGGACCTGGTGAGCATTCAGATCACCAAGAGCGTCAACAGCGTCACCGAGAGCAAGAAGTCCTCGGACACCATGGGGATGAAGCACCGGGTGCCCTTTGGCCTCTACATCTTCTACGGCAGCATCAACTGCCAGCTGGCAGAGAAGACCGGCTTTAGCCGGGAGGACGCGGACAAGATCAAAGAGGCCCTTCGCACCCTCTTTGAAAACGACGCCTCTTCGGCCCGCCCCGACGGCAGCATGGAAGTCTGTAAACTCTACTGGTGGGAGCACGGCTGCAAGTGCGGACAGCACTCCTCGGCCAAGGTGCACCACAGCCTCCACGTGCAGAAAAAGGAAGGGGTCGACATCCCCCACTCCTTTGCCGACTATGTGGTGACCCTGGACCCGCTCGCCGACTTGGAGCCCGAGATCTGCGATGGAATATAGGGAGGAGGAGTACCTCCAGCTCTCCGGCCTGCAGCACTTCGCCTTCTGCCGCCGCCAGTGGGCGCTGGCCTATATCGAGATGCAGTGGGCCGAGAACCTGCGCACCGTCGAGGGGGAGATCCTCCACGAAAAGGCGCACGACCCCTTCGGGGCTGAGAAGCGGGGGGACCTGCTGATCTCCCGGGGGATGGCGGTCTCCTCCCGGCGGCTGGGGATATCGGGAAACTGCGACGTGGTGGAATTTCACCGCGACCCCGGCGGCGTCTCCCTCTTTGGCAGGGAGGGGCTCTGGCTGCCGGTGCCGGTGGAGTACAAGCGAGGCCGCCCCAAGGAGGGAGAGGCCGACGAGCTGCAGCTCTGCGCCCAGGCCATCTGTCTAGAGGAAATGTTGGCCTGTCCGGCCATTCCCAAGGCCTATCTCTACTACGGCGAGACGGCTCGCCGCCACACAGTTGAGCTGAACGACGCCCTTCGCCAGCGGGTCGAGGAGCTGTTGACAGAGATGCACGACCTGGCCCGCCGCCAGCACACCCCCAAGGGGAGGTGGAGCAAGGGCTGCAATGCCTGCTCCCTCAAAAACATCTGTCTACCCCGCCTCTGCAAAGAGCCGTCGGCAGCCGAATACATCCGCGAGCGGCTGGAGGAATGCCCATGAGGATCCTGCAAAACACCCTCTATGTGACCTCTCCCGACGCCTATCTGGCGCTGGAGGGCGAGAACATCGTCGTCTCCAAGGGAAAGACGCAGGTGGGGCGGGTGCCCCTGCACAACTTGGAAGGGGTGGTGGCCTTTGGCTACACCGGGGCCAGCCCAGCCCTGATGGGGGCCTGCGCCCAACGGGGAATCGCCCTCACCTTTCTCACCGCCCACGGCCGCTTTTTGGCGCGGGTGGAGGGGGCGGAGCGGGGCAATGTCGTGCTGCGCAAGACCCAGTACCGGGCCTCCGACAGCGAGGTGGCCAGCGCCGATATCGCCCGCGCCATCTTGACGGGAAAGCTCTACAACAGCCGCTGGGTGCTGGAGAGGGCCCTCCGCGATCACAACCTCCGCCTCGACGCCGAGGAGATCCGCGCCGCCTCACAGGAAATAGCCGAGCGGCTGAAACAGCTGCAGACAGCCGGCGATCTGGACGCTCTGCGGGGCATCGAAGGGGAGGCGGCCAGACGGTATTTTTCGGCGCTGGACCAGCTGATCTTGCAGCAAAAAGAGACCTTCTTTTTCAGGGAGAGGAGCCGCCGCCCGCCCACCGACCCCTTTAACGCGCTGCTCTCCTTTGTCTACACCCTGCTCTCCCACGATGTCGCCGCCGCCCTGCAGATGGCGGGACTTGACCCCTATGTGGGCTTTTTACACCGCGACCGGCCGGGCCGCCTTTCCCTGGCACTGGATTTGATGGAGGAGTTGCGCCCCATTTTGGCGGACCGCTTTGTTTTGACCCTCGTCAACAACCGACAGGTGGGGGAAAAGGGATTTGCCCGCAAGGAAAACGGGGCGGTCCTGATGGACGACGACACGCGAAAGACGGTCCTCGCCGCCTGGCAAAAGAAGAAACAAGAGATGATCACCCACCCCTTTTTGGGGGAGAAGTTGGAGTGGGGCTTGGTCCCCTACGTCCAGTCCCTGTTGCTCGCCCGATTTTTGCGGGGAGATTTGGATGGCTATCCGCCCTTTTTGTGGAAGTGAGGGGGAGAGGGAGTGCTTTTGCTCATCACCTATGACGTCAACACCGAGACGCCGGAGGGGAGACGGCGCCTGCGCCGGGTGGCCAAGGCCTGTGTCGACTGCGGCCAGCGGGTCCAGAACTCCGTTTTCGAGTGCGTGGTGGATGCGGCCCAGAGCAGGGCCCTTCGCCACCGCCTAGAACAGATCATCGACCCGGAGAGGGACAGCCTGCGCTTTTACAATCTGGGGAACCGCTATCAGAACAAGGTGGAGCACATCGGTGCCAAACCGGGCTTTGACGTGACAGAACCGCTGATATTCTAGCGGTGCGAAGGCCAGGCGCACAGCATTTTCCAGGGGGGGTCGAACCTGCGCTGAAGCAGCTGCGGCCCCCTTTTTGCAGATTGAATTGCAAAAAAAGCGAAAAATTCCTTTGGGCTTTGGCCATTTGGGAGAAGATAGAGAGAGAAGGCCGACGGCACAGGGCAATTTTGCTAAAATCGCCCCCTCGCGGGGCGCGGATTGAAATTACTCGCCCGACCCCAGAAAAAAGGGAAAGGCTGAAAAATCGCCCCCTCGCGGGGCGCAATCGAAACTTGATTTGCGGTGTCGGCAGCGTTTGAATCGCCTCCCCATAAGCGCGAATGCGCCCTCTCCAATGACCGTTCTAAGCCATCTGTCAGCCAAACCAAATTTTCCAAACAATGGGACTTTGAAGGCCTGCCCACCCGCCTTTTCCCTGTCCGGTCCCCAACACTATCCAGCCATAATCCCCGCCCTTTCGCCAATACTAATCCCGTTGAAATTTGTGACAGACGGGAAGTGGTTTTGGGTGAAACGAGCGGGGGAATCGGCGGCGGTCTTCGCCATCGGCTGTGTGGGGTACGGCGCCATCGAGGTGCTCTGGCGGGGGTATACCCACTGGACCATGGTGCTCACCGGGGGCACCTGTTTTTCCATCCTCTACGCCGTCAACGGCAAGCACCCCGCCATGCCCCTCTGGAAAAAGTGCCTGGTGGGGGATGCGGTCATCACCGGCATTGAATTTTGCGTGGGCTGTGTGGTCAACCGCTGGCTGCACTGGAATGTGTGGGACTACTCCCAGCTGGCAGGCAATCTCCTGGGGCAGATCTGTCCCCTCTACTCCTTTCTCTGGTATCTGCTCTCCGCCCCCATCGCCTGGCTGGCGGCGGGGCTGCGGCGCAAGATCAAGGGGCAGCAGGGTCTTTTGCAGCCACTGCGACGGCTGCTCCACCCCTAGGGAACAAACAAAAAAGGGCCCCTGCGCCATGTCTGGCGCAGGGGCCCTTTTTGATCTTGCCGGTCTTAGAGGGCGTTTTTCAGCCCGCAGCTGTAGATGGAGGCGATGTCCCCGGCGCACTGGCTCACGTCCACCCGGTAGCCCTCGCCCTCCTTGGTCAGCTTGAGGACGATCTTCCACTTGGTCTCCTTGCCGCCCTTTTCCAGCTGCTTGACGATGTTCTGGGCGATGTCGTCCTCGCTCAGATCGCCGCCTTCCAAGCTGGCGGCCAGCTGCTCTTCCGAGGCCTTTTGAAACTCCTCGGCCAGGTCGACAAAGGTGGCCCCCACGGTGACGGTGTAGCCAGAAGCGTCGTCGCCGGTGGACTCCAAAATGTCAAACTTGGCCTCGGCCCGGCGCTTGGCCACCACGTCGGCGCAGTAGCTCAAGTCGATCTCCCCCTGGTCGTAGCCGTCGGCCGCGGCCATGGTCGCCGCGTCCCCCTTTGCCACCGCCTCCATATAGGCGATGGCCGCCTTGTCCTGGGGCGCCTTGGGGCCGCCGCAGCCCGCCAGCAGGCAGAGGCTCAGCAGCGCAGTGGCGCACAGGACAAATCGGTTTTTCATCATTTGTGTCCCCTCCGTTTCCGCGGCGCGCCGGACGTTCTGCCGGGAGTCTGCGCCGCTGCCGCAAAAATCCGCGAAATGTAGCGAAATAACAGATATATCTTAACACGGGCGGCGCTTCATTGCAACAAAAGCCCCTTGTTTTATGGGGAAAGATGGATTATTATAGAGGTGGCGCACCGCCCGGCGCGCCGCATTACTGCAAAGCTACTGTAAATCGAGCTGTGCATTTTTGGAGGTACTCAAATGGCAGAATTCATGTCGTACGACCCCTGGAAGAACATCACCAGCAGAAACGGGATCCCCGGTGACGAACTGGTCTCCGCCCTGCAGAAGTCCATCCGCCGCGGCAAAGAGGAGATCGCTGTGGACGTGGCTTACGAGATGTACATCACCAGCGAGCAGTTCGAGGACAAGATGTGGCGCCGCCTGATGGCCATGGCCGTCGAGGACGTGGGCTTTGGCGACACCAACGCCCCGGTGGTGGTCTACACCCTCAACAAGATCCGGCAGGAGTTCCCCTACAACGACGGGGATCGCCCCCTCTTCTTCATGCACGCCATCCGCTTCCTCTGCTCCCGCAGCAAAGAGCGCTCCACCGACTGCCTGAAAAACATCACCATCAAAAAGTTTGACCGCGGCTACAAGCTCGAGATCCCCGACTACGCCTACGACATGCACACCGACAAGGGCCGCGCCATGGGCCGCGACATCATCCACTTCCTCGAGTCCTCCAGCAAGGTCGAGCCGGTGATGGAGGGGTATGACGACACCTACCGCCAGAGACTCATCAAAATGATCCACGAAGAGCTGGAGCAGGGCGACGACCTGCCCCACGACCCGGACGCCTTCGTGTACAGCGTCTGGCAGTTCTAGGCGCAGACCGACACAGCACAGACCGCTTTTTGGGGGGCCGCACCGCAGGGTGCGGCCCCCTTTTTTGTGGCTTTCGCGCTCTAAAGTCCCATTTTTACCGGGGGAGACAACGTGCTTTTCTCGTAAAAATTCTTGAAAGGAAAGGCGTTGAAGGTGTGAAAAACAGAAAAAACAAGCTTTGGAGTGATAGATGACACGAAACGGGCTCTTGGATTGCCGGTTTGCCGGTAGCAGTGAGTGCAGCGCAATCAAAAAATTTCGACGCCCTTTGGGGGAGGAGTCCGCATGACGCCCGTTTAAGGCCGGTGCAGACCCTCTGTTTCCCCGGCGGTTTTGTCCCCTCGCCCCTCTTCCCGCATGGCCCCGGTGCGCGGCGCATATCCATGTGTGGAAAAAGAGGGGAGGGGTTGCCCGGTGGACAGCGGCGTTTTACAGGCCCTGGCCCTCTCCAGCGCGGCGGGCCTCTCCACCGCGCTGGGGGCGCTGGCGGTCTTTTTGGGCAGGCGGGGGAGCGACACCCCCATGGCGGCGGCCCTGGGCTTTGCCGCCGGGGTGATGGCCGGCGTCAGCCTCTGGGACCTCTTTCCCGAGGCCATCTCCCTGCTGGCTGGGGCGCTGGGCCGCAGGCAGGGCTTCTGGCTCCTCTTCGCCGCCTTTTTGGCGGGCATCGCCCTCACCTTTGCCATTGACCGGCTGGTCCCCGACCGGCCGGCCGCGGGGAAAGGGGCGCCCGGCAGCGCCCCGGGGAAGAGGAGCCTCTTTCACCTGGGGCTGGTCTCGATGCTGGCCATCTTGCTGCACAACCTCCCCGAGGGGATGGCCACCTTTATGGCCGGCTACCAGGACGCGGGGCTGGGCCTCTCGGTGGCCCTGGCCATCGCCCTGCACAACATCCCCGAAGGGGTCACGGTGGCGGTGCCCATCTACCAGTCCACCGGCAGCCGCGCCCGCGCTTTTGGCTGCGCCCTTCTCTCCGGCCTCTCCGAACCGGTGGGGGCCCTTCTGGCCTGGCTGGTGCTGGGCCCCTTTCTCTCGCCGGCCCTGCTGGGGGCGGTCTTCTCCCTGGTCTGCGGGGTGATGCTCTTCATCGCCGTGGAGGAGCTGATCCCCGCCTCCTGGGGGTTCGGCCGCTACCGCCTTACCCTCCTCTCCATCGGGGCGGGGCTGGCGATCTCCTGGCTGGGCACCCGGCTCTAAATGGGGCGGCCCCGATCCCCCCTTGCCAAACATTTTTTATTCTGTTAAAGTAAAAAAAACGATTGGGGGAAAATGCCGGTGAAGAGAAGCGTCTTGTTTGGCAGCCTTGTGGCCGAGGGGAGCCGCTACCAGGTGGGGCAGGCCTATGCCGCCCAGCTGCGGCAAAACCCCCTCCTGCGGCAAATCAACCTCCTGCCGGAGGGGGAGGAGGTCACCGGCCCCGCCCTGCGGGCGAAAATGCGGCTGCTGGAGGCGACAATTCCCGGGCTGGGGGAGGAGATCGCCGGCACCAGCGAGGCCCTGGGCATCCGCCCCGGCCGGCTGGCCATCTTTTCCGACCGCTGCTGTCAGCCCGGCCGCTGCAGCCAGATCGCCGCCCTCCCCGCCATCACCCGGGACGGGCACCTCTACCTGGCCCGCAGCTACGAGTACGGGTTTGCGGACGAGCTCTGCCTCTGCGTCACCCGGGCGGCGGGCAGCCCGGCCCAGGCGGGGTTCTCCCTCCTCCTCTTTGGGCGGATGGACGGGATGAACGACCGGGGGCTCTGCGTCACCATGTCCACCTGTTCCTTCCTGCAGCCGGCCGAGGGGGAGGGGCTCTGGTTCCCCGTGGTCCTGCGGGCCCTGCTGGAGCGCTGTGCCACGGTGGCCGAGGCCAGCGACCTGCTGGCCCAGCTCCCCCTGCGCACCAACGACGTCTTTTTGCTGGCCGACCGTGGCGGCCGCGCCCGGGTGGCTGAGATGGCCAGCACCGGCGGCGCGCACCGCCTCTCCTTCCGCGACAGCGAGCGGTGGCTGGTGGCCACCAACCACTATCAAAACGAGGAGATGCGCCCCTTTGACAACCACCGGGGCCGCCACTCGGTCCGGCGTTGGAAGATCGCCCGCCGCGCCCTGGAGGAGGGGGCGGGCCGGCTGGACGAGGCCGCCCTCAAGGCCCTGCTGGAGCGCCCCATGCCCGGCGGGGTCGCCTGCCCCTACTATCAAGACGGGCTGGGCACCCTCCGCTCCATGCTCTTCGACGTCACCGCCGGCCGCCTGCAAGTTTGCTTTGGCGCCCCCACCGGGGCGGGGTGGACCCCGGTCTCCCTGCAAGGCGCCTGCGAAAACCGGACCTTTTCGGTGGAGGTGGAGAGCCGCGCTCCCCAGGACCCCACCTCCTTCTGGACCTTTCTCCCCCCGGGGGACGAGGACGAGGGCGACGATTGGCAGAGCGCCTGCTGAATCAAACAAAGAGCCGCCCCGGCCGGGGCGGCTCTTTTTGTCGGTCTGCGTTCGGTCAGTGGACCGAGTACTTCTCGCTGTACTCCTGGTAGAGGCGGTTGTACTCCTCCTCCCGCCCGTCGTGCAGGGTCTGGCGGTACTGGTGGGCGTCGAAATCGCCCTTCTGCTCCCCCTCGTACCCCACCACATAGGCGGCGATGTTGGAGCAGTGGTCGGCGATCCGCTCCAGGTTGGTCAAGATCTCCAGGAAGATGACCCCCGCGTCGATGGAGCAGGTGCCCTGTTTCAGCCGCTCGATGTGCTGGGCCTTCAGCGCGTCTTTGATTTGGTCGATGGTCTCTTCCAGCGGCTCGATTTCCCGGGCGACCGCCACGTCCCGGTTCCGGAAGGCGGCGACCGCCTTGCCCAAGATCTCGCCGATGGCCTTGTCCAGGGTGATCAGCTCCCTCTTGGCCATGTCCGAGAGGACGACCTTCTTGTCGGCGATCTCCCCGCCCCGCTCCAACACGTTGATGGCGTAGTCGCCGATGCGCTCGAACTCGGTCACCAGCCAGAACATCTCCGACACCTGGCGGCTTTCCTGGTCGCTCAGGGGCTGGTTGGTCAGCTTTAACAGGTAGCGGGAGAGGGTGACCTCCATCTTGTCGATGGCGGCCTCGTACTCGGCAATGTTGTCGGCGGTCTTCTGGTCGTAGCTGAAGAGCTGCGAGACCATCTTCGAGCAGTTTTTCTGCCCGTATTCCCCCATCTTCAGCACCACGCTGCGGGCCTGCTCAATGGCCAGCCCCGGCGAGGCCAGCAGCCGCTCGTCCAGCAGCGGCACCTCGGGGGTGAGGTCCTCCTCCCCCTTTTTGGAGCGGATGGACATCTCGGCCAGCTTGCCCAGCCCCTTGTAAAAGGGGACCAGCAGCACGGTGGTGCAGATGTTGAAGACGGTGTGGAAGTTGGCGATGTCGGCCCGGGTGATGGCCTCGTTCCAGAACCCGAAACCCACCAGGTGCTGCACCGCGTAGATGGCAGTGAGGAAGACCGCGGTGCCGATGACGTTGAAGTAGAGGTGGACCGCCGCCGCCCGCTTGGCATTTTTGTTGGCGCCGATGGAGGCCAGGATGGCGGTGATGCAGGTGCCGATGTTCTGCCCCATGATGATGGGGATGGCGGTGGAGTAGCGCAGCTGCCCGGTGGAGGAGACGGCCTGCAAAATGCCCACCGAGGCCGAGGAGGACTGGATGACTGCCGTGAGGATAGTCCCCGCCAGCACCCCGAGGATGGGGTTGGAGAGGGCGATGAGGATGTCGGCGAACTGGGGCAGGTCCCGCAGGGGGGCCATGGCGTTTTCCATCGACTGCATCCCGATGAAGAGGATGCCGAAGCCCATCAGGATCTGGCCCAGGTTTTTCTGCTTGTTGCCCTGCAAGAACATGAAGAAGACGATGCCGATGGCCGCCATCATCGGCGCCAGGGCGGTGGGCTTGACCAGCTGCAGGAAGAAGTTGGAGGAGCTGATGTCCCCCAGGGCCAGGATCTGGGCGGTGATGGTGGTGCCGATGTTGGCCCCCATGATGATGCCGATGGCCCGGTCCAGCTTGAGGATGCCCGAGTTGACCAGCCCCACCACAATGACGGTGGTGGCCGAGGAGGACTGGATGACCGCCGTGATCAGCGCCCCCAGCAGCACGCTCTTGAAGATGTTGGAGGTCATCTTGGTGAGGATGATCTCCAGCTTGGAGCCGGCCAGCTTCTCCAGCCCCGACCCCATGATGTTCATTCCGTAGAGAAACATGGCCAGCCCGCCGGCCAGCGAGAGAAAGTTGAAGAAATTCATGTCGTTCCCCCAAAACACAAGAATTGGTCCGCCGCCTCGCCCCTCTGCCCGCCCCTAAAAGGCGAGCGCCGCGGGAAAAGGCCGCTCCTTTTGTCGGCGCTTTTTGCCAGGGCCAGTATAACAGTTCTTTATGGGCACTTTAATATTATTTTGCAAAGCCAATATTTTTCGATGTTTTGTCCAAAATATCTTTTCAGACACTCCGTGTTATCCACTTAAAGCGACAAGAAAATAGCCAAAAAAAGGAATTGCTCCTTGGAGGGGAACGGCCCGATTTACAGAGACTTTACAAAAAAGGCAGGCGGCCGGTCGCCCCGGCCGCCTGCCAGTTTAGAGGGCGGCGTCACATGGTCTGAAAGGTGTAGCCCTGGGAGAGGGCGTAGTCGATGAAGTCGCCGAGGATGGCGGTGTTGGTGCTGGAGACCGAGTGCAGCAGGAAGATGGCCCCGGGATGGAGGTTCTTTTTCAGCTTCTCCAGGCTCTCGGCCTTGTCCGGCTGGGCCTCGGGCACCCAGTCCTTGTAGGCATAGGACCAGAAGATGGACTTGTAGCCGTAGTCGCGCACCACGGCCAGCATCCGCTCGGAGTACTCGCCCATGGGGAAGCGAAAGACCTTCATGTCATAGCCAAAGGTGTCCTTGACGTACTGGTGCATAAAGTCGATGTCGGCGTTGGCCTCGCTCACCGAGAGGGTGGGGAAGGACTTGTGCTTTTGGGAGTGGTTGCCCAGGGTGTGCCCTTCGGCGACCATCCGCCGGCAGAGGTCAGGGGCCTCTTTACAGTAGTCGTAGGTCAAAAAGAAGGTGGCGGGCACCTGCTTTTCCTTGAGGGTGTCGAGGATCTTGCCGGTGTAGCCGTTTTCGTACCCCTGGTCAAAGGTCAGGTAGATGACCTTGTCCTCCGGGCCGATGAAGGCGGCGTTGTACTCGTCCCCCAGCTTCTGCTGGGTCTCCACGGCGGCCACCGGGCGGTTTTTGTCGTCCATCTCCCGCCCCTGCCCCCAGCCGATCTTGTTGTTTTTCAGGCTGTCGTAGTCGGTTTTGGAGGCGGTGGTCCCGGCGTTGGCGGCAAAGGCGCTGCCGCGGGAGGTGTCGTCCCCGTCCTGATTTTTGGTGATGGAGGAGGTGCTCCCGATCCCGCCGGTGTCGTTGGTGCAGCCTGCCATCGAGAGACAGATGGCCAGGCAGAGAGCCAGTGCGGCGCATTTTTTCATACTCGTCTGTCCTTTCCGGGTGCGGCCCGCCAGCGGGCTGCATCGCTTGCAAAATAGGGTTGCGAAGATTAGTGTTGCGGCTTTTGCGGGGGATATGCGCCCCGGCGCGCCTGCGGGGGGAAGTGGCAAAACTGGCAGAAATTTGCCCTTCAAGGGGGCAAAATAGAAAACAAATTGTCGTTTTTAATTCAAAAAATACGATTTGTATACAAAGAGAGCGATTGAGACAGAGAATCGGCGGTGGGGGAAGGGGGCATTCCTCTCCCCCTTTTTGTCCCGGCAGGAACCGGATGTCGTCCACTCCTCTTTTCCCTCTGCGCCGTGCGGCCGATACGCCCCAAACGGTTTTCCTCTGCCAACAGAGCCAGGCGGCTACCCAGCCCTTTTTTTCTGCGCCGGTGTGGCCGGTTTCTCTGTGACGGCGGGGCGGAACACGCACTCCCCTTTTCTTTTGACGGGCGAGCGGGGGCTTGCCCGCTCTCGCCTCGTCTTTGCGCCGGCAGGGAAGGCCGCCGCCTGTTTTTCCACCGTGCCGATGGGGGTGTCGCCCGCCTCTTTCCCAGCTTGGTGGATAAAACTGCCATTTCCCCCCTTCTTCCCCACCCGTCGGTCGGCCAGGGGCCATCCCTCTGCTTTTTCCCGCTGACGGGGTAGGTTGCTGCCCGCCTCTCTCCTCTTCGCGTCGGCAGTGAAAGCGCCGCCCGCTTTTTTCTCCCTGTGCCAGTAGAACAGAGATGCCGCTCGCTCTTCCGCTGCCTCTGTAGGACAGGGCTCCCCACCCCCGCCCCTGCGCACCAGTGAAGGCTGGGATGCACCCCGTTCCCGTCCTTCTGGCGCAGTGTGGCAGGGCACTCCAGCGCACCAGCAGAGCCAGAACGCGTTCAGCCTATCTCTTCCCGCCCCGGGGGACGGGGCGCCTCTGTGCACCAGTGTAGCCGGAATGCGCCCAGTCCACCTCTTCCCGGCGCAGGGGGGAGGTCTCCGGCTACCTTTCCCCTGCGGCGGTAGGGGGGGAGTTGCCCATCCCCACCAGCTACATGAAAAGGGAAGTGCCTTTACAGGATGCCGCCGCAGAGGGACAGCGCCCCAGAGGCAGTTGGCCGGTGAAAGAAAGCAGTGGTGGCGGGGAGAGGCCAAGACCGTCCCTGCTCTCGCCTTTCCAAGCTCCCTCCTTCCCCGCTGCCTTCAGGGAAGGGGGGACCGTCTGCGGGAGGGCCCATCCCTTGCCACCCCCCTAGAGGCCCGGTGTTGCGCCCTCTTGCCGAAAGCCCCTCCCCGGCCCACCGCCTGCGATCGTTTGGCCCGGGTGGGCCGCTGTCCGCCCCTTTTCCTTTGCCCCTCCAGCCCGCAGCCCTCTTGCCCCCACATGGGCCCCGTTGGGGGAGAAAAAAGAGCCCCGGCCCCCACAGAGGGGGCGCGGAGCTCTTTTGAAACGGCTCGGTCGGTCTTTTAGAGAACTTTGTCCAGTTCCAACAGGGTCTCGATGTAGAGGCCCAGGGCCTTTTGCAGGGTGGCGATGGGCATCACCTCATCGGGCTGGTGGGGGGCGCCGAACCCCTCGGGCAGGGAGGCGTCGTCCCCGACAAAGGAGGGGCCGTAGGTCAGCCCCAGGGGGAAGTAGCGGGCGTAGGTGGCCCCGTAAATCACATAGGGCTCGCACTGCTCGCCGGTGACCCGGTCGTAGCAGTCGCAGAGGGTGCGCACCCCCGGGTGGTCGGGGTCGATGTAGTGGGGCGGGTCAAAGAGGGGGAGGAAGAGCTCCCCGTCGATGTCGTCGCAGCAGAGCTCGATGCCCGCCTTCAGCGCCTCGGCGTCGATGGCCATCGGCCAGCGGATGTTGAAGCCGATCAGGTAGCGCTCCTCCTTCTTGTTGAGGGTGCCGCAGATGCAGGTCAGCTTTTTGAAGACCTCCTCCTCGCAGGCGACGCCGAACCCCTCGCCGTAGATGGTGGAGGAGAGGTCCCAGCACAGTTCCAGCACCTCTCGCTCGTAGCCGTCCACCACGTCGTTGTCCAGCAGGTAGCGCACCGCCTTGGCGATGGCGTTGTCCCCCTTTTCGGGGGTGGAGGCGTGGGCCGAGCGGCCGAAGGCGTCGAGGATGGTCTGGCCGTTCTCCTCCCGCACCAGCAGCTCGCCGTCGTCCACCGGGGGCAGCCCCGCCCGGTCGATGACCACGTGGGCCTTGTCGGGCACCACGTTGGAGGCGACCCCCGCCTCAAAGACGACGATGAGGCTGTTGTCGATGGGCCGGGAGATGATGTCCCCCTCGCACAGCCCCTTCTCGCCGATGCAGACCGGGAAGGTGCCGTCGGGCACCAGGGTCATTTTGGGGGCGGTGCGGTGTTTCAGGTAGTAGGGCATGTCGGTCATCCCCGTCTCCTCGTCACAGCCGAGGATCAAATCCACCCGGTGCTTGAGGGGGAGGCCGCTCTCCTGCAAAAACTTCATGGCGTAGAGGGCCATGGCCGCTGCGCCCTTGTTGTCGTTGACCCCGCGGCCATAGACCCGGCCGTCCTTCTCCACCATGTCAAAGGGGTCGTGGCTCCAGCCGGAACCGGGGGGCACTACGTCCAGGTGACAGGCAATGCCGATGGACCCCTCGGCCGAGCTGCCGTAGCTGAGGACCCCGCAGTGATAGTCCACATTGTCGGCGGAGAGGCCCAGCTCTTTCCCCCGGGCCAGCATGTAGTCCAGGGCCTTGGCGCAGTCCTCCAGGTAGGGGTAGCGCCCACTGACGGGCACCACCGGCGCCATGGAGGGGATGGCCACCAGGCGGCGCAGGTCCTCCAGCATGGCGGGGGTGTTCTCCTCGATAAAGCGCTGAATTTGTTCCTTCACTTGCTCACCACTCTTCTGCGCCCAGGGCGCAATTTTTTGTCGGCCGCTTGGGCCGGTCGCCAAAGGGGGCGGTACCTGCCGCCCGGAGGCGGCTGCCGCCGCTCCGGGGGCCGACCGCCCCCCTTGGGAGACCGGGCGGATAGAGCCGCCCGGCCAGGCTTGTATCTTCATTGATAACTTTGCCGGGCAGCGTCTACTCGGCTTTCAGGGTCACGTCCGATTTTACCTTTGCCAGGAAGTCCTCGTCCTCGCTGATGACCGTCATCGGCTCGGACATGTTGAAAGAGCAGAGACCGAAGAAGCCCAGGGGGGATACCACCGGCGATCTCCACTGGCCCTGTTCGACGGCAACCTCGTCTTTGGCGGCGGAAGCCAGCTCGTACAGACGGACCGCTTTTGCCAGGTCATCGATTTTTACACTCACTTTTGCCATAGGTTGATACCTCCATTTTTGCTCTGCTGCAGATTAGATGGGCCGCTCTGACCCTATCCTCACATATTATACCATATTGCCGCCCAGTTGCAACGGCCTGCACAAAAAAAGGCGAAGATGGCAGGGGATGTCCCTCTTTTTACCCATTCTCGGCAGGTTTTTGGGCGAGTATACCCCTGATTTTGGAAAAAATATTTACAAATCGCCCGTGTGTCTGCGGGGGATTTGTGATATACTGAAAGTGCGGCAGTGAGCCGCGGCAAACCCGCCTCTCACCAAGAGCGGGGCGCTGTCGATTAAATTGGATAATAATAGTTGACTTTCTTTTTCCCCTCTGGTATACTGGTGTCAGAAAATAGGAATGATTCCTGTTATCACTTGAAGGGAAAGAGAGGTGAGCTGTTTGAAGTACTCCAGACAGAGGGAGCTGGTGCTGGCGGAAGTCAAGTCCAGCCGGGAGCACCCCACGGCGGACATGGTCTACGCCGCCCTCAAGGCCGACAACCTCAGCCTCAGTCTGGGCACGGTCTACCGCAACCTGAACCTGCTGGCCCAGATGGGCCAGATCCACAAGATCGGCATGCCGGAGGGGAGCGACCGCTTTGACGGCCGCACCGACGAACACTATCACATGCTCTGCCAAAAGTGCGGCCGGGTATACGATGTGCAGCTGGACACCCTCTCCGAGTTGGACGGACAGATCCAGTCCCAAACAGGCTTTCTGGTGCACTCCCACGACCTGATCGTCAGGGGCGTCTGCCGGACCTGTCAGCAATAAAAATCCCTGTGAGGGGAAATTGAAAAAGTGAGGTAATGAACATGAACCTGAAGGGCACCAAGACCGAAGCCAACCTGCAAACCGCATTTGCCGGCGAGTCCCAGGCCAGAAACAAATACACCTACTACGCCTCCAAAGCCAAGAAAGAGGGATACGAGCAGATCGCCGCCCTCTTCCTGGAGACCGCCAACAACGAGAAAGAGCACGCCAAGATCTGGTTCAAGCTCCTCGACGGCATCGGCGACACCGCCGCTAACCTGGCCGACGCGGCCGCCGGCGAGAACTACGAGTGGACCGACATGTACGCCACCTTCGCCAAAGAGGCCAAGGAGGAGGGCTTTGACCACATCGCCTACCTGTTCGAGGCCGTGGGCGAGATCGAGAAGGAGCACGAGGCCCGCTACCGCAAGCTGCTGGCCAACGTGGAGGGCGGCGCCGTCTTCATCAAGGGCGAGAAGGTCATGTGGCAGTGCGCCAACTGCGGCCACATCGTCATCGGCGAGAAGGCCCCCGATGTCTGCCCGGTCTGCTCGCACCCCAAGGCCTACTTCCAGATCAAGGCCGAAAACTACTAAAAACGGCGAAACGGCCCCAAGCGGGCCGCGGGGCGGGTGCCGCACACCGGCGAGAGCGGGTGGGCAGCACCCGTTTTTTGCCCCATTTGGCCGGGCGGGGCCCCCGCCCGGCCCGCCGAAGAGAGAGGAGGGGGCTTTTGATGTCCCATTTGGCGAGCGACCCGGTGGCCCTGGCGGCCCTGGGCACCGGCTTTACCTTTTTGTGCACCGCCCTGGGGGCGGCGGTGGTCTTTTTTGTCAGGCGGGAGCTGAGTCCCAAGCTGGGGCTGGGCTTTCTCGGCTTTGCCTCCGGGGTGATGATGGCGGCCTCGGTCTGGTCGCTGCTCATCCCCGCCATCGAGATGGCCGAGGAGCAGGGGAAGACCGGCTGGATCCCCGCCCTGGGCGGCTTTGTGCTGGGAGGCGCCTTCCTCTTTTTGCTCGACCGGCTGCTGCCCCACCTCCACCTGGGGGCGAAAGAGCCCGAGGGGCCCAAGAGCTCCTTCAAGCGCACCACCATGCTGGTCTTTGCCGTCACCCTCCACAACGTGCCCGAGGGGATGGCGGTGGGCCTGGCCTTTGCCCTGGCCGCCACCGGCGAGCCCGGGGCCCTGACGGCCGCCTTTGCCCTGGCCCTGGGGATGGGGCTGCAAAACTTCCCCGAGGGGGCCGCCATCTCCCTGCCGCTGCACCGGGAGGGGCTGGGCCGGGGGAAGGCCTTCTTCTACGGCGCGGCCAGCGGCTTTGTCGAGCCGGTGGCCGGGCTGATCGGGGTGTTGCTGGCCAGCACCGTCTCGGGCATCATGCCCTGGATGCTGGCCTTTGCCGCCGGGGCCATGATCTACGTGGTGGTGGAGGAGCTCATCCCCCAGAGCCAGGAGGGGGAGCACGGCCACGCCGGCACCTTTGGCGCCATGGCCGGCTTTGCCCTGATGATGGTACTGGACGTGGCGCTGGGTTAGGAGTATAATACCCTTGCGCGGGGGGGGGGGGGGGGGGGGGGGGGGCCCCCCCCCCCCCCCCCCCCCCCCCCGCCCCTTTGCAGCAAAATGAACCGGGCCCGCCGCGGGCGCGCCCGCTCGACGATATTTTTATAGAGGAACTTTGCCATGCCGGTGATCACGCCGCTGGGCAGCTATCTGCCCGGCTTTCTCTCCCTCACCCCGCTGGGGGGCGCCGTCCTGGGGGCGCTGGCCTTTCTCTTCTGCCGCCGCTTCACCCGCTGCGGGCGGGAGGTGGGCGGGGGCCGCCTCCTGCTGCTGGCCCTGCTCTTTCTCTGGGCGGGGGTGGTCTTCTCCCTCACCATCCCCATCGCCTTTCCCAGCCAGTGGCATCCGGGGGCCAACGTCCAGTACGTGCTGGCAAGCATCCAGTACCGGCCGCTGGAGTCCTCCCTCCTCATCTACAAAAACTGCGCCTCCATCCAGAACTACTGGCCCTTTCTGCGGCTGGTGGTGGGCAACTTCTTCCTCCTCGCCCCCTTTGGGGTGCTGCTGCCGGCCCTCTGGCCCCGCCGCTGGAAGCTGGGGCGGGTGGCGCTGCTGGCGGGGGGGATCTCCCTGGGCATCGAGGGCAGCCAGCTGCTGCTCAACCTGCTCTGCGGCTCCCTGGTGCGCACCGTGGAGGTCGACGATCTGATCCTCAACCTCTCGGGCTGCGTGGTCTGCTACCTGCTCTTTGCCCTCTGCCGCGCCATCTGGCGCAGGTGCCGAAAAAAGGCCGCCCGGTGACCCCCTCTCCCGCCCCCTGGGGGCGGGAGATTTGCTTTTTGGCGCGATTTGTGAGAAGATGGGGACAGAAAAACGAGGGCCGCCCGCCCCATAGAAGGGGCCCCGCCGCCCGCAGAGGAGGGAACATATGCCGTCTCAACCGCCCGTCGACAAGAGCGCCCCCATCCCCCTGTACTACCAGGTGGCCTGCGACCTGAAGAGCCGCATCCAGCAGGGGGAGTGGAAGCCCAACGAAAAGATCCCCTCGGAGCACCAGCTGACCGAGTACTACGGCGTCAGCCGCATCTCCCTGCGCCAGGCCCTGGCCGAACTGGAAAAGGACGGCATCCTCCTAAAAAAGCGGGGGAAGGGGACCTTCCTCACCGACCGGCCCACCCCCGACTTGCAGCCCATGAAGTACATGCTCACCTCCTCCCTGCGCTTTAAAAACCAGCGCGAGCAGATGGAGGTAGAGGTGCTCGACAGCGGCCTGCGGGACGCCGGTTCCTTCCCCAACCTGCCGCAGGAGTTTGGGCTGCAGGGCCGGGTGATCTACTACAAGCGCCTCTTCTTCTCCGGCGGGGTGCCCCTGGCCCTGGCCCGCTCCTGGATCCCGGCTGCCCTCGTCCCGGGGATGGAGGGAAAGACCCTCCCCCGGGGGCGGATCGTCCGGCTGCTGGAGGGGGAGTACGGCCTCTCCCCCTACCGGGTGGCCGACTCGCTGGAGATCATCCGCCCCACCCACACCGACGCCCAGGACCTGCAGATCACCCGCGACAGCCCCCTCATCTTTGTCAAGGGCATCTCCTACCTGAAGGGGGAGACGCCGCTGGAGTACTCCTCCACCCTCTGGGTGGCCGACCGGGTCCGCTTTCAGATGGAGAACCGGGCGGAGTGGATGGAGGGCTGACGCCCCCGGCCCGCAAAAATGGGTCTTGACAAATGGGCCCGGGGGGAGTATGTTGATAGCACATCCCCAAAAACAGTGAAATGCTTTGACGGAATTATGCCTGGACCAGAGCGCTCCAGAGAGCCGGCGGGTGGTGCGAGCCGGTGCCGAAGGTCCCTGTGCAGTCTGCCTCCCGAGCAGAGCTCCTGAACCCCATTGAGTAGGGAGCTCCGGTTTCCCCGTTACAGGATAGGGACTTGTTGGAGTCCCGAACAAGAGGGACTGCCCCCGCTGCGCGCCAGCGGTCGGGCGGTAACCAGGGTGGTACCGCGGAAGAGAGTTTTCGCCCCTGAAGCCAGTTGGCTTCAGGGGCTTTTTTGATTGTCTCCGCCCCCCATCGCCCCGCAGAGCGACAAAGTAGAAGCAGACCAGAGAAGAGAAGGAGAGGAAAGCGATGCGCAACTTGCAATTTGCCGACGTGACCCTGCGAATGACCGGAGTCCGGCCCGAGGGGGCCCCCAGCTTCAAAGAGAAGATCGAGATCGCCAAGCTGCTGGACCGGCTGGCGGTGCCGGTGATCGAGACGCCCCCCATCACCGACGCCCAGGTGGACGCCCTGGTGGTCAAAACCATCGCCAACCTGGCCGAGACGGCGGCCGTCAGCGTGCCGGTGGGGCTCAGCGAAGAGGGGGTCGCCCGCGCCTGGGAGGCCGTCAAGGGGGCAAAGCGCCCCCGGCTGCAGGTGATCGTCCCCACCAGCCCGGTGCAGATGGAGTACAGCTGCCACAAAAAGCCCCCCATGGTGCTGGAGATGATCGCCGCCCTGGTGACAGCCTGCCGGGCCCGCTGCGCCGAGGTGGAGTTTGTGGCCGACGACGCCACCCGGGCCGAGCCCGCCTTCCTGCGCCGGGCGATCGCCGCCGCCGCGGCCGCCGGGGCCTCGGTCATCACCCTCTGCGACGCCGCGGGCGCCAGCCTGCCCGAGGAGTTTGCCGCCTTCTTCTCCGCCGTCCGGGCCGAGGTGCCCGAGGCCGCCGGCTGCGCCTGGGGGGTGCAGTGCAGCGACGGGCTGAAGATGGCCCTCGCCTGCGCGGTGGCCGCCATCCGCGCCGGGGCGGACGAGGTGAAGGTCACCGCGGACGGCGGCGACTGCCCGGCGCTGGACGCCCTGTCCCAGATCGTCCGCTCCCGGGGGGACGCCTGCGGGGTCTACTCCGACCTGCGGGTCACCGAGCTGCAGCGGGCGGTCTCCCAGATCCGCTGGATGACCGAGCCCGGCCGCAGCGCCAGCTCCCCCTTTGACGGCAACAGGGCGGCCGCCGCCCCCGCGGGGGGCGAGCTGGGCGCCCACGACGACCGGGAGAGCGTCGCCCGCGCGGTGCGCCAGCTGGGCTACGACCTCTCCGAGGAGGACATGGCCAAGGTCTACGAGGCCTTTGTCAAGATCGCTGAGAAAAAGACCGTCAGCCCCAAGGAGCTGGACGTCATCGTCGCCAGCAACGCCCTGCAGGTGCCCCCCTCCTACCAATTGCAGAGCTACCTCATCAACTCGGGCAACGTCATCACCCCCATCGCCCACCTGAAGCTGGAGAGGGAGGGGGAGACCCTGCAGGGCATCTGCGCCGGGGACGGCCCCATCGACGCGGCCTTCCTGGCCATCGAGCAGGCCGTCGGCCACCACTACGAACTGGACGACTACCAGATCCAGGCCGTGACCGAGGGGCGGGAGGCCATGGGCGCCGCCCTCATCCGGCTGCGCTCTGGCGGTAAGCTCTACTCCGGCCAGGGGATCTCCACCGACGTCATCGGCGCCAGCATCCAGGCCTACTTGAACGCCCTCAACAAGATCGTCTACGAGGAGATGTGAGATGAAACTGTCTTTTTCCATCAACGGCTGGGACGGCTACAGCTGGGAGGACTTTGTCCAGACCGCCCTCGAGGTGGGGATGCAGGGCATCGAACTGCGGGGGGTCCACGGCACCCCCCTCGACGCCCGGGGCGGCCCCTTCCACCCCCACCAGACGGCGGCCACCGCCCGCAGCCTCTTTGAGAAAAACCTGCAGATCCCCTGTCTGGACGCGGTCTGCGACCTCTCCGACCGGGGCGCCTGCGGGGAGAACCGCCGCGAGATCGCCGCCTGTATGGAGATCGCCCGCAACCTCTCGGTCCCCTATGTGCGCATTCACGCCACCGGGGAGGGGGAGGGGGCGGCCGAGGCTGCCGCCGACTGCCTGGCCCCCCTGGTCCCCCTGGCCGAGGAGCGGGGGGTCACCCTGCTGTTGGAGACGGTGGGCGCCTTTTCGGACACCGCCCGGCTGCGGGACGTCCTCAACCGCTTTGCCTCCGACCGGCTGGCCGCCCTCTGGGACCTGCACCACCCCTACCGGGACCGGGGGGAGAGCCCCGAGACCACCATCCAGAACCTGGGCGCCTACGTCCGCCACGTCCACGTCAAGGACTCGGTGGTGGAGGAGGGGGGCCGGGTCCGCTACTGCCTCATCGGCGAGGGGACGCTGCCGGTGGGGGAGATGATGGGGGCCCTGGCCTCCATCAACTACGACGGCTACCTTTCCCTGGAGTGGGACCCCCGCTGGATGATGGAGCTCACCGAGATGGAGGTCATCTTCACCCACTTTGTCACCTATATGGAGCGCTTCGGCAGCCCCTCCCGGGCCCGCCGCCACCTCTACCAAAACGACGCCCACACCGGCCACTACGTCTGGAAGAAGGACGATCTGGTGGACCTGACCTTCTCCCAGGTGCTCGACCGGATGGTGGAGGAGTTCCCCGACCAGTACGCCTTTGTCTACACCACCCTCGACTACACCCGCACCTACGCCCAGTTCCGGGACGACGTGGACCGCTTCTGCCGCGCCCTCATCTCCCTGGGGGTGGGGCCGGGCAGCCACGTGGCCATCTGGGCCACCAACATCCCCCAGTGGTTCATCTCCTTCTGGGCGGTGACCAAGATCGGGGCGGTACTGGTGTCGATGAACACCGCCTACAAGAGCCACGAGGCCGAGTACCTGCTGCGCCAGTCGGACACCCACACCCTCATCATGGTGGACGGCTACCGCGACTCCCACTACACCGAGATCGTCCAGCAACTCTGCCCCGAGCTGGAAAAGACCCGTCCCGGCGAGCCCCTGCACGCCCAGCGCCTGCCCTTTTTGCGCAACGTCATCACCGTGGGCTGCAAGCTGCCCGGCTGTCTCACCTGGGAGGAGGCGCTGCAGCGGGCGAGCGCCGTCCCTTTGCAGGAGGTCTACCGCCTAGCCGCGCGGGTGGACACCGGCGATGTCTGCAACATGCAGTACACCTCCGGCACCACCGGCTTCCCCAAGGGGGTCATGCTCACCCACTACAACGTGGTCAACAACGGCAAGTACATCGGCGACCGGATGGACCTCTCCACCGCCGACCGGATGATGATCCAGGTGCCCATGTTCCACTGCTTTGGGATGGTGCTGTCCATGACCGCCTCCATGACCCACGGGGCCACCATGTACCCGCTGCCCTACTTCTCCCCCAAGCCGGCCCTCTCCTGCGTGAACGGGGAGAAGATCACCTGCTTCAACGGGGTGCCCACCATGTTCATCGCCATGATGCAGCACGAGGACTTTGAAAAGACCGACTTCTCCCACATCCGCACCGGCATCATGGCCGGTTCCAACTGCCCGGCGGACCTGATGAAGCAGGCCGCCGAGGTGATGAACATGCGCCAGATCGTCAGCGTCTACGGCCAGACCGAGGCCTCGCCCGGCTGCACCATGTCCAGCTACACCGACTCGCTGGCCGTGCGCACCGAGACGGTGGGCAGCGCCTTTGCCAACGTGGAGTGCCGCATCGTCGATCCCGAGACCGGGGAGGCGTGCCCCGACGGGGTCACCGGCGAGTTCGTGGCCCGGGGCTACAACATCATGAAGGGCTACTACAAGATGCCCGGCGCCACCGCCGCCGCCATCGACGGCGAGGGCTGGCTCCACACCGGCGACCTGGCCTGCCGGGACGAGAGCGGCAACTACCAGATCACCGGCCGCCTCAAGGACATGATCATCCGCGGGGGGGAAAACATCTACCCCCGGGAGATCGAGGAGTTCATCTTCACCCACCCCAAGGTGCAGGACGTGCAGGTGATCGGGGTGCCCGACCCGCGCTACGGCGAGGAGATCATGGCCTGCATCGTCCTCAAGGAGGGGGAGCAGATGGGCGAGGAGGAGATGCGCGATTTCATCGCCGCGCAGATGGCCCGCCACAAGGTCCCCCGCTACATCGACTTTGTGGACGGCTTCCCCATGAACGTGGCCGGCAAGATCCTCAAGTACAAGATGAGAGAGGACGCCATCAAAAAGCTGGGGCTGGAAGGGTAGTTCCCGCCCCGCCCAAAAAGGGCCCCCGGCCAGTTCGGCCGGGGGCCCTTTTTTTCGTCTGCCGGCGGGGGGAGGGGACTACCCCTCCTCCTTTACCGGCCTGCCTCTAAAGTAGAAGGCCCTGTCCTGGGGGCCGATGGGGCGGAGCACCCGGCAGGGGTTGCCGGCGGCCACCACCCCGGCGGGCAGGTCCTTGGTGACCACGCTACCCGAGCCCACCACCGTGTGCTCGCCGATGGTCACCCCGGGGTTGACCACGGTGTTGCCGCCGATCCAGACCCCGTCGCCGATGGTGATGGGAAAGGCGTACTCCACCCCCTGCCGGCGCAGGCCGGGGTCCACCGGGTGCCCGGCGGCGAAGAGCCCCACGCGGGGGCCGATGAGGACGTCCCGCCCGATGGCCACCGCCGCGCAGTCGAGGACGGTGAGCCCGGCGTTGGCGTAGAAATTCTCCCCCACCCGCAAAAAACAGCCGTAGTCGCAGTGAAAGGGCGGCTCGATGGCGCAGTGTTCCCCCTGGGCCCCCAGCAGTTCCCGCAGCACCGCCCGGCGGCCGTCGTCGTCCTCTGCGGGCAGGGCGTTGAAGCGGGCCACCAGCGCCCGGGCCCGCCGGTGCATGGCCGTGAGCTCCGGGTCGTCGGCCCGGTAGAGCCGCCCGGAGAGCATCTTTTCTCTCTCTGTCATCGCGTTTTCTCCCCCTAGCGCACCACGCCGCCCAGGGACTCGGCGATCACCACCGCCTGTTCCAGGTCCAGCTTGGTGTTTTTCATCTTGCAGGCGCGCAGGTCCACCCCGTCGATGCGGGCGCCCCGCAGGTCGCAGTCCTGCAGTTTGGCCCCCTGCAGGTAGCAGAGGGTCAGGTTGCACTCCCGCAGGTCGGCCCCCCGCAGGTCGCACTCCCGCAGGTCGGCCCGCTCGAAGTTGATCCCCCGCAGGTCCTGGTTGCGAAAGCCCGCCCCCTGCAGGGCGGTGTAGCTGAAGTTGCCCCCCTGCAGGGCGAGCCCGGCCAGGTTGCAGCCCACAAAGCTGCCGCCCATGCACTTGCACTGGGCGAACAGGGCCCCGAAGAGGCCGCACTCCCGAAACTTGCAGCCGGTGAAGACGCAGCGGGTAAAGCTGGCCCCGTCCAGCTGGCAAAACTGAAAGGCGCAGTTTACAAACTGGCAGCGCACCGCCTGCAGACAGTCCATCTTGGAGGACTGAAAGGTGCAGTTTTCAAAGGTCAGCCTCTCCAGCGCCAGATCGGAGAGGTCCTCCTCCAAAAAGGTCTCCCCGACAAAGTGTTCCTGTGTTGCAGAAAACAACCTACTCCCCCCTTTTTCTCGCCCTCCCAGTATGCCACAACCGCCGGGCAAAGGCAACCGGGCCAAATGTGAACGGCGTTTGGACAAACGGGGAAGCGGGGGCCGCTCTGTCACAAAACGGCCACAAATTGTTTACCCGCTACCGGTATAAATGGGGGCGGGGTTGGGGTATTCTATAAGCACAGGGAAAACCTGATGACACTCGATATCCTCTCATCTTTTGTTTCATATAACTCCTCTTTTAGAAAAGGCCGCTTGCAGCCCCCACTGCAGGCGGTTTTTTCTGTGCCAAAAGGGCGGTCCCCCGGCGGGAGGGGCTATCCCTGCGCCGCCTGGTCGGAGACGGCCTCGGTGTGCCGCTTGCCCATGGAGAAGCCGCGGCCCCGCACCTCGTTGACCTTGCTGATGACCAAAAAGGCCTCCCCGTCGATCCCCTGCACCAGTTTGTTCAGGGCGGCCAGCTCCCGCTGGGAGATCACCGTCATCACCGCCCGGCCGGGGCGGTGGAGGTGGCCCGACACCGTCTCGAGGAAGGTGCAGCCCCGGTCCAGCTTCTCCTGCACCGCCTGGGCCACCTCCTCGTAGCGAGGGGTGATGACGGTCACCTGGGTCTGGTTTTTGCCCATCACCATCACCCGGTCCATCACCAAAGAGGTCACCAGCACCACCGCGATGCCGTAGAGCACCTGTTCGCTGGTGGAGAAGAGCACCTGGGTGAGGAGGATGGCGGTGTCGAAGACGTAGATGAGGGCCGGCACCGACCAGCCGAAGTACTTGTTGAGGATCAGCGGGGGGATGTCCATCCCCCCGGTGGAGGAGCCCTCGCGGATGACCAGCCCCATCCCAGCGCCCATGAGGATGCCGGCGTAGAGGGCGGCCAGCAGGGTGTCCTGGGTCAGGTGTTGCAGGACATCCAGCTGCCGGAAGAGGGAGAGAAAGACCGGGTAGAGGACGGTGGAGAGCAGGGTGGTCAGGGCGAATTTCTTCCCCAGCACCACCGCGCCGGCGAGGAAGAGCACCCCGTTGGCCACCGCCACCCCGGCGCTCACATCCATTGCGAAAAAGTGTTCAAACACCAGGGCGATGCCGGTGACCCCGCCGGAGATCAGCCGGTTTGGCAGCACAAAGGCCGCGATGGCAAAGGTCAAAATGGCGTTGCCCAGCACCACCACCCCGACGCTGCGGATCTGTTTTGCCGCTTGTTTCATCTTCTTGTATCCTCCTTCTGCCGCCCTCTGTTTGTCGGGGCGGCGCTGGCGCGGGCCGCAAAAGCCCGCAAAAAAAGAGAACGGCCGCCGCGGTCTCCCGCGGGCCCGTTCTCCCATTTTACTCTTCTACGACGGTAGCAGACAAAAGCGCCGGCATGCAGATGGCCGACTCCCCGACCTTGTTGATGTAGCCGTACTGCTCGCACAGGTGGTCGGGACACTTGGAATCGACAAACTTGACGCCGTTTTCGTCCCGCACCAAGGTGGCCGTGTTGTAGGTCTTGGTGGAACCGTCTTCATTGAGGATGGGCTCGCCGTTCTCGTCGAGCTGCTCCATGTTCTCCCCCTTGACGGTGAAGGTGGCCGGCTCCCCGTTGAGGGGGATCTCCAGAATATTTTTGCCGTCGTGCTCCACCACCACCATCAACCCCTCGTACTGGCTGGGCTTGAACAGCAGCCCCCCCGCCGAGGCGATGAGGATGACCCCCAACAGGGCCATGGATATGATAAATGGTTTGGACTTCAAAAGGTACACCTCGCAGTTTCAGACCGGCGGGGCCAGTTTGCCCTCGCTCTCTTTACGAGTATACCACAAAATTCTCACTTGGCAAGGGCCGGCGCGCCCCCTGTGGACCGGCCGAAGGGGAGAAAAAGTGGGAGGGAGCGGCGTGCGCCGACTCCCTCCCACCGGGTCAGGTATGGAAAAATGGGGTGCTAGATTCGCAGGTCGCAGGCAGATGTCATCTGGCTGCCGCCAGAGTAAAAGCGGTCCGCCGGCTTATCCCCCGCAATGGCGACCAGCGAGCCGATCACCAACAGCGCTGTGAGCAGACCAATCAACTTTTTCATCTTTGCGACCTCCTTTGAAACCGGCGGCTGCGCCGCTCGTCTTTTCTTCTGTACTTTCAGTATACTACATCGCCGCAGAAATAAAACTACTGGCCGCTTACAATCAAGTGAAGAATTGGTTACAACAGATTACAAAATGGAAACAAAGGTTTCAAAAGAACTACAAACGGCGTCGCCAAGCGAAAAAAGGGGGGGCGACCCCCTTTTGCCCCCTTTTCGGGGGGAACCGCGGCGGGCGGATGTGAATAGACTACGGGCAGGGAGTGAACCCCAATCTTTGAAAAAGGTGATTGCTATGATTCCGTTTTTCCAGAGACCTGCGCTGGCCTATGCCCTGGCCGGAGAGAGTTCCGCCCGCCACCCGGGGCAGGGCGGGAAGATGCGCTCACTCTTGTTGAGCGTGTATGATGAGATCAAGAGCTTTGGCGACCGGGACCGCTTCTACAAGCGGGCTGCCGACAAGGAGCTCGACGACATTTTGCAAGAGGCGGAGCGCCCGGCCGAAGAGGCGGGCTTTGACCGCTACTACTCGGCCCAGGAACTGGCGCCGGAGGCCCCGCGGGCGGAAAAACCGGGATCTGCCCCGGCTGCAAGCGAATGGGGCGTTCGGGACGCTGTTCCGGCCGCGCCGGTTCCCGCGCGCGACTGCGACTGTGGGTGCGGTTGTCCCACCGGCGAGACCGGGGGCACCGGCGGAGAGACCGACGGCAGCGGCTGTCTGGACGCAAACGGGTACTGCTACGGCTACTGGGACCAAAACGGCGTCTGCCACTGCGGGGACGAGACCGGCGAGACCGGGGGCACCGGTGGAGAGACCGGCGGCAGCGGCTGTCTGGACGCAAACGGGTACTGCTACGGCTACTGGGATGCAAACGGCGTCTGCCACTGCGGGGATGAGACCGGCGAGACCGGGGGCACCGGCGGGGAGACCGGCGGCAGCGGCTGTCTGGACGCAAACGGGTACTGCTACGGCTACTGGGACCAAAACGGCGTCTGCCACTGCGGGGACGAGACCGGCGAGACCGGGGGCACCGGCGGGGAGACCGGCGGCAGCGGCTGCCTGGACGCAAACGGGTACTGCCACGGCTACTGGGACGCAAACGGCGTCTGTCACTGCGGGGACGAGACCGGCGAGACCGGGGGCACCGGCGGAGAGACCGGCGGCAGCGGCTGCCTGGATGCAAACGGGTACTGCCACGGCTACTGGGACCAAAACGGCGTCTGCCACTGCGGGGACGAGACCGGCGAGACCGGCGGCACCGGCGGAGAGACCGGCGGCGGTTGCGACGAGTGCTGTGACTGCAGCCAGTACTGCGACTGCGCCTCCTTCTGTCACTGCAGCGGCCAGACCGGCAGGGAGAGCGGCGGCCGTGGCTGCGGCTGTGGTTGCGGGTGCAGCGGCGGCCAGCCCAGCGGGTGCTCCGGCTGCGACTGCGAGCAGCATTGCCTGTGCAGCGAGTACTGCGATTGCGACGCCTTCTGCTGTGGCGACGACGCCACCGGCTGTGACACCGGCGCCACCGGTGGCGAGACGGGCGGCGGCTGTGGGTGCGTTTGCACCTGCACCTGCGACTGCTGCACCGGCGGTACCGGTGGAACGGGCGGCACCGGCGGGACGGGCGGCAACACCGGCGGCACCGGCTGTGGGTGTGGCTGTGGATGCGGCTGCGGCGACACCGGCTGCACCAGCTGCTGCCCCCACTGCGACGAGGGCTGCGGAAATGAGACGGGCTGCGGCTGTGACGCCGGCGGCGAGCCGGGCAACGCCTATAACGGCTGTGGCCGCAGCGAGGGCGGCGGCTGTGTCGGCGCCGGCGGGTTCAGCGGCGGCACCGACGGGGATTCGGTGGAGACCAGCATCACCAGCGGCTGCGGCTGCGGCAGCTTTCGGGGGGAGAGCCCCTTTGCCTGCGGCGCGTGTTGCGACTGCAGCTACATCTGCTACCCCCGCATCTACTGTGACGAGCGGGACTGCTCCTACAACTTAAACGGCCGCTGTGGCAAGCACCTCCCCTGTGAGGACAACACCTTTGAACACAACAGCTTCCGCCCCCACTGCGGCTGTGCCAAGACCGAGGAAGACCGCCCTGTTTCGCGGCCTCCCATTCCCCAGGAGGACCCCGACAACCCCCGTCCCCTGGACCCGGCGACCGAGTGCTTCTACCGCAACGAGCGCCGGCGGATCATGGGGGAGTAAGCACCGCTTCCCCCTCTCTGTAAGCCGCCCCCGACCTGTCAAAGGCCGGGGGCGGCTTGCTGTTACAAAGTAAACAAATCACATTGTTATCGAATTGCGTCGAAAACAATGCTTTTTAATAATTTGCTGTAACAGTTTACTGAATGGTTTGTTGTGTTTATTGACAATTGAAATTGCTATTTTATAAGAGTACAATATAGACAATAAAAAATATGTACTATGTTTAAAATATTAGTTTTTATATTGGGAGGGGATTCCGATGTTTTAAAAAAATGGAATGAGTAGGGTGACCAAGTAGTTTGAGCTTATTGCGCTCTGGAGGTTACTATTACAAAGATAAAAAAGATGGTTATCGCCCTTCTGGCGGTCGCGGCAATTGCAATAGGTGCGATTGTCCCGGCCTTTGCAAGTGGACAGACATCTACTGCAAATATTTATACAACGAGTATGACGTATGGTTCTTATACAACAGATACAGCCACCAGTTGCTACGGCTATATTTCTTGTGGACCAAGGTCTGGTGCGGTGTATGGATATTTTCAATATAATAATGGGACAAATGGCGGATCAACAAGTGTATACGATACAACTGGAAGTGGTACCACTAAAAACTTTAGTGGCAGCAGCAGCGGTCTGTGGACCAGATGGCGGACAGCGGGGTATTGTGCATACTCTGGTAGTAGTGCAGTTTGTCGGCTGACGACGAACTAGATTGTTGGGAAGGGAGGCGACTAATTCAGTCGCCTCCCTTTCGATTATGGTGAAGGAGGGGATTGTTGGTGTGGGAACTGTATAAATGCAATTTAAAACGGTTGGTCCGCTCCCCGATACCGCTGGCGACCATTTTGGCTCTTTTTCTCTTTGTCAATGCGTTGGGGGTTTCTTCTCTCCACCAGTATGGAGAGCCTTTGGCCATGCTGCAAAACGACATCCCATCCAACCTCATCCTCTTTCTCGGCTTTCTCTTCCTCTCCTTTTTTTGCGTGCAGACGGCTGGCCGCCAGGTGGGGGAGTCGCTGGGGCAGGGCAACGGTGTGCGGGCCCGACAGGAGTGCTGCCAACTGGCGGTTATGGTCAGCGTTTGCCTGCTTGTCTCCTGTAATTATTTCCTCTATCCTCTCATCGCCTATGCGAAAATGGGCGTTTCCAGTTCTCTGCTCCTTCTCCACCTCTTAAAGGTGACGGTGCTGGACTTCTTTTTGGTGGGGTTGTTGGGGATTTCTGCAGGGAGCGCCATCGGCATCTGGCTGTCTCCGACTGCGGGTACGGTAACTCTTTTGGGAACAGCGATCCTCTTTTCCCCAGCTCCCCAGATGGTATTGAGCAGTTTTTCATCTCCCGATACCAATTTCTCCCCGCTTTTGGACCTGTTTCACATCCAGCTGCGAACCCCAATCGTGCGCTTTGACCTCCCTTCCTACGGCATTCCCAACGAGGCGATCCGCTGGGATCGCATCGGGTTTTCCATCGCACTTTTTCTCTTCTTTTGGGCCTTGCGCGCGCTGCCTGCAAGCAGGTGGCAGGGAAAGACGGCAGCTGCCCTGCTGGCGGTGTTGACGGGGGTTTCTCTGTGGCAGTACAGTCGGGGCGGAAGTTATCTGTACTATGGATACAATTTAGAGACCACTCTGTCCAAAATTGGAAATCTGTCTTCTGAGGAGAGGGAGGAGGTACCGGCAAAATTTTCGGTCGAGGGATACCAGATGGAGCTAAAGATCGACCGAGAGTTGCACGCCGATGTGACGGTGACGCTTTCCGATGCGCAGGAACAGGAGGAGTATGTTTTTACCCTCTATCGGGGCTACCACCTGCAAACGCTTACCGACCATCTGGGAAACCAGTTGTCTTGGGAACAGGAGGGGGATTGGATCCGATTTTCTCCTGTTGTTTCTGGGACGACCGCCTTCCGCTTTTCCTATTCCGGCAGTGGCGATATGTTTTACAGCAACCGACAGGGGATTTTTTTGCCGGGATACTTCCCCTTTTACCCCATGCCGGGAGAGAAGGTGGTCAACGACGGATTGGGCTTTATGACGCCCATCGATCGGTCGCAAAAACAGTTTGAAGTGACCGTTCACACGGACGCCCCCAATCTCAATTGCAGCCTTTTGCCAACTGGCGGCGACAGCTGTTTTGCGGGTGAAAGCGAGTCGGTCTCCCTCTTTGCCGGGCTGATTGAGGAGAGGCAGGAGGACGGGATAGCGGTGGTCACCCCCATTGTTCCGGTGCTGGGAGAGGACCCGGGTTTTGGGGTCAAGGCATTTGATGCAGCCAATCAGAGGCGCACTGCCGGCGATGTTTACGAGGACTACGCCCGCCTCTGCGACTGGTGCGGTGCGGCCAACGACTTAAAGCGGCCCCGCAAGGTGTTTCAGGTGGGGGAAACGGTCCCTGCGGGCGATCCGGCATATCCTTTTTCGGACCACTGGTTTTTGTTGGACCCCAGATACAGCCCCTACGCTGCCACCGCTCTTTTTGAAACGCGTGCGGAGTTGCGGCCAATTTTTGAGTATTTGGGGAAGGATATCACGGCGGAAATGATGCTTGAGGGATACGATCCTGAAAGCTTGCGGCAGAAGCATCTGCTCTGGCAAGCTTTGCGCGCCCAATTTGAAGACCCAGATGTCTTTCGCGCCACTGCTTTGCGAGACCCCTCAGACGGCAATCCCAATTACCGGCTCTTACAGGCAACTGGGCGGTGGGGAGAGCCGGCAGTCTATCGTCAGGTTTATCGATATCTCACCGATGAAGAGGACAAGCGCACCTCTGCCCAATTCTTTGCCGAACTGGAAAGTCGGTTTTTATCCTCTGTGTCAATAGAGGGAGGAGGGGGACATTTTGAAGATTGAACTTCAAGACGTGAGCAAGCGCTTTGGGAAGAAGAGGGCGCTGGACGGACTCACCCTGTCCATCGACACGGGTGTCTATGGACTTTTGGGCCCGAATGGCGCGGGGAAGACGACCCTGATGCGCTGCCTTCTCGGGCGCTATGAATGCAGTGGGGGAAGCATTTTGGTGGACGGTCAAAAGATGGGAAAACACCATTCCCTATCCGCCCACTGTGGATATCTCCCCCAGAGTTTTGACTTCTTCCACGAATTGACATGTAGGGAGGTGCTTGCTTATTTTTGCGCCCTTAAAAAAATCCCTCGACGGCAGTGGAGTGAGGAGGCGAACCGCTGTCTGCGGGTAGTCAATCTTTTGGGGGAGGAGAAGAAAAAGGTCGGCGCTCTTTCTGGGGGGATGCGCCGCCGCTTGGGGATCGCGCAAGCTCTGTTGGGAGATCCCCCTCTCCTTATCTTCGACGAGCCTACGGCCGGTCTGGATCCAGAAGAGAGGATGCGTTTCAAAAATATCGTTGCGGAGGTGAAAGGGGGGCGGACCATTCTCATTTCCACCCATATCGTGGATGATATCGATGTGGTCTGCGATCACATTTTGGTGATTTCTCAGGGGAGGCTGCTTGCTTCGGGGAAAAAAGAGGCGATTTGCCGATGCGCGCAGGGGCTTGTCTACTGCCTGCCCCGCAATCTGCAAAAAAATTTGGTCGGCGACTGGAGCTTGGAAAATATTTTTGAAGAGGGTGGAGAGGAGTGGATCCGGATCCTCTCATCAGAGCCCCAACCTTGCCAGGCGGTCGCACCCAACTTGGAAGATGGCTACTTTTCACTGGTAAGGGAGGTGTCGTCATGGCGGCCAGATGGCAGCTCTCTTGGCTGAACTTTAAAAATATGAAAGGGCGCTATTTTGCCCCTTGGATCTTGTGTTATCTATTGCTGCCAGCCATGGTGCACTTTAGAAAGATGTCTTTGATAGGGGAACTCTACTTTGAAGATGCCTTTTTTCCCTTTGTTCGCAACCTGACGGAGCAGTTTTTTCCCCTTGTCATCATCTGGTACAGCTACCTATTCTTTCGAGAAAAGTACGACACCGGAGCAGAGGAGCTCTTTTCAGTCTATCAGAATGGGCGATACAGTTTGCCGGGCGAGGCCCTTCTCGTCTGGGCGCATTCCCTTTTGATGATTGCCCCGCTCCTCTTTCTCTATCGTCCCTACCTGGGCGAGGCCGCCGCGATCTTTCTGCGCTACGCGGCTCATTTTTGGATGTTAGAGGCACTTTTTGTCCTCTGCGTTTCGCTCTTCCACACCACTTTGCCGGGACTTCTTCTATGCCTGGGATATCATCTCTCCAGCCTTTTTATCCACGTGGGCTCCACCGCCACCTGGAATCTCTATTTCTATGATTTTCCTCTGAGCTGGGAAACGGTATTTCCCAAAGCCCTTTGGGCGCTGGGGATGGGGACGCTCTTCGCAGTGGCCGGAGGCGTCTGGTGCTCTTCTGCAGTTCGCCGTGGGACCGACAGGGTAGGCGGCGCCATTCGACTGGTGTTTTATGGCCCCCACCGCCGCCGATGGGTTGCTGGACTCGTTGTGGCCTCGCTGCTGGGAGGGTGGGGGCTTTACCAGGCAGTAAAGCCGCAGAAAACCAGTTATACGTATCGGGAGGCGCAGAAGTTGGCCTCTGATCTGCTCTCGAGGAATGGCATTGACCTTGTTCCTGGCAGTGAGCCCTATCGCGAGTATGCTGAGCTGGCAAGCCTGGGGGATGTTCCCATCTACGACAGCAAGATCCGGGATGAATATCAACAAAAGGCGGTTCTCGACTACTACGAAATTGTTCTCAAAACGCAGCGGTACAATGCGTTTAAAGAGGGGGAAGACCCGGTATTGGACCTCTCTGCCAACATGGACACCTCCACGGGGTCTTTGACCATGCTCCTCTGGAACGGCGCACCGGCAAAATACACCGGACGGACCCTTCACGACACCTTCCGCAGGGAGCTCTGCACAGAAGTTGCATCTCAGCAAATGTTGCAGTGGGAGTACTATCGGGAGGTGGTGGAGAACCTGACGTTTGAACAATTGGAGACAAAAGCGCTGGAGGCACTGGATGAAGGGGCCTTTCCCCTGGAGGAGGGGAGTGCTTGGTCGGCAGAGAGACTTTCTCTCGACAGGGATTTGGTCTATGCGGCCCAGGGCTTGAATGTGGCTCAAAAACTCCAGGTATTGGAGTATGCCCGCCTCCTCTATATAGCGCAGCGGGCAGAGGAGTTGGGGCTTTCGGCTCCCGACTGGAAGGAGTTGGGAAATCGGCGCTTGGGAGAGGTTGGCCCCACATTGGACGCCCTTGTTGCCGCGATCAACGCGGACCCCTCCCAGGAACAGCGAAATGCCCGTTACACCTCCCTCACCGCCCATTTGGGAATATGGAGTTGGGAGATGCGAAATTGGTGAAAAAGTGCCCGGAGCGGTCACTTGTGGGCAGGCGCAGAAAAACAGTTGCCCTTCTCCCTCCGAGCAGGTATACTCAAGAAAAGGGGGGCCGCGGCTCTTGGGACGCCTCCCCAGATATAGAGGAGGAGATGTGAATGCAGTATAAAATCGTAGGGGAACCCCTGCCGGTGGTGGTCTGTGACCTGCAGCCGGGGGAGACCATGATCACCGAGCGGGGCTCCATGAGCTGGATGAGCCCCAACATGAAGATGGAGACCACCTCCGGCGGCGGGCTGGGCAAGGCCTTTGGGCGGATGTTTGCCGGCGAGGCCATGTTCCAAAACCGCTACACCGCCCTGGGCGGCGCGGGGATGATCGCCTTTGCCTCCAGCTTTCCCGGTTCCATCCGCGCGGTGCCGATCACCCCGGGCAACAGCGTGATCGTCCAGAAATCCGGGTTTTTGGCCTCCGAGTCGGGGGTGGAGCTGTCGGTTCACTTCAAGAAAAAGCTGGGGGCCGGCTTCTTCGGCGGCGAGGGCTTTATCATGCAGAAGCTCTCCGGCTCCGGCATGGCCTTTGTAGAGGTCGACGGCTACGCGGTGGAGTACGAGCTGGGCCCCGGTCAATCCATCGTTGTGGACACCGGCAACCTGGCCATGATGAGCGAGACCTGCTCGCTGGACATCCAGTCGGTCAAGGGGGTCAAAAACGTCCTCTTTGGCGGGGAGGGGCTCTTCAACACCGTCATCACCGGGCCGGGCAAGGTCACCCTGCAGACCATGCCGGTCAGCGGGTTTGCCAGCGCCCTGGCGCCCTTTATAAGCAGCAACAGCCAGTGAGAGACAACAGATGGAAAGGGACCCGCCGGTATCGCTCCGGCGGGTCCCTTTTTTAGTTGTAGATAGAATGCTAAAAAGATAGGATTTTGTACGAGAAACAAATTGGCTTTGGCATAGGACTTTCCGAAAGGATGGGCGCCAAGAGCGCAATAAAGAAGGGCGCTCTTCGGGGGTAGGGGCACGAGACGGTGTCCCGGATCGCCGGCTTGCCGGTGGCAGTGGGTGGAAGGCAGCCCTAAAATCCCGACGCCCCTTGGGGGCGGAGCCTGGGCAGTGCCCTTTTAGGGGGGGAGTATATCCCCCGTTTCACTGGTGGCTTTGGTTCAAATGTGAGGGCGTGAGGGGAAGTGATCGATATCGCCAGAATCGTCGCCGAGGTGCGCGGTCGCGCTCTGCGGGGATGCGCGGGGGGAGACAGTTGCGCCCCGCGGGGGCGCGTCAAGGGGCCCCGCTCTTGCCCTCGCTGTCCTTGCCCCCGCCCAGTTCGCTGAAAAGGGAGCAGCCCAGCACCACCGCGCCCCCGACCAGCTGCCAGGGGCCGATGGCCTCCCCCAGCCAGAGGGCCGACACCCCCACCGCCACCAGCGGGTCCAGGTAGCTCAGGAGGGCGGCGGTCTGGCCCGGCAGCTCCTTGAGGGCCGAGAAGTAGAGGCAGTAGGCCGCCCCGGTGTGCACCAGACCCACCGCCAGCAGCGCCGCCCAGCCGGCGGGGTCCAGCGCGCCCAGGTGAAAGCCCCCGCTGAGGAGCTGGTAGGGCGCCAGCACCAGGATGGCCGCGGCGAACTGCACCAGGGTCCGGTCCACCCCGCTCACCGAGCGGATGCCCTTGTTGAGCAGGATCACCGCCGCATAGAGCACGGCGGCCCCCAGTCCCAGGGCGATGCCCAGCCGGTCGTTTGCGCCCTCGCTGCGGCCCTGTGTGCCGATGACCAGCGCCATCCCCCCGGTGGCCAGGAGAAAGCAGACCCCCTTGCGGGCGGTCAGCCGCTCCCGAAAGAGGAGGGCGGAGGCCAGCACCACCAGGGAGGGGGCGAAGTAGTAGCTCAAGGTCGCCACCGAGACCGAGGTGTAGCGGTAGGCGGCGAAGAGCAGGATCCAGTTAAACCCCATGGCCGCCCCGGAGAGGAGGAGCCGGGGCAGCTCCCCCTTGATCTGCGCCAGGGGGAGGGGGCGCCGCCGCGCCAGCAGCACCGCCCCGATGGCGACTGTGGCGATCGCCGCCCGCCAGAGGGCGATCTCCGCCGAGGGCAGGGGGATGGCTCGCACAAAGGCGCCAATGCTGCCAAAGACGGCCATCGCCGCCAACATCCTTCCCCGCGCGCCCATCGCTGCGCCCCCTCTCCACTGCTTGTCAGCCCCCATCATAGCGCCTATGGGGCCCTTTGTAAAGCGGAGGGCGGCAAAAAAGGGCGCGCCCTGGGTGGACGCGCCCCTTTGTATCAGTAGCCCTGCGAGAAGTCCACCAGGTCGGCCAGGGGCTCCCCCTTTGCGTAGGCCTTTAGGTTTTGGCAGACCATCTCGAAGATGCGGCCGTCGCAGTTGTCCGAGAAGATGGCGTTGTGGGGGGTGATGTAGACCCCCGGCAGGTCCCAGAGGGGGCTGTCCGCCCCCAGGGGCTCCTCCTCGAACACGTCCAGGGCCACCCCGCGAAAGTGGTGCTGTGCGGCGAGAAGGGTCAGGGCCTGGGTGTCGATGACCGAGCCGCGGGAGACGTTGACCAGGGCGCAGCCCGGCTTGGTCTTTTGCAGCAGGGGCCCGTTTAGCAGGTGGTGGGTCTCGGGGGTGGCGGGCAGGGTGCAGATCAGGGCGTCCGCCCGGGGGAGGAGGGCCTCCAGCTGGCCGATGGGGGAGACCTGGTCGATCCCCTCTGCCGGGCGTCCGCTGCGGCTGACTGCCAGGGTGGTGCAGCCAAAGGCCTTGCACTTCTTGGCGGTCTCGCTGGCGATGTTCCCCGCCCCCAAAAAGAGGACGGTCTTCCCCCAGAGCTCCAGGATGTCCGTCTGCACCTGCCAGCGGTGTTCCGCCTGCTGGCGCAGGAAGAGGCAGGCGTTTTTAAAGATTTCCAGCAGCTGAAAGAGGACCCACTCGCTGATGGGGATCTTGGTCTGCCCCGCGTTGTGGGCCACCGCGATGCCGCGGGACTCGATTTCCTGCCGGGGCAGGTGGTCAAAGCCCACGCTCACCAGCTGGATGAGCCGCAGCTGGGGGCAGTCGGCCAGGGAGAGGTGGGGAAAGGGGTCGTACCCCACCAGCACCTCGGCCTCCCGGGCGGCCATGGCCAGGGGGGCCGCCGCTTCGGGGAGCCGCTTTTCGTCGATGTAGAGGACCCTGTAGCCCAGCTTTTCCACCCGGGCAAAGGCCTCATCCCCGTAGGGGAGGGTGAAGAGCACGGTCGGTTGCGACATAAAACATCACTCCTTTTGCAGATAAGATGGGCAGAATGGCCGCGCCCTATGCCGGGGCGGGGGGCTGCCCGGTGAAATCAGTGTGCAAAGCGGCGCTCCCCTTTGCCGCCGTCAGGCGGCGAGGAGAGCGCCGTTGCTCAAAGTGCCCTCAGCTGGGCATGATGTCGTTGTAGATGAAGTCGTGCAGCTTCTGGGTGGTGACCGCGTCGTCAAAGGTCATGTAGTAGGTGCCGTTGATCTTCTCCCCCTTGTAGTCCGAATCGGTGGGGAAGCGGGTGGTCACCATGGTGGGCTTTTGCAGGGCCATCGGGGCGTAGCCCATCAGGGTGCCAAAGTCGAGGGAGGTCTTGGTGAGCCCCAGCAGGTCTTTGGCCAGCTGGGGGTACTTGGTGGGGTTCATGGCCAGGGCCTTGTTGAACAGCTGCATCAGGACGGTGCGCTGCCGCTCGGTCCGCTCGAAGTCGCCGTTGCCCACATAGCGGATGCGGGAGTAGGCGACGGCCTGGATGCCGTTGAGGGTCTGGGTGCCGCCCGATTTCACGTACGTTGCCGGTTTCCCGGTGGCCGCGGCCTGCTCTCTGACGCTTGCATTGAGATTGTCCACCTCGTTGTCCTTCACGTCGATGGTCACCCCGCCCACGGCGTCCACGATCTCGGCCATGTTGGCAAAGTCCACGGTGGCGAAGTCGGTGATGTCCAGATCGAAGTTTTCGTTGAGGGTGCGAACGGCCAGCTCGGCCCCGCCGAAGGCGTAGGCGTGGGTGATCTTGTCCATCCCCCGGCCGGGGATGTTGACATAGGCGTCCCGCATGATGGAGGAGAGCTTGACCTTGTTGTGGTTTTTGTCGATGGAGAGGATGATGATGGAATCGGAGCGGGTGCCCTTGTCCAGGAGGCCGTTGCGGCTGTCGACGCCGAAGAGGGCGATGTTCTTGACGTTTTTGTCGATCACCGAGTCAAAGCCCAGCTCGGCCTCGTTGAGTTCCACCGGGTCGTAGCTGCCGGCGATGTCCATCAGGACATAGGCGGCGGTGCCTCCCGCGATCCCCAGCACCACCAGCACGGGGATGAGGATCTTCAGCCAGAGCTTCATCTTTTTCTTGCCGTTTTTCTTCCGTTTCGGCTCTTTTTTGCCCATGTTGGACGCCTCCCTTCCATTCCTGTCCGCTTCCTGCCCCTGGCCGGCTGCGCGGCGGGGGGCAGCGCTCTTTTTCTCCTCGCCCTTGCCGGTGCGAGAGGGGACCTCGTCCTCCTCCAACAGGTTGGGGGAGTGGGGGCGAGGGGCGGGCCGGGCCGGGATGTCCCGCCCCGGCTTGGGGATGTCGTCTAAGTCCAAGATGTTAAACGGATCGTCTCCGCGAATGGGTTTTGCCATCTGCTGTACCTCCTTGTGCGCGCGATACAGGGTTTACACATGGCAACTAGTATACGACATTTTCTGCAAAAAGGCAAACGGCGGCCCGGGCGTTTTTATGAAGGTTCTCTTAACAATCGCCGGCGGCGGGGAATGGACAGCCCCGCCTCCCCTGTGGTAAGATAGGGATCAGAAAAGCGCAGCCGGCCCGGGGTGTTGGGTCGGCAGGGGAGGGACGCCGGTGTTTGAAAAATTGGGCGATTGGAGCCAGGTGTTAAAGGGCGAGTTTGCCAAGCCCTATTTTGGGGAACTCGTGCGGCGGGTACAGCAGGAGTACCGCACCGCCACCGTCTACCCGCCGCAGGGGAGCGTCTTTCGCGCCTTTTTGATGACCCCCTACCAGCGGGTGCGGGTGGTCTTGCTGGGGCAGGACCCCTACCACGGCCCGGGCCAGGCCATGGGGATGAGCTTCTCGGTCCCCCCCGGCGTGCCGCTGCCCCCGTCTTTGCAAAACATCTATCAGGAGCTCTGGAACGACCTGGACATCCCCCCCTCGACCAGCGGCTACCTGGGCCCCTGGGCGGAGCAGGGGGTCTTCCTTTTGAACAGCAGCCTCACCGTGCGCAGGGGGCAGGCGGGGTCCCACCGGGCCCTGGGCTGGCAGCAGTTCACCGACGCGGTGATCGAAAAGCTGGGGGAGAGGGAGGCGCCCATGGTCTTTTTGCTCTGGGGGGCCGACGCCCGCTCCAAGGTGCCCCTCATCAAGGGGCCCCAGCACCTGATCCTGCAGGCCCCTCACCCCAGCCCCCTCTCGGCCTTCCGGGGATTTTTCGGCTGTCGCCACTTCTCCAAGGCCAACGCCTTTTTGCAGCAGCACTACGGCCAGGGCATCGACTGGGATCTCTCCCACCCGCCCTGGGAGCCGGCGCAGTAGCCGGCGGAAAAACTTGCCTTTTAAGAGGACCCTGCCCATGGAGGCGGGGCTCTTTTTTTGCCCTGGTGGCGCGGCCGCTTGGCCGGGGAAGTGGGGCGCGGCCCTCGCCTCCTCTTGATTTCGCGTAGGGGCTGAAGGGGCGGCCTGAAAGTCCACCAAGAGGGCTTGGGGAAAGGCTGTTCCAGCGGCGGAAAATTGCAAAGGCAGAGGGTAACGGCGCCGGGCGACAGGGTGCAGGGTGGCCCCAAGCGCCCAGCGCCGCCGCATCGCTTTGCAGGTGCGAAAAATGGCTTGCGCTGGGGAAGGGATTGGATCGCCAAGGGGGGGGGAGCGGGTTTTCGCTTGGCGGCGGGCGGAAGAGGGGAGGAGTCTTCGCCCTTCCCCGCGCCTTTTTGTGCTTTGGAGTTCGGTTTGACTGCGGGAGCGCTATAGCGCCCTTTTTGCCGCGGGGAGGGGAAAAAGGCCGGCTTGCTGTGCGGGCGAGTTGGACGCCGAGAGGGCGGCTGGGTTTGTGCTCTGCGGCTGTTTGTCCGGCCTTGATTTCCCCGCCTTGCAAGGGGCGGCGTGCTGCTCGTGGGCCGTTTTCCCCCCTCCCGGCGCCGCGGCGGTTAGAGGGTTTGTGGCCGTTGTCTCTGCGCTGTGTTGGCACTCCTTCTTTTAAAGTGGGGGTTGCGCTGGGAGGGAGAACAGCTGGTTTGACCTGGCGATTGCCCAGGCGCGGCCAAAAGAGCGCAGCCGCAGGGAGAAACAGGGGGGAGCCGGGTCGAGCGGGAGGTGCCTGCTGTGGGGGAGGGGGGATAACCGCTCCCTTCAAAAAAATAAAATGATTTGCGCCCAGAGGTTGACAGATGATTCACAAGAGTGTATTATTGTATTAACGACTTAGTACAGTGGTACAATGGGTGGAAAGGAGCGGGGATATGTGGAAAATTGAGAGCGACCGGCCGATCTACCTGCAGCTGGTGGAGACCCTGCAGCAGCAGATCCTGACCGGCGTCTATCCGCCGGGGGGCAAGCTCCCCTCGGTGCGGGACCTGGCCGCCGAGGCGGCGGTCAACCCCAACACCATGCAAAAGGCCCTGGGGGAGTTGGAGCGGCTGGGCCTGGTGTACGCCCAGCGCACCGCAGGCCGGTTTATCACCGACGACAGAGAGAGGCTGGAACAGATGAAAGAGCAGTTGGCCGCCGAGCAGGTGCAGATATTTTTGAAGAAGATGAGTGAGATGGGCCTTTCCCGGCAGGACGTCATTGCCCTGCTGGAGCGGGCGGAAAAGGAGATGGAGTGAGATGAACAGAGACGCCATTATCAGCTGTCAGGGGCTGCAAAAGCGCTACAGCTACAAGCTGGCCCTAAACGGGCTGACCCTGGAGATCCCCCGTGGGAAGATCGTGGGGCTTTTGGGGCCCAACGGCAGCGGCAAGACCACCTTTATCAAACTGGTCAGCGGACTGTTGACCCCCACCGCCGGGGAACTGCTGGTGGGGGGACACCGCCCGGGGGTGGAGAGCAAGCGGATCGTCTCCTACCTGCCCGAGCGCACCTACCTCAACGACTGGATGCGGGTGGAGGGCATTCTGGAGATGTTCTCCGACTTCTACCCCGACTTCAACGAGGCCAAGGCGCGGGATATGCTGGCCCGCCTGGGCATCAATCTCAAAGACAAGCTCAAGACCATGTCCAAGGGCACCAAGGAGAAGGTGCAGTTGATTTTGGTCATGAGCCGGGAGGCGGAGCTCTACTTGCTGGATGAGCCCATCGGCGGGGTGGACCCCGCCGCCCGGGACTACATCCTCGACACCATCATCTCAAACTACAGCGAGAACGCCACCGTCCTCATCTCCACCCACCTGATCTCGGACATTGAAAAGGTGCTCGACGAGGTGGTCTTCATCAAAAACGGCCAGATGGTCCTGCAGTCCTCGGTGGACGACATCCGCGAGAGCCGGGGCGTGTCGGTGGACCAGCTGTTCAGGGAGGAATTCAGATGTTAGGGAAACTGATCAAATACGAGTTCAAGGCCACCGGTCGTCTGTTGCTGCCGGTGTACGGGGCGCTGCTGCTCATGGGCGGGGTGGTCAACCTGGGGCTGACGCTGCAGGGCAAGCTGCCGGTGCTCAAGTTCGCCCAGGGGGTCCTCATCTTCGCCTACGTGGCCCTGATGGTGGCGGCCTTCGCCCTCTCCTTCTTTGTGGTGATCTCCCGCTTTTACAAAAACCTCATCTGCGATGAGGGCTACCTGATGTTCACCCTGCCGGTCAAGGCGGGCACCCACCTGCTGGCAAAGACGGTGGTCTCCACCGTCTGGAGCGTGGGCACCTGTCTGGTGGCGGTGGGCTCCCTGCTGCTGATGGGGGTCGGACACGGCATCATCAGCAAGCTGCCCGACGCCCTGCAGATGGCCGATGCCGCCATGAAGGGCGAACTGGGGATGGGGATGAGCGAACTCCTCCTCTGGACCATCTTCACGGTCCTGGTCTCGCTGGTGGTGACAAACCTCATGTGCTACCTCTCCATCTCCATCGGGCAGTTTGGGCGGGGCCACCGGATCCTCACCTCGGTGGGGGCCTACCTGGTCCTCAACGTGGTGATCCAGAGCATCTCCACCGTGGCGCTGCTCATCGCCTGCCTCTTCACCGGGCTGGACTTCTTCGGCGACGTTCCCCTGGGGCAGATGGCCGGCTTCCTGCGGATGGTCTTCGCCCTCTCCATCGGCCTCAACGTCCTTTTCGGCGGCTGCTTCTACGTGGGCTCCAACTTCATCCTCTCCAGAAAGCTCAATCTGGAGTAGGGTATCGGGATACAGCGGAGAGAGGAGGGGATTTCCCTGAAGCGGATACAGCTGTCGGCCCTGCGCCGGCTGACCCAGTTGCTGGCCGCCCTGGCGGGCGTCGCCGGGCTGGCGCTGGGCATCTGGGCCCTGCTTTCGGCCCGGGTCTCGGCGGGGGGGCTGCTCCTCTGCGCCTTGGTCTGCGGGGTGATGTTGGCCCCCAATCTGGCCCTCATGGGGCGAAAATAGGGGGGGTCTCCCCTGAAAAATATGCAGAGACCGGCCTTTGTTCGAAGGCCGGTCTCTGTGCTGAGCCGGGCGAGTTTTTGTGTGCGAGTGAGGGAGGCTACTTTTTCGCCGCTGCCGGCAGGGAAGGGACCCCTTCCCCCCACAAGAGGCGGCGGGCGGCCATCTGGGTGGAGAGTGCCGCCACCAGGTGGCCGGCGCACCAGATGCCGGTGAGGCCGAAGCCCAGGGCGCTGGCCAGCCAGGCCAGGGGGATGCGCGCGCCCAGGTGGTACAGGGCCGTCAGCAGCATCCCCGTCCCCGGGCGGCCCGCCCCGTTGACGGCCCCCAAAAAGCAGTTGGCGAGCCCGTTGCCGAGATAGCCCACCCCCACCACCAGCAGGTAGCGGGCGGCCAGGGAGACGGCTGCCTCCCCCGAGAGGAAGAGGGCGGCCAGCGGCCGCGCAAGGAGGAGCACCGCCGCCGTGAGAGCTGCCAGCAGCCCGCTGCCGAAGAGGAGAGAGGCCCGCAGGTAGTCCCGGGCGCGGTCGGGCCGCCCGGCGCCGATGCACTGGCCGACAATGGCCATCAGGGCCATGTTCAGGGAGACGGCGGGGTAGAGGAGGACGACTTCCAGCTTGCAGGCCACCCCATACCCGGCAATGGCCGAGACCCCGTAGCCGCTGACGAGCCCGGTGAGAAAGGCAGTGCTGACGGCGGGGACGCCCTGTTGCACCACCGAGGGGAGGGCGCTTCGGCACAGGGAGAGGAGGAGGCCGCGGTCAAATTGGCGGATGTGGCAGGAAAACAGCCGTTTGCGCGCCAGGTAGACGAGCATGATGGCCAGGGCGGTCATCTGCGAGGTGACGGTGGCGACGGCGGCGCCCGAAAAGCCCAGCCAGTGGATGAAGAGGGGGTCGAGCACCGCGTTGAGGAGGGTGCAGAGGAGCATGGCGATGGCCTGAAAGGCGGTGTTGCCATAGCTTCGCAGCACGGCGGCAAAGTAGTTGTAGAGGAAGACCGAGAGGTAGCCCAGCAGGTAGACGGCCAGGTAGTCCCGGGCCAGGGGGAGGATGTCCGCCGGAGTGCCCAGCCCCCGCAGCAGCAGGGGCAACAGGGCCTCGCTCCCCGCAGTCAGCAGCAGGCAGAGGCCCAGGGAGGCGAAAAACGAGGTGCTCAACAGCCGCTCCCTGGCTGCCCTGTCCTCCGCCCCCACCGCCTGGGAGAGGAGGATGCTCCCCCCGCCCGCCGTGCCCATGGCGATGGCGTTGAGCAGCAGGATGACGGGGGTGGAGGAGGTGAGGGCGGCCATGGCCTCCTCCCCCAGCAGGTTGCCGATCCAGAGGCTGTCCACCAGGTTGTAGGCCATGCTCAAAAAGGTGGCCGCCATCATGGGAAGCGACATCTTCAGCAGCGCCGGCAGGGTCTTTTCCCCTGCAAAGTCGATGGTCGCAGACACAGAAAAACTCCTTTCTGAAAATGGTGAATGAACATCATTCATTTACAGAGCCAAATCAATGCCCTCTTTCGAGGGCGGAGGGGCGTGGGGTGAGGGGTGGGGTCAAGAGAGGTTTAGCATCTGCCCGAGGAAGGCGGCGATGCGGGCGATCTTCTCCTCCCGGCTGATGTCCTGGCGGAGAAAGACCCCCCGCTGGCCGTAGATGCAGAAGTCGGCGGTGGTCTCAGGGTCGGCGATACAGGTCTCGCCCCGCTCGTTGGCCAGGCGGATCTGCTGGGCCACCAGGGGCACCAGCAGGGCCGAGAGCCGGGCGATCACCTGCTGGTGAACGGCGCTGTTCTCGGCTGCGTGGGCCAATTTGTAGTAGAAGTTGTCGTCGGTCTCGGTCTCCAGGACGCTGGGGGTGTCCCGCAGCTTCTCCCGCAGGGTGCGGTCGGGGGCGCAGAGGACGGGGGTGGTCTTGTCCAGGAGCATCTGGGCGTAGCGGTCCACCGCCGCGTCGGCGATGGCCTCTTTGGAGGGGAAGTAGCGGTAGCACAGCCCCTGGGAGATGCCCGCCTTTTGGGCGATGTCCGAAATGGAGGTGTGGGAGAACCCCTTTTTGTAAAACAGCTCGATGGCGGTGTCGAGGATCTCCCTGCGGCGCTCCTCCGGCTCCTTGCTGACGCGCGGCATCTGCCTCGCCCCCTTTCTGCCTCTACAGGATAGCACATCCGGCCGAACTTGTCAATGAATGATATTCATTCAGATAAATTGCTTTTTGATTTGCGGGGGAAGGGGCAATTTTTGGGAGATGCGGCGGTCTGGCGAGGGCGCGGCGGATCTGGGGAGACGGGGGAGAGGACGGCGGGGGCCTATAACGCCTTGGGAAGGGGGGCAGTGGAGAGAGGGGCCGCCGCGGAGTGGGGGAGAGCGCATCCCCCAAAACGGGATATCTGCGGCGGGGGCGGGCGCCTTGGGCGGTGCAGACGGCCCCGGCGGGGGAGCGATTTTCGGGTGAGCGCTTCCCCTTCCCTTGCCCTCGCCCTTTGCCCTGCCCGGCGCTTTTTCGGAGGGCGGCCGAGGGGGTGGGGACGACCTGCGGGGGCAGCCCTTTCGACCGGGCGGTCGCCGAATGGGGGCACAGAAAAGATCTCTGGCCGGGGGACCGCGTTTTTGGGCGGTGTGACTGGGGTCTGCGGCGGGGCGGACGGAGGCCTCCGCTCGCGGGGGGACGGCACTCCTGCAGAGAGGTGTGGGACAGGGGGGAGGCCCGCGCTGGCGGCGGCGTTTTTTCGGTCCCTGCACAGGACCCGGGCGAGGGGTGCAAGCTGTCCGCCCGCACCTGCCGGCCGGCGGGGTGTCGGCTGTGCCTGCCCCCCCTCCTTTGCCCGCGGGGGACGTGTCCCGAGCCGAACGACGGGGGGAGCGGGGGACGGGCAAAACGAGAGACAGGCGGAGATCTCCGCCTGTCTCTCGTTTCTCTGCGCCCCATCCGGCCGCACGGTGCGGGAAAAAGGGTGCGAGAGCGCATCTGCCGAGGGGTCAGCCGTTTGCCTTGGCGGTCTCGGCGAAGGTGTTGTTGACCAGCTTGTCGTAATCGGCCTTCTGCTTGAGCTCGCCCGCTTCGGTCATCACGTCCTGCAGCCGCTCAAAGGACTCCCGCTCCATCACCGGGTCGGTGGACCAGGCGTCGATGTCCTTGTAGCGCTGCACCACGGTGGTCAAAAGCTCCACGTCGGTGTCGGCAAAGGAGGGGGCGATGGCCTCGGCCACCTCTTTGGCGCTGTGGCTCTGCACCCACTGCTGGCCCTTGTAGACGGCGTTGGTGAACCGCTGCACCAGGTCGGGGTTTTTCTCGATGAAGTCCTTGCTGGCAAAGTAGGCGGTGTAGGGGATCTCGCCGCTCTCCTCGCCGATGGAGGCCACGATGTAGCCTCGGCCCTCCTTTTCGAGCATGGAGGCGGTGGGCTCGAAGAGGGCGACGTAGTCGCCGTTGCCGCCGGTGAAGGCGCCGGCCATGGCCGAGAACTGGATGCTGTCGTCCAGCGTCAGGTCGGTGCCGGGGGTGAGGCCGTTCTGGCGCAGGACGTGGCCCAGGGTCATGTAGGGGACGCCGCCCTTGCGGCCGGGCAGCAGCGTGGTGCCCTTGAGTTTTTGCCAGCTGAAGTTGTCGTCCTTCTCCCGGCCCACCAGGAAGGAGCCGTCCCGCTTGGTCAGCTGGGCAAAGACCTGGCTGTAGTTTTCCTTGCCCTCGTTGTAGATGTAGATGGCGGCTTCCGGCCCGCCGAAGCCCACGTCGATGGAGCCGGAGAGGACGCCGGTCATCACCTTGTCGGTGCCCTGGCCCACCGACAGGTCGATGTCGATGCCCTCCTCCTCGAAGAAGCCCAGGTTGATGGCGGCGTACTGGGGGGCGTAGAAGACCGAGTGGGTGACCTCGTTGACGGTGACCTTGGTCAGGGCCTTGTCGCCCTCGCCCTTCTTCTCGCCGCAGCCGGTGAAGGCGCCCAGCGCCAGGGCGGCTGCCAGGGTGCCCGCGGCCAGGCGGGCGGTGCGGGTTTGCCAGCTTTTTTTCTGCATACTATGTATCTCCCTTTCCTGTTGGATTTGTGAAGCGGGGTTACGACGCAGTCTATGTAAAAATGGGCCCCGGGGTTCCCCTTTTGGCGGGAAAATCGACCGATCGGTTGTCCTTTGGGGGAAAAGGGAGTATCCTTTTTGGTACAGACATCCGCCCGCCGGGGCGCCAAAAAGGAGCGATCGCCGTGAAGGATTTTGCCAGAGAGGACCTGCTGCTCTCCCTCTGTGGGCTGTGCTGCGGCCTCTGCCCGATGCAGCTGGGCGGCCACTGCCCCGGCTGCGGCGGGGGGCCGGGCAACCAGCCCTGCGCCATTGCCCGCTGCAGTGGGGAGCACGGCGGGGTGGCCTACTGCTCCCTCTGCGACGAGTACCCCTGCCGGCGGTACGCGCAGCCCGAGCCCTTTGACTCCTTTGTCACCCACCGCAACCGGCGGGAGAACCTGGAGCGGGTGCGGGGGAGCGGCGCCGCCGCCTTTCGCGCCGAGCAGGAGGAGCGGCGGGCCGCCCTCGACGAGCTGTTGGCCGGCTACAACGACGGCCGGCGCAAGACCTTTTTCTGCCTGGCCTGCAACCTGCTGGAGTGCGGCGAGATCCGCCGGGCGCTGGCGCGGCTGCGGGAGGAGACATCGCCCCGGCAGCCCCTCAAGGAGCGGGCTGCGCTGGCGGTGGAATTGTTGGAGGGGGCGGCCGCCCGCCAGGGGGTGACCCTCAAGTTGCGCCGCAAGCCCCGGGAGAAGAGGGGGTAGGCGGTCGCCCCGGGGGGATGTGGATCGAAATGTCCACGATTGCTGCCCGGCGGGCAGGTGGCGAGTCGTCCCCCTGCGCGGGGCGGGTGGGTCGAAATGGCACCCCGGCGAAACCGATGACCGGGAAGGGGGACTCTCTCCTGCGCGGGGTGGGTCGAAAGAGCGGTCGGCTGTGCGTGCAATTTGCGCGTCCATGGTCTCGCTCCTCCGCGGGGACGGGCGGGCAAAACGGCTGGGATGCGGCCGGGGCCTGCGGTGTGCGGGACAGTTCTCTCCTGGCTGGGGGGAGGAGGATTTTTTGCCGGCGGTGGAAGTCTTTTCGCTGTTCCTGTCTCCCGCGGGAGGGTAGGTTAAAATGCCTAAACTGCCGGTGTGCGCATCGCCCGGCGATGTCTCCTTCTGCGGGAGGGGCAAATCGAAACATGGTGCCGGGGTGTGGGTCTTGTGCCTTCGACGATTCCCCGCGCGGGGGTGGGGATCGAAATGAAATCCTGCTGATTGCCTACTCCCTGGATGGCGGGTCGTCCCCCACGCGGGGGCGTGGATCGAAATTTCGAGAGCAAGGGCGCGATGGTGGAGAGAGGCGTCGTCTCCCACGCGAGGGGGGGCGGATCGAAATTTGCCGCACTTGGGGCGGCGCAACCAGTTCGGTGCGTCGCATCCCACACGGGTATGTGGATGAAAGTGCGAACGCTGATATCGCGGTGCCCTCCGCCGCAAATTGCCCCCCCGGTGCGGGGGAGAGGAGGCGACGTTTGGACAATAGCGGCGCTTTGCCAGTCGCCCCTCTGCGGGGGGCGGGAGAGAGGGGATGGCCATTCAAATTGCCGCCCTGGCGATCTTGGCGGCCTTTTACGGCGTCTACCTGGGCAAGATGCTGGCCCAGCGCAGGCGGGGGATCCGCACCGACCAGATGGCCCGGGGGAACAAGAGGGGGCGGCTCTTCTGGACCGAGTTGCTGCTCAAGGGGGGTCACCTGCGCCGTGGCCTTGGCCGAGGCGGCCTGCGCCCTGGCCGACTGGAACAGCGCCCCCACCTGGCTGCGCTGGCTGGGGTTGGGTCTGGCGGCCGCGGGGGTCGGGGTGTTTGCCGCCTCGGTCTACACCATGCGCGACAGCTGGCGGGCGGACATCCCCCGGGAGGGGGAGACCGAACTGGTCACCGCCGGCATCTACCGCTTTAGCCGCAACCCGGCCTTTCTCGGTTTTGACTTGACCTATCTGGGGCTGCTGCTGGCCTTTTGGAACCCCCTCCTCCTCGCCCTCTCCTGCCTGGCGGCGGTGCTTTTGCACCTGCAGATCTTGCAGGAAGAGGCCTTTCTCCCCGCCGCCTTTGGCCCGGCCTACACCCGCTACCGCAGCCGGGTCTGCCGCTACCTGGGCAGGCGGCGGCCGCGCTAGAGAGAAAAAACGGAGCCCCTTTCACAGCTGTGAAAGGGGCTCCGTTTGGGTGGGGGGGAGATACGGCCCTTGGCGGTCCGCTGCCACGGCCGCCTTCTTTGGCATGTCGCGGTGCAGGGAGGAGTTTTTTGAAAAGGGGGTTGTAGTGTTCCCACACTTCGCTATACTGGCAGTAGCGGCGCTGCTCAAAAACGAATTGGGAGGAAATGACCGTGCAAAATGCAACCCATCTGACCCTGTCGCCCATCGGCGTTGTCCGCGCCGAGAGCGGCGCCTTTCGCCTGAAGGTGGCGCCGCCCTACCGCCCTGCCCTCGCCGGGCTGGAGGGCTTTTCCCACCTGCAGATCCTCTGGTGGTTTTCCGGCTGCGAGGACGCGCGTTCCCGCGCCAGCCGCACCGAGGAGGCACCCTACCGGCGTGGACCGGCCCTGCTGGGCACCTTCGCCACCCGCTCCCCCCAGCGGCCCAACCCCATCGCCCTCTCCTGTGCGGGGGTGTTGGGGATAGACCGGGAGAGGGGCGTTCTCATCCTGGATTACCTGGACGCCGAGGACGGCAGCCCGGTGCTCGACATCAAGCCCTATCTGCCCAGCCTCGACCGGGTGGCGACCCCGGGCGTGCCCGACTGGTGCGCCCACTGGTCGGCCAGCGTGGAGGAGAGCGGCGACTTTGACTGGGGGGCGGAGTTCTCCTTTTAGCTGGTGCGCCCGCGGCCCTGCCGCTTGGGCACCGCGCCACCGGGGGCAGGGGGGGCGGGGCTTCCCCCGCCCGGTGCGGCAAGGGACAAAAACGGCGGGCAGATCCCTGTGAGAGGGGATCTGCCCGCCGTTTGCTCGGTCGGAGAGGGGGACGCACCGCCTTTTCACGCGGTGTGTTGCAGCCGCCGGTCGACCCATTTTTCCAGCAGGACGACGCACTGGTAGAGCAGGGCCGCCACCACCGCCAGAATGAAGACGCCGGTCATCACCAGATCCATCTGAAAGACCTGGCCGCCGTAGACGATCAAGTAGCCCAGCCCGGCCTTGGAGACCAAGAACTCGCCGGCGATGACCCCCACCAGCGAGAGGCCGATGTTGACCTTGAGGGAGTTGAAGAGGGTGTGCAGGTTGGAGGGAAAGACCACCTTGGAAAAGAGCTGCCAGCGGGTGGCCCCGAAGGTGCGCACCATCTTGATGGTCTCCTTGTCGGTGTTGAGAAAGCCGTTTAGCATCTCCATCACCGTGACGATGAGGGAGATGGCCAGGGCCATGACGATGATGGCCTGGGTGCCCGCCCCCACCCAGATGATGATGACCGGGCCCAGGGCGATTTTGGGCAGGGAGTTGAGCACCACCAGATAGGGCTCGGAGACTTTGGAGAGAAAGGGGGACCACCAGAGCAGGACCGCCAGCCCCACCCCCAACCCGGTGCCCAGCAAAAAGCCGATCAGCGTCTCGTAGCAGGTGACGCCGATATGTAGGGCCAGGTTGTTGTTGGACGCGTTCATCAGCGTCTTGACGATGCGGGACGGCTGGCTCATGACAAAGGCGTCGATGACGCCGACGCGGGCCAACACCTCCCACAGGGCCAAAAGAAAAACCAGGATGAGCACCTGGCAGAGCCGGATGTTCACCTTCCGGCGCCGAATTTTTTTCAGGTAGACGGCCCGCTCTTTGGAGATGGCCGCAGTGGTTGTCATCATTGGTTCAACTCCTTCCAAATCAGGTTGAAGTAGCGGCTGAATGCCGGGTTGTTGCGCCGCTGCAGGGGGGGCAGGTCGGGCTGGTCGAACTCCACCTGGTGCACCGCCTTGACCACCGAGGGCCGGGCCGAGAGGACGATGATCCGGTCGGACATGCTGATGGCCTCGGGGATGTCGTGGGTCACCATCAGGGTGGTTTTGCCCTCCTTCTTGAGGATGCGGTAGATGTCGTCGGTCACCGTCAGTCGGGTCTGGTAGTCCAGGGCGGAGAAGGCCTCGTCCAGCAATAGGATCTGGGGATTGACCGCCAAAGTGCGGATCAGGGCCGCCCGCTGGCGCATCCCCCCCGAGAGCTGCGAGGGGTACTTGTCTCGGAATTCGTAGAGCTCATAGGTCTTTAGGAGTTTCATGGTCCGCTCCCGGCTTTTTTCGTCCAGCATCCCTCGGATCTCCAGCCCCAGGGTGGCGTTTCGCCAGATGGTGCGCCAGTCCAGCAGATTGTCCTTTTGCAGCATGTAGCCGATCTGTCCGCTGATGCCGCTCACCGGCTCGCCCTCGATGCTGACGGTGCCGTGGGTGGGCTGCTCCAGCCCCGCTATGATGGAGAGGAGGGTCGATTTGCCGCAGCCGCTGGGGCCGACGATGCTGATAAACTCGCCCTCTTTTACCTGAAAGCTGACATTTTCAATGGCAGTCACTTCGCCGTTGTGCGCTTGGTAGGTCTGGGACACTCGGTCCACTTTCAATATCGCGTCCATGCAATCACCTCGATTGTTTACCACAGTATATACGGTGCTTCCCCTGCGCGTCACAGCGGAGGGCCTTGCCGGTTTGCGCTGCGAGGGCCTCTCTCTGCGGGGGGCCTTGTCGAGGGGCGCAAAGGGAAGGGGGCGCTGGAGGGGGCCTGCGCGTTTGCCCGGGTGGGCGCTCGGGCATTGCCCCTCCGCGCGGGGAGGAGGGTTTGCTCGTCTGGGGCTTGGCGGGCCGCTTTGTGCGGGCGGCTGTCTGCCCCGCCTGGGCCGTGTGGGGGGCGGCGGCTCCTTGGCGCCTGAACAGACGGTCTTCGCCCGGTGGCGACACGGTGTCGTTTTTGCCGGGCGGGAAGGGCTGGGATTTTGTTTGCCTGGGGCTGGCCGAGTCGCTCTGCGCGGGCGCTCGCCTGCTCCGGCTGGGCCGTGTGGCGTGGGAGACCTTTTTTCCCTGAAGGGGCGTCCCTGCCCAGTGGCGGCACACTGCCGGCGCGGGCCTTTCTCCCCTTGGCCCGCCGGGTTCGGCAGGGGAAATCTCCCCCTCCCGCGGTCCGCCCTGTTGGGGGCAAACACCTGATTGGAGCGCGGCGCTCCCCTCCCCGTCCGCTGCGGCGGGCGGCGAACGGGGAGGGGCAAATTGCGAAAGAGGGCGATTTGTGGTATAATCACTTTGATTTGTAAGTTTTAAATCAGAAGAGAACAAAAGGGGGAGTTCACATGAGAGAACCGATGAAGACCATCAAGAGCTTTCAGGTCGACCACACCAAGCTGCAAAAGGGACTTTACCTGTCCCGCGTAGACGGGGACTGCGTCACCTACGACATTCGCATGTGCACCCCCAACGGCGGTATCTACCTGCAAAATGCGGGGCTGCACACCTTTGAGCACCTCTTCGCCACCTATGTGCGCAACAGCGCCCACTCCGACGAGGTCGTCTACGTGGGGCCCATGGGCTGCCGCACCGGCTTTTACTTCATTGCCCGCGACAGCATGAGCCGCCAGCAGGTGCTGGATCTGCTGCGGGAGGCCTTCCTCTTCATCTCGGAATTCGTGGGCCAGATCCCCGGCGCCAGCAAGCCCGAGTGCGGCAACTACCTGGACCACGACCTGAACCAGGCCAAGGCCTACGCCCGCACCATCTGCCAGGTGCTCGAGGGCTGGACCCCCGAGCGGATGGACTACGAGGGATAGGGGGCGACGGCTTTGGAATGGGATTTGACAGAGCTGACCGAACAGGCGCGCCGGGCGGCGCGGGAACTCTGCGAGGCGGCGGCCCTGCGCCCCGGCGACCTGCTGGTGGTGGGCTGCTCCTCCAGCGAGGTGACCGGGCACGCCATCGGCTCTTTTTCCAGCACCCAGGTGGCCGACGCCCTCTTTGAGGGCATCTTCCCGGTGCTCTCCAAGCGGGGGGTCTACCTGGCGGCCCAGTGCTGCGAGCACCTCAACCGCGCCCTCATCGTGGAGGAGGAGGCCGCCCGCGCCCACCGGCTGGAGGTGGTCAACGCCGTCCCCCAGCCCAAGGCGGGGGGCGCCTTTGCCACCGCGGCCTACCGGGAGTTTTCCCACCCGGTGGCGGTGGAGCGGGTGCAGGCCCAGGCGGGGATGGACATTGGCGACACCCTCATCGGGATGCACCTGCGGCCGGTGGCGGTGCCGGTGCGCCTGAGCCTGCGGGCCATCGGCCAGGCCAATTTGGTCTGCGCCCGCACCCGGCCCCGGTACATCGGCGGCGAGCGCGCCCACTACGACCCCGCCCTGGGGTGATGGGCGGGAAAGGGGGCAAAACCGCCGGGGAAGCGGGCGGCCTGCGCCGGCTTTGAAAGGGCGTCATGCAGGTGTTGCCCCGCAAGGGGCTGCGCTTTGTGGGCGCATGGCACCCGCTGCCCCTGGCAAACCGGCGATCCGGGAGGCCGTCTCCCGTCGCGGGTATGCGGAGAGCGGGTTTTTGTGACTTTGCGCCCTTTCGTTTAGAGAGGGTCGAGCGCAATTGGACGCCCCCGGCGGGGGGCATTAGAGCGACCGTCCCCAAAAGGGAGAGGGCCGGGCGAAATCCGCCCGGCCCTCTCCCTTTTGGGTGGAGGAGGATGTCAAAACTGTTTGGCGGCGCGCAGGGTCTCCTGCGCCAGGTGGGTGACGGTGGTGTGCTCCCACCCGCGGAAAAAGCTGTCGAAGCCGTCGTGGAAGGGTTCGGTCCAGCGGGGAGCGAGGGCGGGGTAGCCGTACATCAGCCCAAAGAGGGTGCCGATCTGGCCGGCGTTGCAGTCCACGTCCTCCCCGCAGAGGGCGATGATGGACATGCAGGCGTCGAAGCTGTCGTCGCAGAAGTAGAGGGCCACCACCTCGGCTGCGGCGTTGGGGTAGGTGTGGATCCAGTTGTAGCGGCGGTATTTGGCCCGGCAGGCCTCCCACGCCGTCTCCCAGCCGTCGGCGGCCTCGCACTGCCCCAGGGCGAAGGCCAGCACCGAGGCGTACTCGCTGCGGGGCGGGATGAGGGAGGCCGCCCGCTGGAGCAGGGGGCGGATGCCCCTCTCCACAAAGGCGAGGGAGGCCAGCAGGGCGTTGAAAACCTCGCCCAGGATGGCGTTGTTGACCGCCGAGATCTGGCCGTCCAGAAAGGCCAGCCGGGCTGCCTCGGCCGGGTCGCCCGGGGCCACCATCCCGCAGATGGTCCCCCGCATCTGGGCGCCGATCCACTCGGCCCAGGGGTTTTGCTGCCGGCCGCTCTCCGGTGGGAAGAGACCCCGCTGCAGGTTTTGGTAGGCGGCGCGCTCGGCCCCCCAGGTGTAGAGGATGCGGCCCACCCACTCCAGGGCGATGTCGGCGCTGGTCACCGCCCGCCCCCGCTTCAAGACGGCCTCCAAAAAGGCCAGCTCGTAGAGGACGTCGTCGTTGAAGGTGGTGGGTTGGCGCAGGAAGCCGTCGATGGTCCCAAAGGCCTCTTTCAGCTGGGGGGTGCAGTACCCCTCCACCATGGTGCCCACGGCGGCCCCGGCGATCTGCCCCTGCCAGCCGGCGTGCAGCCGCTCGAACAGCTCGTCGTCCGAGAGGGAGAGGGGCGTCTTTTCGGGGAAGGCGACCTCGGCCAGCAGGTCCTCAAAATTGCGGTATTCGGGGTAGGACCAGTAGGGGCTCTGGGGGTCCTTGGGGGCCTGTTCCAACAGGGCGTAGGTCTGGGCCACCAGCTTGGCCAGCTCCACGTCGTCCCCCGCCTCGTAGGCCTGCCAGACGGCGGGGATCAGGGCCTCGGCGGCGCGGACGTCCCGCCCCCGGTTGCCCACGGCCTGAATGGCGCCGAAGAGCTGCAATTGCGGCCCGCCCGAGTCGGCGACCGGGTCGGAGATCTGTTTGCGAATGGCCTGTTCCGGCGTCGGCTGCTCCGCGAATGCGGGGCCCCGCACGGCTTTCGGTTTCAGGTGGGGGACGGCGGCCTCTTTGGCCGCGGTGGTGATTTCCCAAGCTCTTTTCAAGGGGGTTCCCTCCTCTTTTCGCCTCGTTGGGTTCTCTTTGAGCCCATTGTGCGGCCCTTTGGCTGGAAAATCCACTGGCAAAAGGGCCAAAACAGAGGGGAAGATTTTGTGGGGAGAGGGGGGAGATGGAGAATTGGGGGCGCTTTCACCGGCAAAAGTGCCCAAATGGGTGGGGAAGGAGTGGACGTCTTTCTGCGGCGGGGGCGCTGACGCCGAAAAAAGGGGCAAAAAGGGCGGCCTGGCTTTGGACAGTTTGAAGGGGAGGAGGAGAGAGGGAGCGGAAAAAACGGCAAAATCGACAAAAAACGACAGACAGGGATGGGCAACTTTTTAGACCCCTTAAAAAGATCGTGCACCCCCTCCAAAATGTTGCCTGCGGGTTGTAAAAAAGGCGGGGGAGCTCTCTGCGGTATGGATTGTTTATACAAAAATGACGGCGCTGTATCGGCCCTCTTTTTTGGCGGGAGGGCGGCCGGATGGCAAGCTGACAAAAAGGGCGGGGCCCGATTTGGGCAGCCCTCCGCCCCCCTGTCGTCGCCGGGGGCGAATTGCCCACCAAGCGCCCCCCTTTGGTGGCCAATAGGGAGAAAAGCCCCCACCTCTCTTGACAGGGCGCGGGGCGGGCGGATACCCTGGTGGCAGACGGGGCGAGCGGCGGCCAGAGAGGCGGCGCGGCCCCAAGAGGGAGGAAGTAAAATGAAAAAATATGCATCCATCTGTCTGGCGGCGCTGTTGGCGCTGGGCCTGTTTGCCACCGGCTGCGGCCAGAAGGAGAGCGCGGGCGGAGAGGGGAAAGAGGGGCAGATCCAGAGCGCCTGCTACCTGACCTACGCCCTGGGGGACAAGTCCTTCCACGACCTGGCCAACGAGGGGCTCACCAAGGCGGGGAAGGAACTGGGCATCCAGACCAAGACCATCGAGTACGGCACCGACAAGTCGAAGATGGAGCCGGCCATCCTCGACGCGATGGACAACTACGACATGGTCCTCTTTTACACCGGCGAGCAGTTGGAGATCATCAAGCGCTATGCCGCCGACTACGCCGACGTGAAGTTCGTGGGCTTTGACATCGACCCGGACATCGAGCCCGAGTTCCCCAACATCTTCTGCATGACCTACGCCCAGAACGAAGGGGAGTTTCTCGCCGGGGCCCTGGCGGCCAAGATGTCCAAGTCGGGGACGGTGGGCTTTGTCACCGGCACCGAGTCGCCGGTCATCAACGACTTTATGGTGGGCTATATCGAAGGGGCCCAGCACGTCAAGAGCGACATCAAGGTGGCCATCTCCTACAGCGGCGACTTCACCAACACCACCAAGACCAAAGAGGTGGCCCTGCTGCAGATCCAGCAAAACGGGGCAGACGTGATCCACCAGGTGGCCGCCGGCGCCGGGCTGGGGGTCTTCGAGGCGGTGGCGCAGTACCCGGGGGTCTGGGCCATCGGCGTGGACGCCGACCAGCGAAACTTCTTTGTGGACACCAAGCCGGCGGTGGCCGACGTCATCCTCACCTCGATGATGAAGCGCAACGACATCGTCCTCTGCGACCTGGTCAAACAGACCTACGCCGGCACTGCCGACTTTTACGGCACCCGCGCCAAGTGGGGCATCTCCGCCGGGGCCGTGGGGCTGGCGGACAACGAGTACTACCGGCAAAACACCCCGCAGGAGGTGCGCGACTACATCGCCGACTGCCAGGAAAAGGTCACCGGCGGCGAGATCGCCGTCTCCACCGGCTACGGGATGGAGCAGTCCACTGTGGACGAAATTCGCAACCGGGTCCGGCCCTAGCGGGGCAAGATCCCTCTCCCTGTACAAAAAAGGCGGCGACGAGCCGCCTTTTTTGCTGTGGCGGGGGGAGTGGAGAGGCAGGGAGGTGCCCTGTCTGTTGGCAGGGTTGCACAGGGAAAAGGGGGGTGGACTGTCAAAACTGCGCATGAAAGAGGGCCTAAAAGGCAGCGTTGTGAAATGGTGCACAAGAGAGAAACAGACTTTTTGTGCACTATTTGAGGCAAGGGGAAAGCCGCCTGAAGAGAGGGAAAAAATGCCCCGCCCTCTTTGTGGGGAGCGCACAACCGGTTGGGAGGGTGGGAAGAGGCGAGGAGGAGTTTTGTACAAATAAACAAATCTACCTGTGGCCATTTGGTAGAAATAAATGAAGGGTTATTGACAGGGAGGGGGGCGGCAGATATCTTAGAAAACAGCAAGAGCCGCAGCCGTCCCACCGGGGCGGCGCGGGAAAAAAGGAGGCTTTCCTGTGAGAAAGTATATCGCATCTGGACTGGCTGCCCTGCTGGCGCTGTCCGCCGTTCTGACCGGCTGTGGAAAGGGCGAGGGGAACAAGGGCGGTGAGAGCAGCAGCGGCGGGGAGAAGAAGATCGCCAGCGTCTGCTACGTCACCGACATGTTGGGGGACAAGTCCTTCTCCGACATCGCCAACGAGGGGCTGGTCAAGGCCGGCAAGGACTTTGGACTGGAGGTCAAGACCATCGAGTACGGCACCGACAAGTCGAAGATGGAGCCCTCCATGCTGGACGCGGCCGAGAACTTCGATTTGGTGTTCTTTTACAGCGGCGAGCTGCTGGAGGTGGTGCAGCGCTACGCCGAGGACTACCCGGACGTGAAGTTTGTGGGCTTTGACATCGACCCCACCAAGGAGGCGGGCCACCCCAACGTCTTCTGCCTGACCTATGCCCAGAACGAGGGCGATTTCCTGGCCGGGGCCCTGGCGGCCAAAATCTCCAAGACCGGCACCATCGGCTATGTGGCGGGGCGGGAGTCCCCGGTCATCAACGACTTCCTGGTGGGCTACATCGAGGGCGCCCAGCACGCTGACCCCAGCGGCAAGGCGGCCTTCTCCTACATCGGCGACTTTGTGAACACCGCCAAGGCCAAGGAGCTGGCCCTGTTGCAGATCCAGCAGAACAAGGCCGACGTCATCCACCAGGTGGCCGCCGGCGCCGGGCTGGGTGTCTTTGAGGCCGCGGCCGACAACCCGGGCACCTGGACCATCGGCGTGGACGCCGACCAGCGAAACTTCTTCATCGACTCCAAGCCCGAGGTGGCCGACGTCATCCTCACCTCGATGATGAAGCGCAACGACATCACCCTCTACGACATCATTGAAAAGACCTGCGACGGCAGCGCCGACTTCTACGGCACCAACGAGACCTGGGGCATCCCCGAAGGGGTGGTGGTCCTGGTGGAGAACGACTACTACAAACAAAACACCCCGCAGGATGTGCAGGACTACGTCAAGGAGTGCGAGAGCAAAGTCACCAGCGGCGAGATCAAGGTGTCGACTGCCTACGGCATGGACCAGGACACCCTAAACGCGATGAGAAACAAGGTCAAGGCCTAACGGCAAGTTTCGTGAAATGAGGCGATCGTTTGCCAAAGAAAGTGATATTGGATGTGGACACCGGCCCGGATGACGCCGTCGCCATCATCGCCGCCCTGCTGGCCCCCGAGCTGGAGGTCGTGGGCATCTGCTCGGTCAACGGCAACCGGGAGGTGGCCCTCACCACCGACAACACCCTGCGCGTCAAGGCTTTGATGGGGGCCGACGTGCCGGTCTACCGGGGCTGTGAGTACCCCCTGGTGGCCACCCTCACCCCCGGGCGGCGGCCGGGCATCCCCCGCAGGGAGGGGCAGATCCGCCCCACCGGCTCCCGCATCCAGGGGGATCACCTCCCCTTCCCCGCCACCGACCTGGCAGAGGAGCCGGAGCCGGCGGTCACCTGGCTGGTGGACACCCTGCTACACGCCGAGGAGAAGATCACCCTCATCCCCGTCGGCCCCCTGACCAACCTGGCGGTGGCCCTGCGGGCGGCCCCCCGCATTGCCGAGCACATCGAGGAGGTCGTCCTCATGGGGGGCGGGCACCGCGTTCAAAACACCACCCCTATGACCGAGTACAACGTCTGGGTCGACCCCGAGGCGCTGGAGGTGGTGCTGCAGTCGGGCTGCAAGGTGACGGTGGTGCCCCTGGACGCCACCATGGAGTGCTACCTCACCCAGGCGGACGCCGACGAGATCCGCAGCTTTGGCGGCCCGGGGGCCGAGGCGGTGGCCTTTCTGGTGGACGAGTGGCTGCGGGACTACCGGGACGACCCGGCCATGAAGGGCTACCCCGGGGTCCCCGTCCACGACGCGCTGGCCGTCTGCGCCGCCATCGACCCCAGCATCCTCACCGATTTGCGGCCGGTCTGCTGCCACGTGGACATCGCCGGCGGGTACGCCGACGGGCAGACCTGTTTGGACCTGCGGGCCCGGCTGGAAAAGGAGGGGCCCAACTGCCTCTTCGCCTTTCACGCCGACCGGGAGAAGTTTGCCGCCACCCTCAAAAAAATCCTAAAAAACGGCTGATGAATTGGCTCCCCAGGGGGGGAAGCGCAGCGGGAAACCGCCCTGCGCTTCCCCCCTTTTGCCCGTCTGCGCGGGGGGCGTTGAACCCCGCCGCCGGAGGTGGTACAATGGGCGCAGAGGCGCGGCCACAGAGGCGCGCAGAGGAAGGGAAGGGTTGCAGTTGTACAAGGTGGTAGACAGCGAGCGGGGATTGGATCTGGTGAGCGGGGAGTACCTGCCCGGCTGCCGGTGGGCGGCGGCCCCCAGCTTTTCGGGCTGCCCGGTGGACCCGGGCAACCTGGGCAAGGTGATCTTTGACGAGGAGCGGATGTCCCTGGTGCGGGCCCTGCAGGAGCCGGGGGTCTGCTCCCCCGAGCTGCCCGGCTATGTCTTTCACGAGCGCCGGGCCGAAATCGAGTACCTGAGCGCGGGGGAAGGGGTCGCCTCCTACCCGGACGGGAGCAGCCACCCGGTGGCGGCGGGGGACTGTCTCTTCCACCGGGAGGGGCAGCCCCACCGGCTGCTCTGCACCGGCGGGGAGGGGCTGGAACTCTGCGTGGGACTCAATGGCACCGACAGCGAGCGATACCCCGGCCAGCTGGGTCAGAGTCGGGGGGAGTGGAAGCCGGATGTCCCCTACCGCGAGGAGGGGGGCTACCGGGTGTTGCCGGCGGGCCAGGGGCCGGACTGGGACGGCTGGGGCCCGGGCTGCCGGCTCACCCTGACCTGCGAGAGCCCCGGCCTCACCTCGGCCCGGGCGCTGGTGGGGCCGGAGGCGGCCTTTGCGGGGGGCTTTTGCCAAAACGACGGGGCCGACGAGATGGCCCTGGTGGTTGGGGGCGAGGGGCTGCTGCTCCTCCCCGACCGCATCCTTCCCCTGCGCAAGAACACCGCCTACTACCTCTTTGCCGGGCAGCCCTACAAGCTGGCCGCCACCGGCGGGGCGCTGGAGCTGTTTGTCTACTGGTCGGTCTCCTCGACGGGGGAGATCGAACGGCGGGAGAGTGAATTGTCCTTTTAGAGGGGGCTGGATGCAGGGTCAAAACAAAGTGAAAAGCAGGCGCAAAAAGGGGCGCGCTGTCAGGCTGAAAACAGCTGACGGCGCGCCCCTTTTGACGGGCCAGCGGGTTTTGCGGCGGGTTTCGGCAGAGATGCCCGCCTCTGCGCCCAGCAGGGCGGCCAGCGCCCGGAAGCCCGCTTCGGCGGGGCTTTCCGTCGCCGGCGACGGGGCTTCGGGAGGGGGGCCTCCGGCGGTGGAAACGCAGGCTTTTCGGGGATCCCTTTAGGGCGGCGAGGAGGGGGACCGCCCCTTTTTTGCCCTCGCCAGATGGCGGTTGGCCTGGCGCTGAGAGCTCAGGGCGACGGAGTGGGGTCCCGGGGTCAGCTTCCTGCTGGTGGCGGGAGTGTAGCTGGGCAGCGGCCTGCCCGCCTCGCGGGTGCAGGGGATGGCTGGGTCTGGAGCCGGGGGTGCCCAAGGGGGCGGGGTGGGGCTTTGGAGTCGGCACGCTGCTGATGGCGTGCTGGCCGTTGGGGGCATCGCCGGGTGGCAGTCTGTCTACCCCATGTACCCATGGGGTAGACAGACTGCCACCCGGCTTGGAGGGAAGAGAAAAGAGATCCGGGTACGCCTTTGGCGTTCCCGGATCTCTCGCATTTTAAAAGGGGAAGGGGATCAGCCCCTTGCCAGGATGTTTTTGAGCATGGCGGCAAACTTCTCCCGGTCGGCGTGGAAGGCGAAGAAGCAGTTGGGCTCCTCCTTGTCGACGCGGGCCCGCAGATCTAGGCAGGTCTGGCCGTCGGCGTACCCGCCGGAGATGTCCACGTGGCAGCAGACCGGGCGGACGTCGGTGAGGACGGTGGGGTCCAGCAGGGCGCAGACGGCCAGGGCATCGTGGATGGGGGCGCCCTGGTAGGCCTTCATGTCGGCGTCCATCGAGTAGCCCTTGGTCCGCTGTTCGATGAGGGTGGCCACCGCGTCGGCTGCTTTGTTGCCCAGGGCGCGCAGGTCGGCGGCGTCCTCCACCGTGAGGTAGCACTCGTGGGTGGCGTCCAGGGGGACCAGGGTCACCTTGCAGCCGGACTGGAGCACCACCTCCAGCGATTCGGGGTCGACCCAGACGTTGTACTCGGCCATGGGGGTGGTGTTGTTGATCAGGTAGCCGCCGCCCATGATCATGATCTCCTCGATGTGCTCGACGATGCGGGGGTCGGCGCGGATGGCCATGCCGATGTTGGTCAGGGGGCCGACGGGGATGAGGGTGATCTTCTCCTCGGCGTGCAGCAGGGTGTCGATGAGCCAGGTGACGGCGGGCTCCGGCTCCTCCTTCAAGTCGGTCTCGGGCAGGGGCAGGTGGTCGCCGTGGACCAGGGAGCGCACCCCGGTCATCTCCCCCTCCCGGTGGGGGATGCCGGGCTTGCGCCCGGGGGTGAGGGTGGCCACCATGGGGTACTCGCAGCCCCGGTAGACCGGCACGTCGGAGCCCATGAGGGCCTTGACCCGCAGGGTGTTGTCGGTGGTGAGGCGGACCTCCCGGTTGCCGTTGACCGAGCAGATGCCGATGACCTCCAGCTCGGGGGCCAGCAGGGCGGTGATGATGGCGACGGCGTCGTCGGTGCCGGTGTCCACATCTAAAATCACTTTTCTGGGCATGGTGTTGTCTCCTCCTCTATCTCGCCTGGCCCGGCGTCTAGCGGTCGGCCAGCTTTAAGATGTCGATGACCATGGAGCGGAACTTCTCCCGGTCGGCGTGCATGGCGAAGCGGCAGTTGGGCGCCTCCTTGTTGGTGCGCATCCGCCGGTCCAGGCAGGTCTGGCCGTCGGCGTACCCGGCGGCGATGTCCACGTGGCAATTGACCTCCTCCACCTCGGTGAGGACGGTGGGGTCCAGCAGGGCGCAGACGGCCAGGGCGTCGTGTACCGGCGCGCCGGAGTACTCCTTCATGTCCACGTCGTTGGAGTAGCCCCTGGTGCGCTTTTCGATGATGGCGGCCACCGCGTCGGCGGTCTTGGTGCCCAGCTTGCGGATCTCGGCGGCGTCCTCGGTGGTGAGGTAGCACTCGTGGGTGGCGTCCAGGGGCACCCAGGTGATCTTGCAGCCCGACTGCATCACGATCTCGGCCGCCTCGGGGTCGACCCAGACGTTGTACTCGGACACGGCGGAGGAGTTGTTGGTGAGGAAGCCCCCGCCCATGATCATGATCTCCTCGATGTTCTCGGCGATCTCCGGGGCCACCCGCAGGGCCATGCCGATATTGGTCAGGGGGCCGACGGGGATGAGGGTGATCTTCTCTTTGGCGTTTTTCAGGGCGTGCACCAGGTAGCTGACCGCGCACTCCTCCTGCTCCTTGAGGTCGGTCTCGGGGATCTCCAGGTGGTCGCCGTGCACCAGGGCCTCGACGCCGGTCATCATCCCCTCCCGCCAGGGGATGTTGGGCTTGCGCCCCGGTTTGAGGGTGGAGACCATGGGGTACTCGCAGCCCCGGTAGACCGGCACCTCGCCCCGGCCCAGCAAGTCGAGCACCCGCAGGGTGTTGTCGGTGGTGAGGCGGACCTCCCGGTTGCCGTTGACCGAGCAGATGCCGATGACCTCCAGCTCGGGGGCCAACAGGGCCAGCATGATGGCCACCGCGTCGTCCGCGCCGGTGTCCACGTCGAGAATGACTTTCCGCTTGTCCATAGAACCTTCCTCCTGTCGCTGTTGTGGAGGGGGTTTCCCTCCTGTTTACCCCAAGTATAGGCGCTCTCCCCCTCCGGGGGAAGGACAATTGCCCTAAGAAATAGACAAACATTGCAGTTATTCTTGCGCGATTTAACGAAAGAGGCGGGCAGTTTGCCGCCTTGGGGGGAGGCGCCGGGTGAGGGAGAGCGGCGGCTTGAGGGAAGGGGGGGACGGCGCTCCCCTTGGCGGGAGGGCGTCGGAGAGGGGAGACTTCTCCGCCCCGGCCAGGGGGAGCGAGAAAGAGGGGAATTTGAGGGGAGAGGGCGGTGCTGCACCCCTGGAGAGGGATGGCGAAGGAGAGGGTGTTTCGGGCGCGGAAGGGGCGGGGGAGGGGAGCGCCGCCTTGCCAAAATACCGGCAGCAGGCGGGGGTTGCCGGCTTGGCAGGGCAGGGAGGGGGCCGAGAAGGGCGGGTGGCGGGTTTTGGGCGCTTGAGAAAGGGGGCGAAGGAGAGGGGAGGGGGAGAAGCAGAAGAGAAAGGCAAAAGGGGCGCAAAAAAGAGAGCCGGCCCGGGCGCTGCCCGGGAACCGGCTCTCTGGTGGGTCCTATCCTGTTGGCGGGCGTTTGCCCGGATGGGGTCTACTGGCCCTCTTCCCCTTCAAAGAGGTCGATGGGGGACTCGGCCTTGAACTTGTTGACGGCGGCGGTGGCCTTGTTGATGGGCTGCAGGGTGCCGGGGCCGGCGACACAGCCGCCGACACAGGCCATCCCCTCCATCAGGTAGCCCTCGCGCTTGCCGGCCTTGGCGATGGCCAGCATCTTTTTGCAGTTGGCCAGGCCCTCGGCCCGGTCCATCTTGACCTCCACCTCGGGGTAGAGTTTGTGCACCCCGCTGGCGATGGCCCCGGCGACCCCGCCGGAGACGGCGTAGCCCCGCCCCTCGGGGGCGGCGTCGGCGAAGGGCTCGCCCTCGATCTCGCCGAAGTCCACGTCCTTGGCGGCGAACATCCCCATCAGCTCTTCAAAGGTGATGACGTAGTCCACGTCGCTGCGGATGGTGCGGCGCATGGCCTCCAGCTTTTTGGCGGAGCAGGGGCCGATGAAGGCCACCTTGTGGTCCGGGTGGGTCTTTTTGACGTGGCGGGCGGTTTCCACCATGGGGGTGTAGGCCTGGGACAGGTACTGGGAGATCTCGGGGAACTCGTTTTTGGCCATGACCGACCAGGCCGGGCAGCAGGAGGTGGCCAGGAACCGGGCCTCCCCGGTGGCCACGTGCTTGGCGTAGTGGTGCACCTCTTCCACGGTGCCCCGGTCGGCGCCCCAGCCCACCTCCACCACGTCGGCAAAGCCGATGAGTTTGAGGGCGGCCTTCACCTTGTCGGGGGTGGCGGCCGGACCGAACTGGCCCACAAAGGAGGGGGCCACCTCGGCCACCACCGGCACCCCCTCTTTGAGGGCGGTGGCCAGCTGGAAGAGCTGGGACTTGTCGGTGATGGCGCCGAAGGGGCAGGAGACGATGCACTGGCCGCAGGCCACGCACTTGTCGTAGTCGATCTTGGCGCGGCCCAGGTGGTCGCTGCCGATGGCCTTTACCCCGCAGGCGGCGGCGCAGGGGCGGTCGTACTTGACGATGGCGCTGTACGGGCAGACCTCTTTGCAGCGGCCGCACTTGAGGCACTTGTCCTGGTCGATGACCGTCCCCTCGGCGGTGAACTGGATGGCCGACACCGGGCAGACCGACACGCAGGGGTGGGCCAGGCAGTGGCGGCAGTTGTCGGTGACCATGTAGGAGGTCTCAGGGCAGGCGTTGCAGGCAAAGGGGATGACGTTGATCAGCGGCAGCTCGTAGGCCTGGTTGATGAGCATGTCGTCGCTGAGGCCCTTGGAGATGGGGGCGTTGTCGTTGATGTCGCGCAGGGGCAGGCCCATGGCCAGCCGCAGCCGCTCGCCGACGATGGCCCGCTCTTTGAAGACGCTGTCGCGGTATTGGGGAATTTCGCCCGAGATGATCTTGTAGGGCAGCTCCTCTACCTTTTCATGGCTCCACCCCTCAAAGGCGAGCCGGGCGATCTCGGTAAAGATCTGGCGGCGAATTTTGGTGACGGGTGTGTAAACTCCTCTCACGTTGCAATCACTTCCTCACAATCGATAAAATGCGTGTCATGACCTCTTCATTGGTGGCCTTTTCGATCTGCTGGCCGTCCACAAAGACCACCGGACAGACCTGGCTGTGGTCGTGCTCGGTGTGGCAGACCTGGGTCTCCACCTCGATTTTTACCCCGTGGCGCATCTCGTACTTGAGCTTTTTCAGGCTCTCCACCGACTCAATGATGTCCATGGCGCCATTCATGATGCACTGGGTGCAAACGCAGACGACCACACGGATGGATTTCATCGTTTTCACCTTTGTTCACTCCTGCTCTTATTTGGTTTGCGGGTTGGGCGGCTTGATACCGAATTAACAATCTAACCTATTATACACTGGCCATACCGCCATTTCAATAGCATTTATCGACAGTTTTTCCACCCGATTTTGGCAGGAACGCGGCCTTTTCCCGCCCTGCGCAATCGTGTATAATAGATAAAATAGAGAAGTCATGCCCTCCCCCCTGCCCGGCGGGGCGGCGGGGCCGGCAGTTTGACGCGAGGAGGCGCAGAGAGACGATGGTTACAGTGACAGTCTGTGTGGGCAGTTCCTGCCACATGAAGGGCTCCTACCAGGTCATCAAGACCTTTCAGGAGATCATCAAGGAGCGGGGGCTGGAGGACAAGGTGGCCCTCAAGGCCTCGTTTTGCATGGGGCGCTGTTTGGACGGCATCTCCATGCAGGTGGACGACGAGCCCATCTCCCATGTGGGGTTTGCCAACGCCAGCGACATTTTTTACCAGTACGTACTGCCCAAGGTAGAGGAGGAATAAAACGGTGAGCAGCATCATCAAACTCAACGAGGGAAACTGCCAAAACTGCTACAAGTGCATCCGGCACTGCCCCATCAAGGCCATCTCCTTTTCGGGCGGGAAGGTGCAGATCATCGAGGACGAGTGCGTCCTCTGCGGCACCTGCGTGGACGTCTGCCCGCAAAACGCCCGCTTCACCACCGACCACCGGCCCAAGGTGCTGGAGCTGCTGAAGGGGCCCGACCCGGTCTACGTGACCCTGGCCCCCTCTTACAAGAGCTACTTCACCGACCTCACCTTTGAGCAGCTCTCGGCCGCCCTCAAGGCCGTGGGCTTTGCCGGGGTGGAGGAGACCGCCGTGGGCGCCTACGAGACCTCCCGCGCCTACGCCCAGCTGATGGCCGCCGGCGAGATGGAGAACATCATCGCCACGGCCTGCCCCTCGGTGGTGATGATGGTCGAGCGCCACTACCCGGCCATCGCCCAGTGGCTGGCCCCGGTCTACTCCCCCATGATGGCCCACGCCAAGATGATGAAGGCGAAATACGGCCAGAACATCCACGTGGTCTTCATCGGCCCCTGCCTGGCCAAGAAGGAGGAGGCCATGGACCCCCTGGCCGGGGGGGACGTGGACTACGCCCTGAGCTTCAACGCCCTGCGCGCCCTCATCGAGGGGGCCCCCCAGGGGGAGGCCGACGGGGAGGCGGTGGGCACCGCCCACCCGGTCAGCCGCCTCTACCCCAAGCCCAGCGGCATCCTCAAGAGCATCGAGCCGGAGAGCTACGGCCACTACCGCAAGGTCTGCGTCGACGGGGTGGAAAACTGCATGGAGCTCTTCTCCTGGCTGGAGAGCGAGCGCCCCACCGGCCTCTTCATCGAGGCCAACATGTGCGCCGGGGCCTGCCTGGGCGGCCCGGTGATGCGCCGGGCGGGGATCTCCAGCTTCCGCGGGCGGATGGAGATCGACGACCAGCCCAAGCCCCGGGACGCCCGGCCCGCCCCCTCGGCCGCCTGTGAACTGGATCACCTGCGGCTCTTCCGGGGGGCCCCCAAAGCCGAGCCCATCCCTACCGAGGAGGAGATCCGCGCCATCCTCGCCCAGATCGGCAAGACCAGTCCCGAGCAGGAGCTCAACTGCGGCGGCTGCGGCTACGAGACCTGCCGGGACAAGGCCATTGCCGTCTACCGGGGGAAGGCCGACGTCAACATGTGCCTGCCCTACCTGCGGGAGAAGGCGGAGAACATCTCCTCCACTGTCATTCAGCACTCCCCCAACGGCACCATCGCCCTGACCGAGGAGCTGGAGGTGCTGGACCTGAACCCCGCCGCCGAGGAGATGATGGGGCTGCGCCGGGAGAGCGCCGTCGGCCAGATCATCCCCGAGTTTTTCGGCGACGACACCTTTGACCGCGCCAGGGAGAGCGGCCGCCCGGCCATGAAGAACGAAGTGGTGGTGGGCGAGGGCGTCAGCGTGGAGGAGACGGTGATCTACATCCGCGAGAACCGGATGTTCATCGTCTTCATGAAGGACATGACCGCCGAGAACGAGAACAAGAAAAAGCTGGAGGCCCTGCGGATGCACACCGTGGACACCGCCCAGAAGGTCATTGACAAGCAGATGCGGGTGGCCCAGGAGATCGCCTCCCTGCTGGGGGAGACCACCGCCGAGACCAAGGTGGCCCTCACCAGCCTGAAAAAGAGCATGGAACAGGGGGAGGACGGTGCCCTATGAAATTCTTTGCCGACGCCGCCTATGAGAGCATCAACCACTACGGCGAGGAGCTGTGCGGCGACAAGGTGGAGTTCATCCGCGACCAGGGGGGCGGCTTCTACGCCGTGCTGGCCGACGGATTGGGCAGCGGGGTCAAGGCCAACATCCTCTCCACCCTCACCAGCAAGATCATCGCCACCATGATGGCCGAGGGGGCCAAGCTCACCGAGTGCGTCGAGACCATCGCCTCCACCCTGCCCAAGTGCTCTGAGCGGGGGCTGGCCTACTCCACCTTCACCATCGTCAAGGTCAAGCCCGACGGCTGGATCTACACCGCCGAGTTTGACAACCCCCTCATCATCTACTTTCGCGACGGCAAGTTGATGGAGCTGGAGCGGGAGGTGGTGGAGATCGACGGGAAGATCATCTACACCTCCTCCTTTCAGGCCCAGGTGGACGACATGCTGGTGATGTTTTCCGACGGGGTGGTCCACGCCGGGGTCGGCTCCCTGCTGGATCTGGGCTGGCAGTACGACAACATCGTCAAGTACGCCGAGGAGGCCATGGAGAAGGACATCTCCCCCCGGGTGATGGCCAAGAAGATGGTCTCCACCGTCAACACCCTGTACATGAACAAGCCGGGGGACGACTCCACCGTCTGCGCCATCCGCTTTCGGGAGGGGCGGGCGGTCACCGTGATGGTGGGCCCCCCCGCCAAGAAGGAGCTGGACGCCACGGTGGTCAACCGGCTGATGTACTCCAAGGGGCTGAAGGTGGTCTGCGGCGGCACCACCTCGCAGATCGTCAGCCGGGTCACCGGGCGGGAGCTGAAGGTACTGCTGGACTACGACAACCCGGCCCTGCCGCCCACCGCCCTCCTCCCCGGGGTCGACCTGGTGACCGAGGGGGTGCTCACCCTGCGCAAGGCGCTGGAGAACATCCGCGAACTCAACGAGACCGGGGGGGAGCACGAGCTGATCAACTACAAGAAAAAAGACGGCGCCACCAAGCTGACGAGGGTGCTGATGGAGGAGTCCACCGAGGTGCACTTTCTGGTGGGGCAGGCCCTCAACGAGGCGCACCAGAACCCGGGGATGCCCGTCTCCCTGGGGCTGAAATTCAGCCTGATCGGCGAGCTGGCGGAGGAGCTCCGCAAGACCGGCAAGCGGGTCACCATCGAGTATTTTTGACCGCCGAGATGGGGGGCGGCAGGGGCGATCGGGCCTCTGCCGCCCCCCTTTTTTGGTGGCTTTTGCGCCCAAGATCCCCGGTTTTGCCGGGGGAGTCGGATGCGGGGCCTCCCGAGAGAAGGGGGGCCGAGGGGACAAACAGGAGGGGACCCTTTGGGCGACAGATGGCGCGAGATGGCGCCCTAAACGGCTGGTCCGCTGGCGGTGGGGCAAGTGCGATGAAGGGGTCGACGCCCCTTGGGGGGATGCGCCGGCGCTGCTCTTTTGGGGGCCGGTGCGGGCCGCCCCTCCCACGGCGGTTGCGCCGGTCTGGTCGGCGGGAGCTGGAAAAGGATAGCAATCTGACAAAGTACATTGACAGACACAGTACTGTGCTGTATGATGGGGACAGGAGGTGAGCTTGTGGGCGAGAACAAATTGACATCCGACCTGCTGCGGGGCCACACCGACACCGTGATTTTGCGGCTCCTCACCGAGGGCGACCGCTACGGCTACGAGATGATCAAGCAGATCGGCGAGCGGTCAGGCGGACAGTACCAGCTCAAAGAGGCCACCCTGTACTCCAGCCTCCGCCGGTTGGAGGCGGACGGCGACATCACCTGGTACTGGGGGGACGAGAGCCGCGGCGGGCGCCGCAAATACTTTCAAATCACCGAGAAGGGCAGGGAGACCTATGCCCGCAACAAGGGCAATTGGGAATACGCCAAGCGCGTTTTGGAAAACCTGCTTTAAAGAGAAAAGGAGAGTGGCGATATGAAGGAAAAAATCAGCGCCTATATAGACGGTCTCTTCGCCCCCTACACCGGGGCGGAGAGCGCCCAGGAGCTCAAGAGCGACCTCCTGGCCGATTTGGACGAGCGATTTGACGAGCTGGTGGCCCAGGGCAAGGACGAGGCCACCGCCCTGGTCGAGACCCTCGACAGCATCGGCGACATCGAGGAGACCCTGGGCGAGATGGCCGCGCTCACCGGCGCCCTGCGGCGGCAGGTGCTGAACCACTTCAGCGCCAGCTCGCTGCGGGACAGCGACTTTTCCGGGCTCGCCCTGCGCGGGGGGAAGTTTGACAGCAGCGACCTCAAGGGGGCTGATTTTTCGGGGGCCGACCTGACCGGCGGCTCCTTTAAGGCCAGCAGCCTGCGGGGGGCCAACTTCGACCGGGCCGACCTCACCGACTGCAACTTCACCGTCCTCGATTTGCGGGAGGCCAGCTTCCGCGGGGCTGTGTTGGTGCGCACCCGCTTTGACAAGTCCGACCTGGGCGGGACGCGGTTTGGGCAGACCCGGCTGGTGGACTGCAGCTTCTCGATGTCCGACCTGCGCGGGGCCGAGTGGGACGGCTGTGTGGTCGAGGGGGGCGACTTTCAGGGCGCCGGCCTGCGGGGGCTCTCCTTTGAGGGGGTCACCTTCCGCGGGGTTTCGCTGGGCCGGGCGGATCTGAAGCGAACCTCCTTCCGGGGGGCGGTCTTGCAAAGCGTCTCCTTTCAGCCGCCCTTTGCCCTGACCAACAAGTACTACACCGCCATCAAGACCATCTGTTTTGACGGCGCGCAGATGGACAAATTGACCTACAACTCCCTGCGGGGGGTGGGGGCAAACCTGACCGGGGCCATCTGCCTGTAAAGGGCGGCGGGCCGTTGCCCGCTCCCCGTTGGGGCCGCGCGCGGGGCGGACTGCCCCCGTGGACTGGAAGGCGTTTGCAGGCGAGGGAGACGGCCTTGCCGAGGGTTGGAGGGCCGGGACCGCCGGGGGACTGCCGCCCTGTGGACGGGCGTCCGGCTGCCCTTGCCGGGGGCGGCCTTTCCAGCGGTTGAACGGGCGGCGCGGGTGGGGTGTTTGACGGCAAAATTGCCGGTTCGCCTGCGGCGGCCGCTTTTTTGTGCGGGCGCGGAGTGGGGGAGGTCGTCCCCGCTCTCTGTGTGCGGGGTGCGCTCGAATTTCACTCCCTGCGGCTGCCGAAAGGGCGGGGTGAAACGGCCCGTTGCGGGAGAAGGCGGAGTGCGACCCGTCCAGGCGCGGTCGACTGGGGGCGGCGGCCCGAGTGGACGGAAGGGCGGCCTGCTGCCGCCTGCAAGAGGGCGGGGACAGAGGTCCCCCCCCCCCCCCCCTTGCGGCCGCGCGACTTGTGCAGCCGTACGGCCCCAACCGACATCTGGGGGTGGGCCGGTGTTCGCTCCCCGGTGGGGCTGCGCGCGGGGCGGAGCGGCTCCAGCCTGGGGCTGCCGGTAGGGGGCAGGTCGCCCCTGCCGGCGGCGGTGGGGAGGTACACGGCAAAAAAAGAGAGCGGGCGCACCCATGCAGGGCGGCGTCCGCTCTCCTCTCTTTTGTCTTCCCGTCTATTTCTTACTGGGCGGCATCCCCGCTGGGGACGCCCTCAAACTCGTCCTGGATGGCGGCTTCGATCTCCTCGAAGGTGGTGCCGAGGGCGGTGGCCAGCTCTTCACAGAGCAGTTCCTCCGCCCGCTTTTGGTACTGTAAGTCCACCTTGCCCGGCTTTTTGCCCTGGGCGAGGGTCTCCTCGCTCTTGGAGCGGATGGAGTAGATCAGCCGCGCCAAGTCCTCGCAGTCGTGGGACTCGAAGAAGCTGTGGTAGTGCTCGGCCAGGGTGCGCTGGTCCCGGTCGGCACAGGGCTCCGCCCGCAGCTGGGGCAGTTTTGCCAACAGGGCCAGCCCCTCCTCCCGGGTGATGATGGGCCGCATGAAGGCCCCGGCATCCACCGGGATGAAGATGGTGCCCGTGCCCCGCACAGGGGAGAGCTCGTAGTAGAGCCGCTCCTTGTCGGACACGGGGATGCCGACCGGCGGGCCCACCTTCTCCACCCGGCAGACGCCGGTGTTCTCGTAAACAACGTACTCCCCAATTTGAAACATGGTCTCTCCTTTTCTCCGAACGGGCCAGGCGAGCCCCCTTCGGGCTGCGCCAAAGCGCGCCCCCCGGCAGCCGGACTGTCGCCCAGGCCGAAACGGCGCGCTTTCCCAACTCTATTTTACCACGTTTCAGCCGCCGATGGTAGCGAAAAAGTGCACATTCTCTGCGGCGGCCCAAAAACAGGGGAAAACGCCTATTCCCCTTCGGGAAAGGAGAGGGTCACCGGGCCGGTGGAGCGGTTGCCCGCCCGGTCGGAGACGGCGAGGGTGTAGCGGCCGCCGGGGGCGGAAAAGACCACCTCGCCCGCCGCCTCGTCCACCCGGAGGAGGGCGAAGGAGGCGCCCCCCTCGCCGGTGAGGGCGGCACTGGACCAGTCCACCCCCGCCCCCTCGTCCGCCAGGGAAAAGACGGCCCGGCCCCCCTCCATCCGGGTGGAGAGGAGGCGGGGGCCCGCCCGGTCGACGGCTTGAACGGAGACCTCCCGCCGGGCCTCCTTTGTCCCGGTGCGGGCGAGGGCGGTGTAGAGGCCGTTTTCTTCCGCCAGGGCCAGGTAGCTGCCATCGGGCTGGCGGCGCGCCGGGGTGGAGCGTCCGTCCGGCCCCACCAGGACCACCTGGTCGGGGGTCGCCCCGGCCACCGAGATGGTGACGGGGCAGGGCTGGGCGCGCCAGCCGGAAGCGGCCGTCGCCCGGGTGATGGTCGGGCCGCCGCTGCGCCCCAGGGCAAAGGCCGCGCCCCCCAGGGCGAGGGCGAGGAGGGCCGCCAGGGGAAGGGGGAGCGCACGCCCCCTTTTGGGGGGCTGCGGGGTGGGGGAGGGGAGTTTTTGCACCGCCCGGCCCACCGCCGGCCCCACCAGGAGGGCGGGGAGGCCCAGCAGCTGCCGCAGCCGCCCCCGCGCCCGGTTGAGGAGCCTCTGGGCGGTGGAGGGGGAGCAGTCCATCGCCTGGGCGATCTCCGCCACGGTGCGGCGCTGGTAGTAGTGCAGCAAGACCGCCTCCCGCTGGCGGGGGTCCAGCTCCTCCAGGGCGGAGAGGAGGGCGCGCACCTCCTCCCTTTCGATGGCGGCCTCCTCGGGCAGGTGGCGGGCGTCGTCGTCGGGCAGGGCGGCCAACGGCTGGGTTTCCGGCGGGGCGGCGTCCAGGGGCACCTGCTTTTGGCGCTGGGCCAGCCGCAGGCAGACCCGGTAGGCCGTGCGGTTGAGATAGGCCACCAGGGCCTTGGGGCTGTCGATCTGCCCCATGTGGCGGTAGAGGGTGAGGTAGGTCTCCTGCACCGCGTCCTCCGCCAGCCCGGCGTCGTGCAGCATGGCGTAGGCCTGTTTCCACTGGATGTCGGCGGTGGCCCGGTAGAGCTGGTCGAAGGCGCGCTCGTCCCCCTCCCGCGCGCGCACCAGGAGCTCCCCCAGCTGCCGGTGGTTGAGTGTGGACATCTGCCTCGCCCCCTTTCGTCAAATTTCGCCATTCATTGTAGCACAGATTTCGGCGGGGCGGGGAAGAAATGTTTGCCAGAAAAAATAATTTCAAAAAGTTTGCAAATGGGTGACAGTGGGGCCGATTTTGCCGCCTCCTATGAGTAAAGAAATCCGTCTGCCGGTCCCCCGGCGGCGGGAAAGGGAGCGAGAAGATGAAAAAGCGGACGCGTTTGGCCGCCCTGGCGCTGGCCATTGCCCTCTGTGTAAACCTGGTCCCGCTGCAGGTCCTGGCAGAGGGGGAGGGAGATCCTTCCGGCGACGACAGCTCCTCAGAGTTTGTGGGGAGCGACACCCTGGAAGAGATATTTGACTATGACAGTGGTAGATTTCCAGGAGGATACGTGAGTGGAAATGATATGTACCTGGCAGATACCAGTTATGCCATACCGCACTGGTCATCGGCGTATTCCAACGACTATGGGGTTATCAGTAGTGTAAACAGTAAAAATATGGTTTCTCTTCGCGCGGATTGGCAGTTTGAAGGGGATTTTTCAATTGAGTATATGGATAAAATGACCTACACCACCCTCAACATAGGGTTGATGTCTGGCTCTACATATTGCTTTTTTGCGCGCGTTGCTCATTTGACATACAATGCTGGAACGCAAATAACATTTTTCCCAACCAATGTCGACCACACCATCTGTGCAACGACTAAGCTTAGCGACAGTCTGCTCAACGGAAAGCAGAGACTTATTGTAAGCTATAAAGCAGCGACCTCAACTCTGACAATCAATTTTGGGGGAACGGAATGCAGCTATCAGACACCCCATAAAAACGAGGAGAAGGCTATCCTTTCCATTATGGGTGTGTGTGGCTGGCCAAAAGCCAACCACAATAGCCTGGACAGGGTCTACAGCGTCGGCGGCACCTTTGTCTCCGCCCGCTACACCCACTACACGCCGCAGTTCGTGAGCACCGAGCTGTTGGACGAAGACGGGAACACCATGAGCGACGAGGAGAAGTTGGCCCTGCAGGACGGGGACGTGGTCACCGTCCGCGCCACGGTGAAGAACACCCACCCCGACGCGGGCAACGAGATCGTCTACGACCACCTGACCCTGGTGCCGGAGGACGACGAAAAGGTCAAGAAGTACCCCACCGCCGGCCTGGACATCCTCACGGGGGATGAGCAGACGGTGACGGTGGACGGGAAGGCGGTGACGAACGCCTCCGGCCAGCCCTACGACGTGTCGGGGGAGGGCATCCCCTTCGGCTGCACGGCGGCGGGGAACGTCATCACCTACAAGGCAAAGATCGACAACCCCGACGGCAAGGCGGTCACGGTGGGCCAGCGGATGAGCGACGACTTCTTCGGCTCCAAGCAGTACTCGGGGGCCGAGCTGATCCCGGCCCAGCCCCTGACCCCGGCCGACCCGGAGGACCCAGAAGGGGAGGCGGGGAAGGACTACCACTACACCCGCACCAGCCCCAATGAGAACGGGTGGAACAACACGGACGTGGCCATCACCTTCTACCCCGGGGACTTCAACCAGTTCTACATCAAGGACCCGGAGGAGGGGACGGTGCACGCCACCCTCACCGGCAAGGGGGAGTCGGTGGTCTACGACAGCAACACCAAGACGCCGGTGGCCCTGCAGGCGGAAAACAGCGAGAACGGGGCCAAGTCGGTGCGAAACGACGACGTCATCAAGGTGGACAAGGACGCCCCGACCCTGACCCTGGATGAAGGGGACCAGGCGGTGACCTTGACGGACGGCCTCTCCGGCATCTGGAAGTTGGAGCGGTACGACGCCGCATCCGAGAAGTGGGTGGCGGCCGAGATCTTCGCCCTGCCCACCGAGGGGGCGGAGAAGGGCAACGGCAAGGCCAGCGAGAGGGTCTCCGTCGACCAAAACGGGCTCTACCGGGCGGTGGACGCGGCGGGGAACGCGGG